>NZ_OY760905.1:3456264-3770470 GCF_963664135.1 uncultured Acetobacterium sp. | reverse complement strand
AATCTCTGAAAGTGTACTGCTGAGCTGAGTCGTGATATCATTTAGAACTTTTTTAATTTCGAAAAAATCACCGTGATAATAGGCTGTAATTTCATGGTTCAAATCGCCCTTTTGCATGTTGATTAAAATCATCGTGATTTCACCAACAACCCGTTTCAAAAATTGCGTCGTTTTGTTGAGGGCTGTTTTAATTGCTGCATAGTCCCCAGCATAATCCCCTGTCATCTCTGCCTGCAGATTTCCTTTTGACAGTGCTGTCATCACTTCAGACGCTTCATTGATCGGAGCGATAACGGCGTCCAGGGTCTGATTAAAACCGTTGATGACTTTGGCATAACCACCTTTAAAACGATCTGGATCACCGCGCTTACTTAAATCACCGGCAACCGCACTTTGTGTCATTTTTCTGGTTTCTTCAACCAGCCGCTGAATTGTCTCGATCATCTCGATCAGACTCGGTGTCAAGATATCTTCATCGCTGAGTTTTCCTAGCTCCTTCAATTTGTCAAGATAAGTAAATTCACCCTGTGCGATATTATCAACCACCATAATAATTCGATTAAACTGATCCACTGCCCGATTGATGGATTCAGAAATTGATCCATAAAGCCCACTATAATTTCCTGTAATTTTTCTGGAGAAATCATTTCGATCAATGTGGTCAAGCACCTCATTGCCTGCAACCAGTGCGCCCAGTCCATCAATACAAGCGTTAATACTGTCTTTTAGAATATTAAAATCGCCATTGTAAGTCTCAGTGATTTTTTCAGGAATTTCACCGGCACCAATCTGGTTGATGTAACGACTGGCATTTCGAAGCGGTTGAATAAGACCGTCCATAACCTGATTGATTCCCGAAACAAAATCCTGGTAGGAGCCAGCTAAAATATCCGGATCACCTTTGTAATCAAAATGCCCAAAATAAGCGACTTCATATCCAGCCGTTTCTATTTCCTTATAAAGAAGATTAAGTTGCCCTACCATGTCAATCAGTGCATAGGCCATCCGGTCCTGTTGAGAACTCGGTTTGATTTCAACGGTCAGATCTCCTTTGGCCAAGGCTTCAGCCGCTTCAACCAACTGTCGTCGACTTTCAATCATCATCGTTAATGATGTCATCATCTGACCGATTTCATCTTCAGATCTATTTTTTAAATCATTGAATAACTGATCATCAAATTCAATTTCTCCATCATTCATACGAGCGAACGCCTCGTTTAACCGAATGACGGGTTTCGTCAAGATTCTACCCCAAATAATTGCCACCGGTACATTGATTACAACGATTGCCAACGCAACCAGACCGACTGTCAGTCCCAGGGAATGCAAGGCCTGTGTCAGATTATCTTGCGGGAGAGTCGATATTAGCACCGTTCTGGCTGAAAGATAAGCGCCCATCACAGTAATCGCAATGCCAATGGCCGAGAATACAATCACCAGCAACGCTATTTTCCCAGCCAGGCTCGATTTATAGTTTCTCTGGTCACTTCTACTGTATTTTGTATTTATATCATTCATTTTCATTTCCTTTCATCGACTTGGTCTGTTGAATAGACCAGTCTGGAGCGTTGTCGTCATTTTACCGGTATCTCGAAAGCCTCACCAATTATTATGACAGATATCCTCTCTCTACCGGTTCACTGCCAGCTTTATGCACTGTTAACCATTAATTCTTTAAAAACAGAACCATTCTAACAATAATAAGAATCAAGAAAAGACCTGGTAAAAAACCAGATCTTGTTGTATTTCAAAAACGTTTACTCTTTTTAAGCAATCAGTTCTTTTGCTTTAACAGCAGCACTGCCAGCATCCGTTGCATAGCCATCGGCGCCAATTTCGTCGGCATAAGCCTGAGTAACCGGGGCACCGCCGACAAGGACTTTCATGTCAGGTAAAGCTGCTTTAACGGTTTGAACAGCTTCTTTTAAGGCTGGCATGGTGGTGGTCAACAGACCAGAACAAGCAACCAGGACCACGTTGTCATTTTCTTTTACTGCTTCCACAAATCGCTCAGCTGGCACATCGACACCCAGATCAATCATGTCAAATCCGGCACTTTCGATCATCATTGTGACCAGATTCTTGCCGATATCGTGGAGATCCCCAGCAACCGTTCCGATGATACAGGTTCCTAAGGAATTGGATACATCACCAGCCATCACTGGTTTTAACACTTCCACGCCTTTTGACATCGCTTTGGCGGCAATCAACATTTCTGGGACAAAGATTTCGCCGGATGAGAATTTATCGCCAACCACACCCATGGAAGCGATCATCGCATCCAGAATATCCTGTGCTTTATCGCCAGCATCCAATGCTTCCTGAACCGCTGCAGCAATCTTTTTTGATTTACCCGTTTCGACCAATACTTTTACTTCTTCAATTTTTGACATGTTAATTTCTCCTTTTATTTTTGATTTAATGCACTTATTAAATTTAATGTGCTTATTTTTATTTCATCCACCCGAAACCTGTGTGGGTTCCAGGTTTTGTTGTAACTTATTTTACAAAAATACCTTCGCGGAAGGCGCCGATGTATTCCATACAGTATTCGTCTTCACCCATCATCGCTTCGGTGGCAAAAAGCATTCCCATCATATCCTTGTTCAGGGGATCCAGAATGAAGCTGTCCATGCCGGCACTCATGGCCAAAACGGCAAAGGCCTGGTTGGCTATCCGTCGGGCAGGCAGGTTGAAGGAAATGTTGCTGACGGCGCCGGTGACATGGATGGTGGGGTATTGAGCTTTGATACCGCGAATGACCTCAGTGACCATCTGAATCCCGTCTTCCGACGTACACAGCATTTCAATCAAGGGATCAATGTGCATACGGGAAGGATCAATGTTGTATTCTTTGACCTTAACCATCAGATCGGCAAAAACATCCAGACGATCTTTAGCGGTTTTCGGAATCCCCTTATCGCTGTTTAACAGCGCGACGCATTCCCATTTGGTGTCGGCGATCGCTTTAAAGGCCACGTCGACCTTATCACCTTCTAATGAAACGGAATTAAACAGTCCGGGTTTATTGCAGTATTTCATGGACTCGATACAGGTGTACACATTGGGACTGTCCACCGCAATTGGCGTATCTACCGTGTCCTGAACAATGTCGATCAGCCATTTCATGGTTTCCAGTTCGATGTCATCATCCACTGAAGCACAGACATCAATGAAGTCTGCTCCGGCTTCGGTCTGTTTAATCGCCAGGTTTTTAATAAATTCCGCATCCTTGGCCGCAATCGCTTTGGCTGTTGATGGGATAGCACCGTTAATTTTTTCTCCGATAATGATCATTTTCTTACTCCTCTTACAAATCTGTTTGTTTCTGTAAAGTGTCAAATAGTGATGCGATGCGGCATTCCAGGCTTTGGGCATCGGTGTTGAATACAATTGTTACAACGCTTGCATGAATGGATGATCCCGCCATTTCTTTGACTGTTACATCTTCCCCAGTGGTTGATATCATGGTTATCGGGGAATCACGTTCAACCAAAGCCTTGACATGACCGATAATCCCGCCTATTTCCTGGATCCACTTGGCTAGGATTTCAATTTCACCTACCAAATTTTGTTTTATGGTTTCCAAATCTCCAATAATATCGCGCTTCCCGGAGCATACCAACACATCATCATGTAAGTGAGATTCAATACCATGATGATGGTGGCCAGCATCATGGTTATGGGTACAGGATTCAGCGTGATTATGCTTTGTTATCATATAAAGCCTCCACTTGATTGACTATTTTTTTCAATATGTCTTCTGGAATTACCGCTTTTGCGGATATTGGAAAGACTTCCGCTGTTTGATTATAGTTTAATATGCTCTGCTCAACTTGCTTAAATTCTGCACTATTGATCAGATCCACTTTATTCAGTAATACGATCGAAGTGTCCTCCAGCTGTCCGGATACCAGTAATTCCATGGCGTTAACCAATCGTTGCCAGCGTTTGGCATCAGCGATGATCAGGATTGTGGCGTCAAGACCCAACTCATCTAAAATTACTTTTCTGATACTGCCTGGATAAGCTACACCAGTGGCTTCAATGATCAGCCATTGGGGATCAAGTTCGGACTGGATTTTTTTAATACTGGCAACCAGTTCTCCTGTGAGAGAGCAGCAGGCGCATCCACTAAAAAGATTGCTAACATTAAATCCGGCCTGCTTCAGAACTTTATCATCAATACCGATTGCGCCAATTTCATTTTCAACAATCGCCACTTTTATTTCAGAATGATACTCTTTTTCAAGACTAACGAGATATTCTGCCAGTTGCAGCAATACGCTGGTTTTTCCGGAGCCTAAAAATCCCCCGATAATTAATATCTTCACAATGGTTTCCTTTTCTGGTGCTGTTATTTTGTTCCCAGCTGATGACTGTAACGGACCGCTTCCTGAATAATAGGCATCATTTGCTTGCCCATTTCGGCGGGATCTAAACTATTAACCAGCACATGCCCGAAGAAGATAAATCCTGGTTTTTGGCCATATTCATCAAAGCAGCGGTGAACTTCGGCAATTCGTGTTTCCAGGGTCGCATCGGGAGCGCCGGGGGCACCGTTGGTATCAAATCCACCCATTAAAACAATTTTATCGCCGTATTTTTTCTGCATCCCGACAATATCATTGGTCGGCTGAACGGAAGTCCAGACAGCAGCTCCGGTTTCAATGATGTCTTCAATCAGGGGTTCACAGTAACCGCAAGTATGCTGCACCGGTATCATCCCCAATTCTCTGACGGCGTCGTTAAGTCGTTTGTGATGAGGTTTAATCAGTTCGCGATAGACCGTCGGCGACATAAACAGACCTCTTTCAGTGGCAATATCATCGTAATTGGTAAACAGATCGGGGTTGTAATACTGTTTTACTTTTTTTGCAAACTCAATTTTGTAATCAGTAATGGCGGTCATTAGTTCATTACAGGCCTCTGGTTCTTCGGCCAGAGCCATCAAGGCTTCCTCAAAACCCATCAAGGCTGCAAGCCGCTCAAACACGCCATTGCCACAACCAAATTCAATGGCTTGCACAGTTCTGTCAACGGGCATCATCGCCAATTCTGTCGCCACCATGGCCTGCCAGTCAACGGCTTCCAGATCAGGAAATTTGACGATGTTTTTCCAGTCGATAATAGTATCGGCATCCATAATATGTTCATTGGGTGCTGGAATCGGCGCGCCACCACCAGAAGCTGGCGTGATCCAACGAATGCCAAAGCCATCATAGCCGCCACCCAATGGTCCTTTTTCAATCCAGGGTCCTGGCAGGGCGCCAAATCCCAGCACACCACAATCGGCAAGGTGTACCGGTGTCCATTCGGTTTCTTTGTGATTGATTGCGTTTAAATAGTTTTCTTTCGGTGTAAGTGCCATATCAATAGTCCTCCTTAAATTTTTGCTTGATTGATATTTAAATCTTACGATAAATTTACGAAACTGTAAATTATACAAGCTGATTGACTTTTTCGGTCTTAATCTATACACTGTGTACAAAGAGGCGAAAAACCATGAACCTATCTTTAACACTGCTGAAAGAGAAACTGGTCGCTCTTGTAAAAGATGACAACATTGGTGTATCTGGATCTTTATTGCCTTTACCCCATCCTGTTTTTTATGCCGGCCAGACCTGTTTGACTTCCCACATATTATATATAACTATGGCCGAAAAACTGCCACCTGATCTGACCTTTATGCCGGCTTCGATCTTAATCTGCATTGGTGATCCCCCTCCTAGCTTTTATAATGATGAGATGGATCTGCTGGTGATTGCGGATGCTACTGATATCTTTGAACTAAGTAATGTCATTCATGAAATTTACGATATTTATGGAACCTGGGATTTAAAGCTACAGCAATGTATTCGCGAGAAAAATCCCCTGCAGTATCTGGTGGATATTTCTGAACAATTTTTTTGGAAACGGCATGTTTATAATGAATGGCGACTTTTATATGATTGCCCATTCAACGATGCATACAATCTATGACTCTCCGAATTTACATCTTGACGCATCGAGGCGGATCGCCATCGAGTAGGTCAATTTATTTAAAAACGATACCGTCTACAATAAAATCAAGAGCGAAAAAAATGTTTTTATCTATCCTTCCGAGATATTGCCTTTTCGGACGCTTTGTAAAAACATTTTTCTCAATGATACCTTTCTTTTTCGGATCATTGTGCCCGAAACCATCCAGCCCTTCACTGACAGCGACACCCAAATTACTGTCTTTACCGATTTTATTACGTCTTCAGGATTATGATTTAAAGAATCATACTGACTATGTCCACACGCTGCAAGTATTTCTTGATAATAATCTCAATGCGGTTCAGACTGCCAAAGACTTGTTTATCCACCGAGCCACCATTATTTACCGGTTGGAACAGATTAAAGAAATCAGCGAGACAGACTTAAAGAATAAAAATGATCTGCTGCACCTACATCTTTCATTTGAACTCATCTGATTAGCCTACCAACTGAAAAATTGGCCATTAAAACGAGTGGCCGCTAACCTGATTGTAGGTTAGCGGCCACCCGCTTTGGTACGTTCTCAGACTCTTTCGCTGAATTTTGAGGCCCTTTTAAAAAAACGGGATTGCTACAATTAAAAGAGTTTATACTCTTTTAATTGTAGAGAGATTCAGATTATATTTTGTCGATGACACAATTTTAAGTGAATTTTTTAAACCGAAGTTTGAAATAGCTCTTTGAAATATTTCAAAACGCACTATTTTTCTTCCAAATGTTTATTCCCCCAAATCATCATTTCATAAAAGATCGGCATCAAATCCTGTCCTTTAGGGGTTAATCGATATTCAACGCGAGGCGGAATTTCATTGAATTGCTCCCGATTGATTAATCTTTCGGTTTCGAGTTCTCGTAATGTGGCAGTCAGCATGGTGTTGGTAATCGCCGGCAGTGCTTTTTTGAGTTCGCCAAACCGAATCATTTCATGCTTACACATTTCAAAAAGGACATGATTTGTCCACTTTCCCTGTAGCATTATCAGAACAGCCGTAACATGGCATTTGTTTTCCGACATCAATGGGTATTCCGAGATTTCGCCCGTTTTGATTGCCTTAATAAATTCCGTATAGGAAATCGTTTCATTCATAAATCTGTTACTCCTTCAAAAATTTCAGTACGTATTTTGATACTATGTTCGATTATTCTGCGTACTTGATCAGTAATATAATTATAGTATAATAAATGTACTAATATAAATCAACGCATTTGGAGGTAATAAATTTGAGTAAAGTAATCGGATTTTTAGGAAGTCCCAGAAAAAACGGCAATACCAACAAACTGGTGAATCAGGTATTAGAAGGAGCTAAATCCGCTGGTGCCGAAGTGATTGTTTACAATTTAAACGAAGAAGGTATTAAAGGTTGCCAAGGCTGTTATTATTGCCGTGCCCATGAAGGGTGTTCAACTAATGATGAATTGCAAACCATGTATCCGGCATTAAAAGGGTCTGACGGTATTGTTGCCGGCTTTCCGATTTTTTTTCACAACATCGGCGGGCAGTCGAAACAGTGGATTGACCGGATGTTTCCCATGATTAATAGCGACTTTTTACCCCGTTATCCAGGTAAAAAAGTGGTCACCGCTTACGCCCAAGGTAATCCCGATGAAAACATGTTCAAAAATGCCATCGAGGCAAACGATCAGATTTTCAAAGCCTTTGGCTGGGATGTAATTGAAAGCCTGCTCAGTTATGGCAGCAACGATCCCCAGAGTGAGATTCCCCAGGTATTACTGGACAGAGCCTATGAGGCAGGTAAAGCACTCATCAGCTAAGCACACGATGTTTTATTGATGCAATCAAAAAGATCTGATCGCTTGTTACCGAAGACAACATCAACCGGTCTTTATTCTGGCCAAGGTGGCACGATTCACAATTTAATTGCAAATTTAAAACGAGAATTTAATATAGCATAAATCTACCACATTAAATAATCTCTAATGACATTGCAACACCCCTACTTTTCAAAATGGAGAAGTAGGGGTGTAAATCCATTTGTGATTAAGAAGATTATCCCGGAAATGTTAAAAACCTCGTGGTAATATTCCACGAGGTTCAATTTTATTGAGGAACGTAATTGCAATCTATGTTTTGGCCAACAAACAGTCCCTATCAAGAGCTCGTCTCCAGCTTATTCTTCCGTTAACTGCTGCATCCGAAGGGATAATTGCAGATTGAAGCATAAATTTTCTTCATTCAAATCCAGATCAAAATAATCTTCGATACGCTTTAAGCGATAGTAAAGGGTATTTTTATGCGTATGCAAGCGCTCGGCCGCTTTCTGGATATTTCTGCCGGCTTCAAGGTATCCCTCAAGACTTTGTTTTAATAATGTTCCATGACATTGGTCGTATTCTTCTATTTGCCTAATCGCAGGAAGACAGAATTTTTTTAAATCATAGTCTTTTGATGCCAATTCCATAAAATGATACGTTATGATATCTTCATAAAATATTACCGGTTTGTCAACTTTTAATTTCTGACACACACTTTGAATGGCCCGCATTTCCTGAAACGCATTTTGTACCCCTAAGATCTCCGTAAACTTGGAACTGATCCCGATCCGAATTTCGTAATTAATAAAAGCTTTTTGGATTACGTCCAATATTGATTGGTTTAAGAAGTTCTCCGCCATGATCAGGATTAAACTTTCAGAATAAATAATGCAGTAGCATGATGGTATGGATGCTATTAGCATTTCCCGGAGTAAGCTTAAGGACAACGAATTGCTCACATAACCGGGAAATCTAATCTCAATCAAACGCATTTCCTTAGGAGTATTTAGCTTAAGAACTTGACACCGTTCCCGGATTTCATTTACGGAACCCGTCCTTTCAATGATGTCTTTCAACAATCCAAAATATGGAATTTTCTGCATTGCAGTACGTTCACGATACAATAATTCAAATAAAACAGATTTGCATATCATCACCAGTAAATCCGAATCATCCTCTTCTAAGGGATTCTTTTCTACTACGGTGGCAATGGCTACGACATTGTCATTGTCACGAATTCGGCATCCTAAAAAACGAAACCGACTAAAAGCAAACTGTCCCATCACCGGAGAATCATCTTCCATTATTTTCTTTATTACACCAGCGTTCTCCGTGGTTCGACGATTATCAGAACTCAGATGGCCGTTTGGAAATAATTCTTCCCAGACCTCCCTATGACTGATTATCTTACTTTTTGCCAGAATTTTTCCACTGACGTCATAAATAAAGATGGGATTATTCAGTGCTTCGGCTGCCACATCCGTCAAATACTGCAATCCTTTTCTTTCGATTAAAGCATTTAAAATTTTATCTTTACGGGTTGAATATGTATCCTGCGAAATCAACATGGGGTTTCTCCTGATAACAAGCTTTTTTCTCATTATATCATCTGTCAATCCGATTATACAACAAAAAGGAAGCTTTCGCACAGCTGTAAACATCCAGTTCATGCATTAGCTTCCTTTTGTTTTAAATTAATATAAAGAAATTTCGGTCATAACCATTAGATTAAGAAATTTTTCTATCCCAACTATTAATCAAAAACTGGATGTGGGATGGTTTCCGTATCAAAATTTTCGTTTCTATTTTCTTTGATATACGGGAATAAGGTGACGGTTGCCCGAACCCGAACTTGATTGCTTTCAGGATTACCCCAGAGTACTTCAATCACCGTACCTTCTATTGCATAGTCTGAATTGATCGAACCAATCGAAATCATATCTCTTGTTTTGGGAGAAAGCATACGGCCAGAAGAAGCCCCGATCATTTTTTCGCCATCATAAACGGCATCAATATGCATACCCGCATTATTACGGACATAGTCATAATCGCAAACCAAATCCATGGTATCATATCGCTTCTCCGGATTCATGGAACCAGCCATTACTTTTAGTACATCATCTTTGTTCCAGATAAGATGAACAACAGTATTATGAGGCCCTTCCAGTTCTTTTTTTAATGCTTCTTTACCAGGAAAATCGTGGTTGAACTTTACGAGTTTTTCCCATCCCAGATCAACTGGACTACGAAAGACCAGCTCTGAATCTCTGGGAAGACTACCTGACAAAACCACAGGATCCATTGGGGATGCAAAATGTTCGGCAATCTGAGGTATACTACCTTCACAGTGGGCATTGACATAAGCATAACGTCCCAGCTTCTGGATCCCATATTTTCCGCCAACTTCCAGCAACTTATTATAAACTTCGTGAGCATCTTCAGTTTTGCCATGAACTTCATAACCCAGAGTTCCAGCCATCCCTGTACGTAGAATAAATACCTCTTTACCAGCAATTTTGGCATCAGCAGTGTGCATGAATTTTAAATCATGTAGATCCTGCCGCGCTGCTTCCTCAACGATTTGTAAAGACTTAGGTCCACACATCTGATAAAAGAAATTTGTATCCCCGATATACTCAGAAGTAATATTAAACTGATTGCCTAGCTGGGCGTTAAACATGGCAGGATCGGGTAAGCAGGCACAAATAAAGTCTTCTTCTGAACGGCGGATGATGATCCCGTCCAGAATAATCTTCCCCTGATCGTTGCACAGAATGGTGTGACGGGCTTTCCCGACAGGAAAATTACGAAATGTATTGACACTGATCGCCTCCATAAGATCCAGAAATTCTTTTCCTTTTACAGCGAACTGCAGAAATGGATTCAAACCTGCATGGATATAGCAGGTATCATGCCAACTCAATTCCTCAATCTCCCATTTATCATAGGCAAAAGGATGTAATGGCCAGGTTCCATCGGTCATCGGATGCCACAATCCTTCTGGTGCGACCATCACCTTTACTTCTGGTACATTGTTGGGAATATGCGGTACAAATGTTAATGTATTTTGGGAATTCATCAAAAATACCTCTTTCTATAAGATGAAACAATCATAACTCAAAATGGAAACGTCTGATACGTGATTTCTTCCATTGGTTTCCTTTCATTTTGAACTTTTATACAAATTCTTCATTTTTCTCAATTTGATATATCGTTTGAGCTGATCATATTCTCAACAGCTAGTCAAACTTTTTTCTGCTCTTCCTTGAATTTTTTTAGTAGTTTTTTCCCATGATATCCTTTAGCGATCAAGTCTGCTAAAATCTGCTCCGTAAACTCTTCACCCTTATTTTCTTTGACAGGTTTTATACTAGTTAAATTATTCTGAAGCTTTAGTGAAATATTCACATGCAGCAATTCATCCGGATTCTCAAAATCAATTTTTCCAATTTCCCGGATTCGCTCAAGGCGATAGACCATCGTGCCACGATGGATAGATAAATCTTTGGCAGTTTGAAGCGCATTCATGTTGTTCATTAAATAGATGGTTAGGGTTTTTATATATTCGGTGCCATTTTTATCATCATAGTCACTTAAACGAGATAAAATCGGTGCGTTTAAGTTTGCCGCCGGAAGCTCTCTGGTCATCTGGCTCAACAGATAGAATAAAACATAATCACTGAATTGATAGACGTCATTTTGGGGTGCTGAATGACCGCCAAAGTCCAGAGCAATCTGGGCTTCTTTGAAATAATCCCTAAAATTGCCTAAACCATTTGAGTCATTACTATAGCCGATTTTAAAATTACTCGCTTTGATAAATAAATTAAAGTCATCGAAAAATTCCTGCCTGTTTTTAATCCGGTTCAGATTAAAGAGAACAATCAAATGATCCTTATGGGCGAAGGCGAAGGCATCCTCAAAATCGTGCCGAATCTTATTACTGAAGTAGGTCAATGTTTGGTTGTAGATATCCTGATCACTGGGAAGCACATACCCCACACAATAAAAATGGTTCAGTTCCCAGCCTAGCCGCTTCAGTTCTTTTTCAAAATCCGCTAAGTGATAGGCTTTTCCAGCAACCATATCATTTAGTAATTCAATTAATTCATCATCATCAAAACGATTCACCGATACCAGATACTCTGAATCCTCTGTGAGAGATTTTCCCAGATATTCTAGCAGCACTGCATCACTCTCTGAAAAAGGATGAATGTTTTCGCAAACAACCAACCGAAACAGAAAACTGTCGTGATGAAAAATATTTTTACACAGAGTGCGATAGGGTAAAATGTTTTTAGGATAAATAAATACCGCTTTTTCATCTTTGATCTTTTGATAGGCCAAATCATTTTTGAAGGAATTGACCTGTTGCGGCTGAAGTCGACCAAATTCATCGGTTTTTAGTTCTTCAAATAAATTAAAATCGAGGGTCAGGGATGTCCGGGCGATGATATAAAAATCCGGATTCATAATAGTGATACCATTTTCGAACACCGGTTCCGAGAGATCAATAAGATACTGTAGCGGCTTGTTCTCCCGAATACTCTTTTGCAGACTCATATTCCAGATCTCAAAAAAATCATAGATCTGATGAATCCGGTTACTTAACTCAAAAATCGACACCGTTTCAGAAATAACCAGATAACTGAATCCATTATGATTCAGGCTGATCGCCGGACTGCCGATTACAATTAAAGCCGCGTCAACCTGACAATGGAGATCGGCTGGTAATTGGTCAGACTGAGCTATATATAATGTGTTTGAGTCCAGTTCCTTCTGATCCCGGTAAAATACAGGTCGCTGCAAGTGCAGTCTTTGACCCGATTCTTCCTGTTTATAATCGATTACAAGATCAGCCAGTTTTTCCTTAATTAAATTCAGTGATAATTCCATTAGTCACCTCTCCTTGTGCAAAGTGTATAATTCGTCACTTGAAAAGTCAATAATAATGTCTAATTTACAAAAATAAATTTTCATCATAGAATGATAAAAATTATTTGATTTACAGGAGGAAAAAAACGATGAGCTTGACCCCCAAAGAAAACTATCTTAATGCAATCAACCACAAACCAACAGAGTGGACCCCCATCTTTCCGATCGATTGTGCTGGCAGTGGCTTTGGCGCCTACCCCGGCCCATGGTTTGAAAAAGGCCCCATGGGCGGCGGATACGATGGTTTTGGCATCCGTTGGATCACCCCAGCATCCGGCGGCGGTGCCCCAATTCCAGCTCCCAACGAACATATCATGGACTCGGAGACCATCGTGGACTGGAAAAAAATCGTCAAATTCCCGGATCTCGAAGCCGTCGACTGGCAAACCATCGCCGACGAAGAGTTTAAGCTCTTACACAATTTCGACTCAAACCAGACCGCCCTGGAATTTGGTTGTGGCAACGGTGTTTTTGAACGTCTGGCCGCGTTAATGGGTTTTGAAGAAACCCTGATGGCACTGATCGAAGAGCCGGAAGCCTGTTATGAACTGATGGAAGCCATTACCGACTACAAAATTGAGTTTGCTAAAAAAGTGAAGCAATATTATAACCCGGATATTTTCAACAATTACGATGATATCGCAACTGAACGGGGCCTGTTCATGTCTCCAGCTGTCTATCGCAAGTTGATTAAACCCCATCATAAACGGCTTAATGACGCCGTAAAAGAACTCGGGATGATTCCAATCCAGCATACCTGTGGTCTTTGTGAATCCCTCATTGAAGACATTATTGAGACCGGTGCTGCTGCCTGGTCCTCGGTTCAGCCGGTTAACGATATTGTTCAGCTGCTGGAAAAATATGGTGATCGCATTGCCTTGATTGGTGGTTATGATGCCAATGGTATCCCCGGTCGCCCGGATGCCACTGTTGAAGAACGTCTGGCTGATGTCCATCGCTGTCTGGACACTTATGGCAAGTATCCATCTTACATTATCTTCCCCTTTGTTACCGTCAATTCCCTGGATCCTAAAGATATGCTTGATGTGATGATGCCGATGCTGGGCGAGGCGATTCGATACAGTCATGAGCTGGGACGAACACAAGCCGTATAATTATTTCTATCTGAATTTTAAATAAGCAGCATATGTCAAAAATTACAGCAAATTAAGAATTAGTGATGTCGTAGGTTACAGCTGTAATTACTTATTCATATAACGTTTTATCAAAACAGTGGGATACGCTAATCCCTAAAATCACTGATTATAAATTTGAAAGGACTAAAATGAAAAAAGAAACAAAATTCAATCTCCTAAACAATCTGTTTAATTCCATCGTCTTCGGGGTCACCTTTACCATCGTGGGCGGTTTAATCACAGCCGGTGCTGTTGATTGGGTACATTTCCCCATCTCAGCGCTGGTAGGCGTATTGGTAGGCTTTATATTGGGTATGATTATCCCCCTGGGGAAAATCAGCGGTGGTCTGGCCAGTAAAATTACAACTCCCGGCACGTTTCTCTTTAATCTGGTGATGTATGCGGTTCTTCTGGTTATCATTTTAATTTTTATGTGTCCCATCCTCACCATTTTCATGGGCAGTGTCCTGATGGGCGCTCCCATCGCCGCGGTTCTGCCAAATTCTTATGCCCTATTTTTACCCTTCTTTGTGATCGGCCTGATCTTACTGATGGTTTTCGGCGGTTTCATTACAAAATTCTCCATGAAATGTGCTGGTATGACACCCAATTTCGATCAAGAGACAAACTAAAATTATTAAACCCCTTTTAGACATAGCTTTTGCATCGATGCGTAAACGCAACGATGTAAAAGCTTTTCTTATTTATCAGGCATTTTTCATAGATACGAAGTGATTAAACATGAAAACCAGATCTGCATCCGGGCATTTTCATCCAGTTGCCGCACATCCTGTTCAAGAATATCGACAATTTTTTCCAGCCGGTAAGTAAGGGTATTCCGGTGCATAAAAAGCGCCTTGCCCGTCTGGGCAATGTTGCAGCCATTGAAAAGATAGATTCTCAGACAACGAACCAGGTCCGTTTTTTCTTTTTGGTCCTGCTCCTGGAGGCGTAACACCCCAGGGTGACATAAGCTTTTTAGGCTGGCTGAGTTGTTAACTGCGTCAATCAGATGGGCAAAATAATAAGTTTCAAAACTCCAGAAGTCGGTTTCAGATTTGTCCTTTTGCCCTTCATAAAGAGCCGCCTTACTCTGAATATAGTAGTACTTCAGATCAATGAAATGGTCAAAAACACTGCTATATCCACACTGCATTTCCAGTTTTTTTGCCAGTGCCCTCAGCCGCTTTTCATATTCATGATGCTCCGGACTTGTAGCCCTTCTGGCTACGACAATAATGGCATTTTCATAGCAAAAAACGACCGCATCTTCGTGCAACTTTCTGATCCGAAATAAGCAGAACTCAGCCTGACTTTCACTAAGCTCTTTCTCTTCAGGATTCACAATGGTGTATAACCGGAATTTGTCATATTGCCGCCAATTTCTCTGATTTAGATGATAGTTGATAATTTTTTCATCGACCGGAAACCCCTTTAATAACTTTTCAAGGTAGTAAACAACAGTCTCCCGAATACCTTTAAAATCCATGCTGGAAGAAATAGCCAGCTCCATAACATCACGCACATGTCCAATCAGCGTAAGTTCGCTCTGTGAAAATGGGCCGTTAATATCAGTCGTGGCAATTAGTGCAAACAGTTTGTGATTCAGATAAATATTGGCCATCAGATGTGAATATTGATACGGTGCTCCATGGACAAAGTAAGGCTTATTATTGTAAGAAAGAAAAAAATACAGGTCATCTCTTGACATGGAATATGTTTCGCTGGGCGTATACTCGTTGTCCATAATGGATTCCCAGGCGGTACCCTGATAATGATCAGGTATTTTTCCTCCCACCAATATGGGCTTCAAGGTGATATCCAGAAGAGCAAAGGGATTTTTCAGCATCGTTGCAGCATGATCAGCGATGGCTTGAAGCGATTCATGTTCAGCGATCATACGGATCAAAGCATAATCCCATTGTTCATATTTCAAAAAAATATCCTGAACCTGATTGAAGACTGTGATAATATTCTCCATTTCAGGCAAAATAATTACCGAAAGATTTTCCCATTTTTCTGGAAAAACACTAATGGGTCCGACAGAAATCAGATCCACTTCCTCCAAAAAACTGAAGTGTTTTTCAATTTCTTCTGCCCGAGCCAAATAAATACAACCTTTCTGCAAGTCCCCTATATCTGTATCAAGAAAGCGAATCTTTTGGAAAAAAAACTCATTTTCTCTGGTGATCTTTAATACCGGTGCGTAATTTTTTAATTCCTCAAACAAGATATGAATATTGAGTTTCAAATTAACCCTCCTGAAAATGACTTTCGTTATTTATGCCAAATTTCTGATTTGCTTATTAATCATTCGTTGTATTTATGGCTGTGTCGCAGACCTCTTTGCAGACTTCACGGAATTTTAATAGATATGGGTTGTCGTTTTCGGCAGAATAAGCGAGTACGATTCCCGAACGCACTGGGGTTTGATATAGTGGGATATAACGGAGTTCTTTGGGATTCATCGGTGCAAAGCAGGTGTCAAGTATTGCAACGCTGTCACTGCGTTTTAATTCCATTGCAAGTGTAAACAGGCTATCAACCATTTTGATCCTTTTGTACGTAATACCCGCCGTATTGCAAACCTCTCTTGCAAAGGATCGGTAACCTTCATATTCATCTCCGCTCATTGTAATAAGCGTCAGATTTTTAAGATCCTCTTCATTGACCTCTTCTTTGCTAAAAAGTGTATGGGTATTCGAAATCACCAGCGACGGCGGCATCAGAAACAGCACCTGATGCTGGAGCTGAACTTCCTGGATTCTTCTGATCCCAGTATATGTAAAAAAAGTTGCATCATAAAGGCCGGTGCTGACATCTGAAAGTACTTTATCCGGCTCACCCCGTTCGATCTTTAAATCGACATTGGGATAGGCCCGTTCAAATGCTTTGGTAATGGGTAACAAATAGCTGTCCATAGAGGTGCTATTGAAATCACCAATTGTCAGACTCTGAAATTGATTTTTCTGCTGAATATAAGCTTTTTCAACAGCATATTCGGTTTTTGCCAGGATTTCAGGCATGAGCTCCGCCAGCTTTTTACCTGCATTAGTCAGCCGTACATGTTGCTTGTGCCTTAAAAAAAGCACCAGTCCTGTCGAATATTCCAGACTTTGAATGTTTCGACTGACAGACGCCTGAGTCATGTGTAACTTTAAAGCTGCTTTTGTGAAGTTTTCAAATTTGGCAGCAGCCAAAAATATTTCAATCTGCTGCATTGTTATCCCGGATAGCCCGTATGGAATCATTTTAAGCTCCCTTCACTCTCATTCGTTTAATCTATCACTTCCGAAATAATACCCATAAGGCTAGACACAAAATCTTATCGGTACATTATATTGAATCGTCTCTACCACGTTTAATTTATCTTTCTGAGTAAACTTTACTTTTCTTAACATAAAAAATATACTCATCCTTGTAATAACCAGTTTTTTAATTATTCTGTCTACTACAAGGAGAGCATATCATTATTTTACACCAACCACGATATTTATTCAATTTTTGAAATAGTCAAATTTAACGAAATCAAATGATTTTTCTCAATTTTTTTATTTATCTGTAACTTTTACGCCACACCGATCAATTCTTTTGCTTTAGCAGCAGAACTCCCGGCGTCCGGTGCGTAACCGTCTGCACCAATTTCAGCGGCATATTCTGGCGTCACTGGAGCACCACCGACAATCACTTTCATATCTGGAAAAGCAGTTTTTATCGTCTTAACGGCTTCTTTTAAAGCTGGCATGGTGGTAGTTAACAGACCTGAGCAGGCAACTAGCACTACATTTTCATTTTCCTTTACCGCTTCCACGAATTTTTCAGCTGATACATCGACACCCAGATCCACCATAGTAAATCCGGAACTCTCTAGCATCATAACAACCAGGTTTTTACCGATATCGTGTAGGTCACCTGCAACAGTCCCCATAATACAGGTTCCAAGTGAAGTCGAGTCACTTCCAGCCATAATCGGTTTTAACACTTCAACACCTTTTGACATCGCTTTGGCAGCAATTAGCATTTCCGGTACAAAAATTTCTCCAGAAGAGAATTTTTCACCGACAATCCCCATAGAAGCAATCATCCCGTCCAAAATTTCCTGTGCAGCTACTCCAGAATTCAGTGCTTCCTGTACAGCTGTTGCAACTTTTTTTGACTTGCCGGTTTCCACCAGCACTTTTACTTCTTCAATGTTCGACATAACTTTCTCCTAACGCTTATTATTTGCATGATTTATTTTAATTCTTTTTAAGTGCCGGCATATTTGAATCATTATTCATATAGCTGAAATATAACTATCGTATCATTAAAAACATTTTGTTGTATGCATTTTGCGTTGGATGAGACATACCAACGCAAAATGTTGAAGTGCTACAAAATTCACTTATTTTTGTAAATCGATTATTTGTACTTTCACTCTACAATAGCGGCGCTAATAACCTTCCTAAGCAAAATGGATTCAGTTCGCCCTAAATACATAACTTTCAATCAAGATCTTCCGATTGTTGAGGTTTAATTCTTTACTAAACTTTTAGTAACCTCAGGTTTATTTTTAAATTTATCTATTTTTGAGTAGCACTTATCAAATTCCGCGTTTTTGACATTCAGACCGAAATGTCTGCATAAATGCGCCCATTTGCATGAGCTGTAAAGGCGTTGGCTCAGCCCCAATTGCACCAATCATTGGCATACATAAGTAACTGCCATTAACAGCGTATTGCTCAACCATTCGTAACGCTTCTGCCTCAATTGTGTCAATACTGGCATCCGGGAATCCAGCTGGACCCTGAGAGTCAAAGCCACCAGTAATGATCAGTTTATCGCCATGCTTTTTCTGGATTCCTTCTAAATCATTGGAGGCTTGCGCTGGAAAGAATGACTGCACGCCAATTTCAACATAATCATCCATAATGGCATCACATTTTCCACAGGTATGCTGTTCCGCAATCATATCATTTTTCAGGATCGCATTAATAATACGGGCGTGGTGTGGTTTGATGATTTCTCGGTATGTTTCTGGACTCATAAAGAGGGAATCGACTTTTGCAAGATCGTCCGTATAGCAGAATACGTCTGGCTGATAGTATTTAGCCACACATTCGATCAGTTCAATTTTATAGTCTGCTATCGCACTGAAAAAGTCCGAGCATTCTTCCGGCTCTTCAAGTAAGGCCATCAACGCATTTTCGAATCCCATCAATTGCGTTAGACGGTCAAAACACCCTTGCTCGCTGAAATAGGTCAAAACTTTGCTGCCATCATAATCTTTGAGCTCCGTTGCTGCCATTTGAGACCAATCCCAGGTCTTTGGCTCTGGAAACTTGATGTCCCGCCAATTGCAAATATCCTCTAGTAGATAATTCCCGGGGACGGGAACTGGTGCTCCATGACCCATTTCCCATTCAACACCAAACTCATCCAGTTGAACCTTTTCCCGGACAGTTTTCCCTCGTAAACCGGTTTCATTGTTGGAAACCAACCCAACTAAATAAACTGATTCCATGTATATCGGCGTCCATTCCGGCTTCTGATGCCGATAAACCCGTAAAAGATTTTCCTTTTCGTTCATTTTACAGCCTCCTCATTTGTTCTGGCCGTGTGCACACTCAACCTAAGAGCATTGTACCTTTCCTATTGCGAAAAGTCTAATTCCAATTTTACTCCATATCATACGCTAAGCGTATGACTGTGTTACAGATTTATTTTTGATTCATAGTAAATTGAACTGCAATTTGTTGTTTTGACAAAACCAACAACCTTACTGCATCTTTTCTGTGCAGCAAGGTTGTTATTGTTAATCATATTTTTCAATATTGATTATGCTAACTAGATGATGTCCATAGCCGCAAAATAGCCCCCATGGATTGCTTTACGGACAATGCTCGCGCCGGTACAATCGCCGATTGGTATGAAACTCTCCCAATCCGGCCATAACCGTAATTCTTCCACGATCGCATCATTCGGTGTCATACCAATAGCATAAAGGACGGTATCACAGGTGACTAATTGTTCATTGCCATTCTGATCCAGATAGGTTACGCCATTTTCGACCACTTCAATCACCTTTGCATTGGTAACTGCTAAGACACGATCATTCATTTTTTCGATCATTTCGTATAGTGCTGCCTTATGAACAATATTTGAATCCGGCGCCAGCTGATTCTGCATTTCAAGAATGGTCACATGTTTTCCTGATTCGGCCAGATGCAAAGCCACTTCACACCCCATCAGACCGCCGCCGATCATCACAACCTTGTCACCGATAACCTCTGGCGTTTCATAAACTGCGGTGGCATGGAAAACATTCTCACTATCTGCGCCTTTAGCCTTCAGTATTGTTGCTTTGGCTCCCGATGCCACGATAATGGCCTGGGGATTTAATGCAGTCAACAGTTCCAAAGATGCTTCGGTATTAAGTCTTACATCAATGGCGTGTTTATGAACCTGGTGAATTAGATAGTTTTTGTAGTTTCGCAGATCCTGTTTATGGGAATCCACCTCGGTAAATTTTAAGGTTCCTCCCAACGTATCACTCTTCTCAACTAAAGTCACTTCATGTCCCCGCTCGGCCGCAGTTATCGCGGCTGTCATTCCCCCGGGACCGCCGCCAACAATCAAGACCCGTTTATTTATGCCCACTTCCGGCATTTTTATGGTATAGATCTCATTTCCGGCTAGCGGATTCACATCACATTGATAAAGTCCATCATACAAACCGCCAATACAATTTGAACAACGTAAACAGGGTCGGATATCATCCTCATGACCTGAAAAGGCTTTCTTTGGTAAGTCCGAATCAGCTAGTAGGGCCCGTCCTACTGCCACAAAATCAGTTATGCCTTCTGCTACTAAACGCTCCATTTCACGGGGATCGCTCATCGCACCGACGGTTACCAGGGGTACCTTGACACCGGCTTTTTTCATGGCTTCGGCGACATGGACGTTGCATCCGTGGGGCTGATAAATGGTGGGAAAGACATAGTGGTCAGAGTTATGATAATCACCAGCCGAAATATGCAGCAGATCGATTTTATCTTCCACCATCTTAACAAAAGCGATGGCTTCTTCGATTGGCCAGCCCCCTGGCTGATGTTCATCTCCGCTGATTCGCAATTCAATCAGAAAATCATCACCCACTCGTTTCCTTATTGCATCTAGGACCATCATCGGAAAACGAGCACGATTTTCAAGACTGCCACCAAAGCGATCACTTCGACGATTAATTGCCGGAGAAAGAAATTGTCCCAACAGCCAGCCATGGCCGCCATGAACCATGACCTTCTGAAAACCGGCATCTTTGGCATGCCAGGCGGTTTCGGCAAAATCATTGGCAATGCGGACGATGTCATCCTCATCCATCGCTCTGACCACGGTGCCATTTTCTTTTGTAAAGCCATTGGGACCAATGGGGTTTCGTCCACCAATGAAAAACGGCTCACTGAACTGTCCACCATGAGATAATTGAATGGATGGAACAGCACCATGACGTTTGATGGCATCCGTTATTTTGACCCAATTTTTTTTGGGGAGAATGAGCCGTTCAAAATCAGGGAGAATCTGATCTGCATTGGGACGGCGAACACAATCAACCCGATTAACAGCGGTTTCACCCAGAGTCACACTGGCAGCTCCACCTCGAGCTTTTTTTTCATAAAATAGTACGGTACTGTGCCCTGGCACACAGGAATACTCGTCCGGCCAGGTAAGACCAGTTGGGGTTGCAAAAATGCGATTGCGGAAGGTAACATTCTTCAGTTTGAAGGGACTAAATAAATGGGGATACTGTTTCACGATTCAACGCTCCTTTTTGGTTGTGATTGACATTTGCTTTTGTCGTTTTACTTATCTTTGCCTTATTTGCCGACAAGTGAAACGGCCAAGCACCATTCGTTTGTGAAAATACTATCATAACGAATGATTCATGTAATCGTTAATACTTTACTCAAAAATAAGCATTTTTTCGTTAAAATTAACGAACCTTTTTATATTCTCAGCTAATAACGTAGACAAATGACCATTAGTTGAACTAGACGACTTCCCACGCTACTGTACGACAGAATGTTTATTAAATAGTTAAAAGACCCGTAAGGCCGCACTTTTTATTTTATGATTTTGCATAAGAAAATACTCATTTAAAAGTCTACTCATAATGGCAATATTGTGATCGAACTATACAAAATATTGTAATCCATAGAACGTTATTTTAACAGATTGTGTTTTTCAATGATTACCAGTTTCAATTTAATACTTTAAGCACGGGACTTCTCAAAGTGTCTCTTTAATAACCGAATGGATCCCACTTTTTGCAAAGGATTTAATATATTGTATATCACTGTTAGTTATTTGATTTTGATTCCGTAGCAAGGCGAGAAGTCCATTTATAATAAATATTGCAAGTACACGGAATATTCGATATTGATTTATATCAATATTCTGACGGTTCATTTCGTCAGCGATCGCAATATCTATTTTTTGACTAAAGTAACCGCTATTAGCATTGAAATGAAATATATTATCAACCTGACAATCTAATAGTGACCAATACAAATTATCGATAAACATGTCTGGTTCATCAAACAACTTTTGGAATTCAGCAAGATTGTTAATAATATAATCAATGGTTTCTTTTTCTAGGGTCTCAATAAGGTCAAAAATAGTGTCATAATGAGCATAGAATGTTGTTTTGTTAATTTCTGCTCTTTGAGCCAGTTCTCGAACAGTTATTCTACTTACCTCTTTTTCCTGAGTTAGTTGATGAAATGCTTTTCTGATTGCCTTCTCTGTTTTTATGCTTCTCAAATCATTCTTGTTCATCTGTTTTGATTTATCCACATTTACTCCTTTTTTTCCATTTATCCAACCATTTTAATCAAAAGTGTAGTTTACCCCACTATTCTCAGATTAATTACTGGTTGTAATGATTTATTTTCTTTGTTAGTATAACCACATTAAGTAATTTATACAACTTTTTTTGGTTATCCAACAGATGTTGTTTTATAGCGAAAGGATGTTTGAATTGTATAATTTCAACGATTTTAAATCAACTACTGAAAGCAATCACAAAAGAATCACCACACTGTTTGACGCAATTATTGCAATTGCTATGACAATGATGGCTTTAGAGATTTCTGTCACTGGCTTTCAAACCTTTGATATGCAGACACTACTGATATTATTTGATAAAATTACAGTGTACCTTATCAGTTTCGTTGCTCTAGCCAGCATTTGGGGAACTCATACCATTTTATATTCTTCATTCATGACACTCGGCAGTATTGGAAGTATTTTAATGAATATCGTATTAATGTTTTTGATTACAATCTTTCCAATACTGACAAAACTTATGTCTGCGTTCCATCAAAACATCATATTGCAATATGTGTATATAGGCTGTTTTTTACTAATGGAAACAATAATGGCTCTTTTTTTTATTTTTGCAAAACGTCAGAATATGAATAATCGCAAAATGCAGCTAGAAAAAGTAAGGTACTTCATTGAATTAAAAAATAATTTTCAAAAAGAACACTCAACTGATTTTGATATTATTCAAAACAAACTGATATTGGCTGAGAAGTATTTTTTTAATAAAGAAATCTCAAATAGTTTATTTCAAGAGCTATTGCTTTCTTTGCCTGAACAGGTACAAAAACAATACCAGCAACAAAAATTACAGAACAGGATGGCTTATTCAAAAGCATTATCGTTTTTAATAAATATGTTTTTTGTTGTGACTATTTCTGTCGTAATATTAATTAAGAACCCATTGTGGTGCTATTTCATTTTTCTATGCGGAGGATTTAGCTGCATAATTGGTAATATTTCTATTAATTATTACTTTAAAAAAGAAAGGATTGATATAAGATGAAAATGGAATACATGGAATATAAAGTAAGTGAGGTTGATAAATTAGAAATAAATTGTCATATTTTTAACATATGCGTTTTAAACTCCTTAAGTGATAAAATTGAAATCACTTGGAGCAATACTATTATGCGCACTCTTGATATTAAGCAGGAAGGTAATCAGCTTAACATTGCTGATCATGCTGCTATAGGAATTTACGGAACATTAGCCTTGATTGATTTAAAGAAAGACTCACAGTTATTAATAAAAGTGCCATCAGATTATAATGGAAAACTGATTTTGCAAACCAAAGAAGACAAAATACATCTTACCGATGTATCTACCTTAGGAAACATCGGAATTTCTTCAAATTCAGGAGAAATACTTCTAGAAAATGTAAATGCTAACCTCATTGACATTCGTGGAAATCATGGAAACATCAATTGCTATGCAGTGAATGTATTTGATCTGTTGGATATATCCTCAGAAAACGGAAAAATTGATTGTTTCATCAATAGTTCTGAAGAAAACTATACTGTATTTTGCAAAACCAAGAACCGCCGATGTAATTATCCTGAAACAAGTGGTATCGGAGAACGAAAACTTCGAATTATTTCAAAAATGAGTACTATTAACATCCAATTTCAAGATGGAATAATTGCCAGAAAATCATCCCATAGATACAACCGACATGACTCATTTAAGGACTGGTAAAAATTTTATCATAATAATAGTTTTATCGGTGATTAATTATTATAACGATATAATACATAAACTATCGCTTATTTTTACCATTTGTTTAAGTTAAGAGACCGTTTCAAAAATTGTTTATTTAGTCGATGATACCAAAAGAGAGGGAGCAGAAGTTTGAGAATGATCATAAAAGACTTTTTTCAATGCTGCAACTCGTTTGATAACACTTTGGCGCACAATCTCACTGTTTTCGGCAATTTCAAAACCATGGATCGTTCCCTTGGTCTGATTTAACTCAACCGGAATGCCACTTTCTCGCAAGGCTTCGGCAAAATTTATCCCTTCATCCCGCAAACAGTCAAATTCGGCAACTTCAACATAGGCATCCGGCAGGTTTTCTAAAGAAATTGCTTCCATTGGTGAGGCATATTCTTTGTTTAAATGAACCCCTTCCCCGAGGTAGAGCTGCCACATTTTCTGATTCTGTTTGCCGTTCCAAAGTGGGGTGTCAGTAAACTCTTTAACTGACTCAGTGATCTGCCGGGCATCGGTAACCGGATAGATGAGCATCTGAAAGCTTATTTTTAGAGCCTTTCGATCGCGTGCCATCAGGCAGACAGCCGCCGCAAGTGCCCCGCCGGCACTATCTCCGCCCACTGCAATTTTACTGGAATCAATACCGATATCTGCCGCATTTTGGCAGACCCACTCAAAGGCAGCAAAGCAGTCTTCCACCCCAACCGGAAAGGCATGTTTCGGTGCCAACCGATAATCAACAAAAACGACTTTGCAAGGCGTTTTGAGCGCATATTCACAGATTAACTGCTTGTGGAACGCTGCCGACTTCAGGACAAAGGCACCGCCATGCAAATAAATCAGACAGGGTAAAGCCTCTTTTATATCCTCTGGTTCATAGATCCTTATCTCAATGGATTCATCTTGATAGCCGGGGATTTTTTTTATCATTTCACGCACACCCTTTTCCGGTTTCTTTTTATTGAAGCTTGTCGCTATGATACTATTCATCAGCGGCAGCAGCGCTGGGGTTATCGGTGTTTTCATTTTTTCGTATTTTTTAAAGTCGCTATGGATATTGTATTTTTGCAATGGTGTCCTCCAGATTTTTGAGTTGAATTTTGAAATCAGGTTCTGGTAAAAATATTTTACTCATTTATATCGCTCTTATTAAGCCAATGTCACAACGTCCTTACTCTTTAACTAATGCATAGAGCTTCATATCTTCTATCTGGCCATTTTTGATGGCATTTTTTCTTAGAATTCCTTCCAGCTTAAAGCCAGCTTTTTCAAGAATACGACAAGACGCCAGATTTCGTGAAAAGGGTTCGGCAAAGATTCGAATGATATCCGTCGTTTTAAAAATCAGCTCACAACTCTGTATTACCGCACTTGTTCCATGGCCTTGTCCCCAATAGGGCTCGCCAATATAATAACCCATCTCAGCCGTTTTTGAATGGATATTGTCTTTTCGAAAAACGCCAATACTGCCGATTATCTTGTCTTCATATATAATTGCAAAAGCATAGGTTTGATCTTTATCCGAACTCAACATCCCATTCATATAGTCTTTGGCATCCTCTTCCGTATATGGAAATGGTAAACCATCCCGCAAATTATCGAGGATTTTTTTGTTACTAAGTGCTTCTGCCAGCTGCTGGGCATCTTCTATTTTCCATTTGCGTATTTTACAATTCAATTTTATTTCTCCCTTCAAACAAATTTTATTAAATATACCAATCGTAGGTTCTCTATAATTGGTCTCGTTACTTTTTCATAAAATATATTTTATAACACTTTGGGTTCTCTTGCAATTGTCTGGGCATCAAACTTATCAATTATCCATTTCTACTATTTGTAACTGACAAGTAAATCAAGTTGTCTAAAAACGTAGAATAACTAGATTTTAAGTGTGTGAAAATGAAAGCGCATTAACAAGCTCAAAAGGCTGATCAATTCAGCTTTTTTGCCAAATTTACCAACCTTTTGGGACAATAGGCCTGATTTTATATTCAGCTATTAATTTTTTGCGAATCATCCTTAAAAGCAGCTGTCGACTTATTTTCCATTGGAATAAAAATTGTTGCTCTGGTTCCGCCATTCGTTCTTGCTCCGATTTCCAATCCACGATCATAGAACTTGAGCAGTCGCATGTTAATGTTCTTTAAAGCAACCCCCGCGCCTTCTTTACCGCTTGGCGGTTTTTTAAAGGGATCTTCCGGCATTCCGACACCATCATCCGCAACGCTGATGATGATGCCATCCTCTTTTCGATGTGCCGAAATGGTTACCGTTCCGCCTTTTTTTCGTTCCACCAAACCATGCTGCACGGCATTTTCCACCAAAGGCTGAATCACCAGCGGCGGGAGCAAACAATCGAGATACTTATCAATATCATAGACAACTTGAAGTCGCTCCCCAAACCGGGCTTTTTCAATAAATAGATAGGCATCCACCAATTCCAGCTCTTTCTGCAACGGTATCAGCTTATCTCTGTTTTTAAAATCAAAACTACCCCGCAGAAATTGGCTTAAATTTACCAGTAATTCTCGGGTCATTTGAGGTTCATCCAAAGAAAAAGCGGCAATGGTATTTAATGCATTGAAAAGAAAATGGGGCTTAATCTGCGCCTGTAAAAAAGCAATCTCCGAACGCAACAATTCCTCCATGGAACGATGCAGCTCCTCCTTTGTTTCAATCAGATTAGAAAAGAGCTGAACATTTTTGATCGAAATGGAAAACTGGGCCGTCAGCAGTTCCAGCACCTGAAGCCGATCATTGGTAAAAACGTTTGCTGATAAGTTATTTTCTAAGTATAAAAGCCCTGTTGTTTCGCCTTGATTTTTAATCGGCATACACAGCAGTGATCTTGTCTGATTTTTCTGAATATAATCATCCGTTTCGAAATCACCTGGTCCTGCGGCGGCATCATTAAGCACCAGATTTTCGCCTGTATGGATGCAAAAATTAATCACCGATTCAGGCAATAGCCCAACTGTGCCGCTCAATTTCAAAGCCTGCAGCACCTTGATTTCATCTTTCCCCTCTAAATACTCGGCCTCAATCTGCCACACTTGTTCATCTTTTAAAAGGATATAGGCTTTCTGGGCTCCGGAATTTTCCACCACGATTTTGACAATCTGTCTGAGCAGATCTGAGAGCTGCACTTCTTTTGTTATCGTTTGGTAGGCGCTGATGATGGAGACCAGATCGATATCCTTTATCATAGCGGGCTCATCTTTTGCCAATCCGCTTTTGCGGCTTTGTATAAGGTTGAGCAAATCATCATATTTCTCTGTTATCTGTCTGGTTTTAGCTGTCGCCCCCCACAATCGATAACCATTAAGAGCTTCGGTCATAAAAAATGCCGCCTGTTTATTCATCCCTCGGGCTAAAAATAGTTTAGCGGCCAGCTCATTTGCCAAAGCTTCGTCACGGATAAAGCCATTTCGCTGAGCAGTTTTCGCTGCCAACTCATACCACTCAATGGCCCGATCATTTTTACCTTCAATCCGAGCCAGTTCAGCGTCCAATAGATACTGCAAATGCAAAAAATTTTCCGGATTATACGTTGCCCAGGCGTTCACGTATTTATATTCACGCTTTAGCCTTCTAATTGATTTACTGGCGACCGCTGGTTCCATTTCTGATAAATTTGCCGCAATAACCAGAAAGCTGCAGATTCTGCATTCCACAATATAGGGCGTTCCTGAATGATTTTTCAGATATTTATCAGATTCTTTTAAATAGTTCAAGGCTCCTGCGTAATCATCATATAAGTAATGAATGTACATTTTTTCCTTATAATATACCCCGATTACTGATAGCGCATTAATTTGACGCAAATTCTCCAGGCATTCTTCCTCGCTGGCCACGATGCCAACCGTTCCATTTCGATCAAATGTTTCCTGGGATACATTCAAACTAAACAAGTCATCGGTCAGTCCGGCATAGTTAAGCCATCGATGGAGAAATAAAAAGGATGAATAATAGCCGAATTTGTTGCTGGTCTGTCGGATCAGCGGAACGTGTTCCATCGCTTTCGCGATTAGCACCTCCAGATTTGTGTCCCCTTTAAAAACATACATAAAGGTGCCCGCTAACGCAATTTGATAATGATCACCATACCGGATGGCCTCTTCCATGGTTTTCTTGAACCACTGATCAACATCATGAAAAGACTCGCTCCAGGAATACCCCAAAAATCCATAGGCAAAATAGATACTTGCCCGATACTGGGCCCGTTCCTCTGATTCTACAAGCGTGAGCGCCAATTTATTAAATTGATATGAATTTTTTAGATCCCCCAATACTGCCAATAGAATTGCATAGGCCGAATAAATTGAAGCCGCCTCGCGACTATTCCCATATCTAATTGTCAGATTTAAACTTTTTAAGGTCGATAACAGAAACAGATTAACATTGCCGCCGTTATAGGTAACACTGTTTAACTCGCTCATAATCCGTATGATCAGCTTGACTTTATCACTTTGTAAAGGTGGCGCCTTCAGAAGGGTTTCGGTGCTTTTTCCCCATAATCTGCTTTTTACGATGATCAACTCTTTTATGACCGCGTGTAAACCCGGCTCCGATGGCATCCTAATTCCAAGAACACTCAACCCTTGAATTCCGTATTTGATCACATTTTCAAATTGCCCTAAAAAACGATACAGGATACTCTGCATCAGCCTTATTTCCGCCTGATCGATTGAATTTCTGGCATGTCTCATCAGAATTTCAATCTGCTGCTCTGCCAATGCATATTCCTTATTTAAATAGGCACATTCTGCATAGACCTTGATCATTTCAAAAGTCAGTTCATAGTCCTGCTTCCAGGCGTGATCTGTCAGTAAACTGATTGCTTTTGAAATATACTGCAGAGATAACTGGAAGGAAGAGGCAGCCTTTGCCTTCTGGCAGGCCCAAAGATTTAATCTGGCTGCTTCAAATCGTTCTTCACGGCACTCAATCTGATCAAGACCTTCATTTAAATGGCACACAATCCCCATTGCCTGATCTCTCACCACATCTGCCGGTAAACGTTGCTTGATGCTGTACCCAATTTTTAAGTGTAGCTGTTTTTGACCCTCTTGTTCGATAAGCACAGCACATGCCTGCTGCACCCGGTCATGAGCAAATTTGAACGCACGATCATCGCCTTCATGTCTGACATCATAATAATGATGTTCGGGAATAATAATTTCTCTCTCGACGGCTTGTTTCAGATTATCCACGACCTTATCAACATTGATTCGCTGAACATCCGCCAAAATTTTCAGATTAAAGGTGGTTCCGATTAGAGCGGCTACTTTAAGTAGGTCTTGCGTCATTATCGGTAATTCTAAGATCTGATTGATCATAAAGTCAACAATATTTTTACTGATTTCAATCTTTTGAATTTCAGCCACATCCCATTCCCACAGGTGTATTGCCTCATTATATCGGATGTACTGACTGGTATGAAGATGAAGCAACAAATTCCTTACAAAAAAAGGATTTCCCATTGTCTTTTTGTAAATGATTTTAGCCAAAGAATCGGCTCTTTCATTATCACAATGCACCGCGTCAATAATAATGCAGGCGACATTTTCCTCATCCAGCGACTTTACAACCAGTTCTGTCGTTTTGTCCGCTTTTCGAAGTTCATTAAGGGAATGATTCAGCGGATGATTTTCCTGTATTTCATTATCCCGGTAGCCAATTATTACAATCAGGCTCTCTATATCGGTAAGATCGATCAAATATCGGATTAGCTCCAGAGAAGACAAATCGCACCACTGAAAGTCATCGAAGAAAATCGTTAACGGATGTTTTTTGCTTGCAAAAATTTTAAATAAGTTACCAAAGGTATTTAAAAATCGATTTTTGTTTTCTGTCGGTTCAAGCTCCTTGACCCCAGTCTGAGTTCCAATAATCAACTGCAATTCCGGAACTAAGTCAATAATCAGCTGACCATTATGATCCAATGCTTTTAATAAACGATTTTTCCACTGATTCAGTATGACATCCGGTTCCTGTAATAGCATGCGAATTAATTCTTTTGCAATCTGCGAAAATACAAAGTAGGGGGTGTTGCTTTGCAAGGGCTCTGCCTTCCCGCTTGCAAAAAACACACCCGGCTTTAAAACAGGCCGAAAGCTTTCCTGAATGATAGTGGTTTTCCCCACCCCTGGATATCCACTTACCAAGAGTATCTGTGTTCCTCCTTTAGCCGCCTTCCGATAGATCTGGCTGATGGTTTTGCTTTCTTTGTCTCTGCCATAAAGCTTTTGGGGAATTTTAAAAATGCTTGAATGATCATTCATTCCAATTTCAAAATCTTCTACAACACCTGATAAAGTTAATGACTTCCGGCATTGTTCAAGATCATAGCAAATCCCTGCAGCACTCTGATAGCGCTGCTCCGGTTCTTTTTCCACGAGTTTCATGATGATTTTCGAAATTGTTTTGGGGATTTCCGGGTTTATCATATCTGGCGCCACCGGTTTTTTGGCAATGTGGCAATAAATCATTTCTACCATGTTTTCTGCTGCAAATGGTTTTTGCCCGACTAGCAATTCATACATGGTGATGCCAAGAGAATAAAAGTCCGTCCGATGGTCAATGGATCTGCCCGTTCTGCCTGTTTGTTCGGGTGAAAGATAAGGAAGTCTGTTTATATTCAATATGTCTTTTTGAGAACCGATGATTTCGCTAGCTACTTGAATCTTGATCCTGCCGGTATGATTCAAATCTGGTTTAATCATGAATATTCCCGGATTAATCGATGTATTCATCCGGAGTTTTTCATGAATTTTTTCGATGGCTTTAATCATTTCAATGAATAAATCGATGATGACTAGTAACTGGTACTTAGAAAGTTGCTTTTCTCCATTTCTGATACGTTTAAATACCTGGTTGTCTAAAAGTGACATTTCTTTGTAATCATCTTTTTGATAAATACATCCTTGATCTTGCATATCTGATGCAACCCCCACTATGATTCGATTATTTTTTTAATCTTTCTCAAATGCTGAAAAAGGATTTAAAATTAATGTATCCATATCAATATTTTCCCATAATTCTGCTTCTTTATTAGTCTTTTGGTAATGTTCATTGGCAGCTTCTCTGTTATTGGTCAACAGATAAACGGCAATGATTTTTGTATGAATCGCCGTACTGAAGGGAAATGTTTTTGCCAATTTTTTTAAGTCAAACAGTGCAAAATCATATTTTTGTTGTCTCACTTCTGTCTCAATGATATGCTCCATGAGCTCAAGATAACTCAGCTCCAATTCTGCCTGTTTCCCTGTTGCCCAGAGATATCCGTTATTCATCAAATAACCGTCCTGATAGATTTCGGCAGCCTGCTTTATGGTTTCTAGATTTAGGCTACCCATTTTGTGTTGTTTAAAGAAGGTCACATAGTCATGATAATCCCAATGATCCGGAATCCATGATAACGAACAGTTCCCGCCATCCTTACGGCTGCTTTGGATAATATTTTCCAGACCAAAAATTTCCAAATCTTTTCTTAATTGATATAGTGTTGTATAAAGAATCGCTTGTGCCCGGTCTGCGTCACGATCATACCAGAGTTCTTCCATAATTTTTTCTTTCGAGATAACATTTCCCTGATGATGGATTAAAAAAGCAAACAGTTCTTCTGTTTTTGCCGTCCTGAATTTCATCCTTTCACCCTGTTCCGACTTCACTGAAAATCGCCCAAAGGAATATACCGATATGCTGCTTGAATTTTTTCGATGCTTTAGTTCTTGCCCTCTTTTTTTATACCTGTTCAGCGTTTTTCGGATACGCTCTTCTGTCATGGGTTTCAAAATATAATCAAGCGCTTCCGTTTCAAAAGCTTCAACCGCATAGCTGTCATAAGCAGTTGCAAAGACAATCGCCACATCCGGTTTGATTTCATTGACCCGCCCAGCCAGTTCGAACCCATGCATCCCTGGCATTTTAATATCCAAAAAAATTAAATCGACATCGATCCCTGGAAGGCATTCCAACAGTTCATCCTGATCTGAAAAAGCATTGCAAATTTCGACATCATCAAATATCCGCAAGATACTTTCGGCCATTTTCAGTGCCGGTAACTCATCATCTACAATTATTACGCGAATCATCAGTCCGTTCTCCCTTAATCTATTTTATGACAATCTTAACATGTTTTTTGTGTTTTATCTGTTCAAGTCGAAAAATAGCAGTCCAAAACGTCTTCATATCAACTGCATTGAAGATGATAATTTCTAACGCGCCAATCCCCCTCGATTAACGGTGTATTCATCATAAAAAATCACTTGATTTCGACCCGCTTTTTTTGCCGCATATAAAGCTTCATCAGCCTTTTGATAGAGGATCGCAAAATCACAATCCGGTAATTTCTGATCGGTTACCACGCCAATGCTGACGGTAACCTGTTCTTTAAGAATATCGGCAGTTTCTTTTTGAACCATCGCAAGAATGTGCTGGATAATTGCCTGGGCCCGTTCTTTGCCACAATCCATCAAGGTCAGACTGAACTCATCCCCGCCAATGCGACCGATCAGGTCATCTTTATGAATACACTGCTTGATTGCATCCACGACCTTTAAGATCACGGCATCACCAATGGGATGACCATAACGATCATTGACTTCTTTAAATTTATCGATATCAATGACCATAAATGCCACTGAAGCCGAGCTGGCAGCATTGACATAGTCAATATAGGCCTGCTTGTTGAGCACCTGAATATGGCGATCCATCTCAGCCTGGCGTTTCAGCATCAGCTTTTCAAGTCTGGAATTGGTCACATTGTGGATGACCGATACACTACCGGAATAATGATTACGGTCATTGATAAAATGATGCTGATCAATTTCGTAGTATAGCCTGGTTCCTGAATCATGTTCCAGTTCAATTTCAACAGTGCCATTTTTACGCTCAACCAGAGCCTTTTGCCATAACGGCTGGGTACGCAGAAACGCCGTGTATCTGGCATAATCATGATTACGACTGTTTTGAGGAGATGATCTTTGGTGATCCTGAGTGACTTCTTTTTCGGTCATCTGCCCCAAAAAAACATCCGCCGACTGATTCACTTCAACAATCTCTCCTGCCGCTGATAAAACCACAATGCCATCCGGCAGGGAATTGATAATCCAATCCTTTGCCAGTGGGGCAATCTTCAAAAAATTGTACCGATAGACACTGTAGGCAATGAACAGGTTGGGAATTAAAAAAATAACCGACATCGGAAACAGTTCCTCATCTCCTGTTAACAGGTAATTTTTGAAAATTAACAGCACCAGAGCCAGGGTAAACCCGATTAGAATGTAAAAAACCTGCTTCTGTCCGTTTTTAAAAATCCGGATTTGAAACAGCATCAGAATTACGATGGAAAAAAACATCAGGGCGAAACGCAAAAGCACAAACATGTTTCCCAAAAATGTCGGTTCGACAACCAGATCCCATTGGCCATTTAGTTCAACAAACTCCACCGATTTGCGGATCAGATCATGCATCGGATTGGTAAAGGTCAAAACAATCCCAATCAAACTGAGCAACGCCGCCAGCCACACCACATATTTCAGGTATCTGTTTTTGTTTTCGGTATACTCAATCACAAACCAGAGATTCGTCAGTGGGATAAATGCCATCCCAATCTGAATAAAATTCCGCCAGAAGATCTTTTCTTCATAGCTTTGGACAAACATGCTAATGGTGGAACCGGCTACCCACAACAAAAGCAGCACCATCGAACATAGAAATGGCAACCCACCCTTTTCACTGCGATGTCGGTAACTGACAAAGGCTAACAAGAGGGTCACCAGTATGGTAGCAATATTAATAATCAAGACTGTCTGTTTCATCTGTTCTCGTTTCTTTTCTGACTGTTTAACGCCTAATAGCGGCGGTTCTGGACCACATGGATTCAGCATCATTAATCCGGCGGCCTGTGACCGTCATAGCAGATCGTTTTTACACTTTATTTTATCCCATCATAAAGGAATCGGCTAAACCTGTCAACCGAAAGTGTCTGAATATCACAGTGTTATTGATTGAACCGAAAGCGTTGACTAAAAAACTCAATGATTTTTTGTTTAAAATTGTTGAATAAAAAAAGGGGGGAATCCCCCTTTTCTCACCTGTCTTCAACCAATATTACAATCAGGCACATCAGCCGACTTTGGGTACATCTGAAAACTGACTTTCATACATCTGTCGATAAAAGGTCTTTTCGGCCAGAAGCCCTTCATGGGTTCCTTTTTCAATGATATCACCATCCTTCATCACCAAAATCATGTCCGCTGATTTGATAGTCGACAGACGATGTGCAATAACAAAGCTGGTTTTTCCCTCCATGATCTGAGCCATGGCATTCTGAACCGCCTCTTCCGTCCGGGTATCGACGCTGGAAGTCGCCTCATCCAGAATCAATAGTGTCGGATTGACCAACATCACTCGAGCAATGGTCAAAAGCTGCATTTCTCCCTGGGACAGGCTTCCGTCTTCACCGGCAATCACCGTGTCATAACCCTTTGGCAGGGTCCGGATAAAATGATCGCATCGGGATGCCGTTGCCGCCGCCACAATTTCCTCGCGGGTGGCATCCATTTTACCATAGGCGATGTTATCGGCAATGGTGCCATTAAACAGCCAGGTATCCTGCAGTACCATCCCCACAATTTTTCGCAACTGACTTTTTGATAGATCGCGAATGTCAATATCATCGATTAGAATGCGTCCCCCATTTAATTCATAAAACCGCATCAGTAGATTAACCAGCGTGGTTTTTCCGGCACCAGTAGGCCCGACAATGGCCACCATTTCATTGGGTTTCACCGTCAGACTGACGCCCTTCATCAACAGCTTCTCAGGGATATAACCAAAATGCACATCCTCAAAGACCACTGCTCCTTGCGTTTTTGGCAACTCTTGCAATGCAGTGTTTTCCGGTAACTCTTCTTCCTCATCGAGGACATCAAACACCCGTTCCACCGACGCCATCGCAGCCTGGAATGAATTGAGAAAATAGGACGACTGGGTAATGGGCTCTGAAATCTGATTAACATACTGCAAAAATGCCTGCACAATCCCAATGGTCATGGTATTGTTGACCACCATAATCCCGCCGACAATGGCTGTCATCACAAAACCAAGTTGAGTCAGAAACCGGATGACCGGATAAATAGCAAACATCACAAATTGAGCTTTTTTATTGGCTTCATATTGTTGCTGGCTGATGACTTTGACGGTTTTAGTCACCGCCTCCTGACGATTGAAGCTCTTGACAATCAGATTACCGGTATATAACTCTTCAATCTGACTATTTAACGCCCCTAAAGCCGACTGATTATCCAGGGCCACCTTAAAATTTTTAGCTGAAATCCATTTGGTAACCACTACACTGATGGACATGGCCAGCAGAATAAGCACCGTTAAAAATGCATTTAGCGACAGCATTACCACGATGCTGATCACGATATTAACTGAGCCATTGATAAACTGGAGCAGTCCGGTTTTCAGCATCTCTGCCACCCGATCCAGATCGTTGGTCATTCTGCTTAAAAGATCCCCGGTCTGGTGGGAATCAAAAAAACGTAGTGGCAGCTTTGTAATTTTTTCACTAATTTTTTCCCGCAGGGAAAGCACCAGTTTTTCACCCATACTGGCCATAGTATACTCTTGAACGAACGAAAAGCAAGCACTTAACAGATAGGCTGCGGCCAGCAGGATGAGCGGTTTTCCGAGTATTTCCGCCAGCTCCCCAAAGTCACCACCGGGACCGTTTATCGCCATACTATTGATCAGGGCATCAATGGCCCATCCCATAATCAGCGGGGTCACAGCAAACAGGCCAATACTAAGCAATGTAGACAGAGCAATCAGCATCACTGCAACTTTCTGCTGTAAAAGCAAAGCGATCAGCCGCTTAATCGTTTTTTTTGCATTTTGAGGTGCACCCACCATTTCTGGGTCTGTTATCGATCGTTCACTGGTTTGCGTTTTTTTCTCTTCCATGACCTAACCCTCTCTTTTTTCCTGAGAATCTGCAATTTCCCGGTAGAGACTGCAGGTTTTCATGAGTTCGTCGTGACGACCAATTCCCGCAATCCTCCCCTCATCCAACACAATGATCTGATCGGCATCCATGATGGTACTGATGCGCTGTGCAACCACCACGAGACAGGCATCTTTCATCGTCAGCTTGAGTTCACTTCTCAGTGCAGCATCGGTCTGATAATCCAGTGCTGAAAAACTGTCATCAAAAACATAAATGGGTGCTTTTTTCACCAGGGCTCGAGCGATACACAGTCGTTGCTTCTGCCCACCAGAAAAATTGGTGCCGCCCTGAGCCACCGGACTCTCATATCCTGCTTCCAGTGACGCAATAAAAGCCTCTGCCTGAGCAATTTTTCCCGCCTGCCTTAATTCCTCATTAGTGGCGTCCGGCTTGCCTGTACGCAGATTATCAGCAATGGTGCCGCTGAACAAAAACGCTTTTTGTGGTACGTAACTGATGCATTCTCGTAGATCATGCTGAGTCATCTTTTTGATGTCATATCCGGCCACCAAAATCTCTCCTTCCTGAATGTCATGGAGCCGTAACATCAAAGCCAATATGGTGCTTTTGCCTGAACCCGTCCCACCAATAATGGCGGTTGTTTTTCCGGCCTCGCAACTGAAGTTGAGATCCTTCAATACTGGTTCCTCAGCCCCTTGATAGGAAAAGCTCACATTTTTAAAGACGATTTGATTGCTCCCGATACTATTCGGTTGCGCTCCGGCCTGCGAACAATCGGCAATTTCAGGCTCCATATCCAACACTTCGCTGATCCGTTCCAGACAGGCAATCATCCGTGGCACCATCACGATAACCATCGCCGACATCATCAAAAACATCAGGATAATAATGGTATATTGCATCACCGCCATAATGCTGCCAATCTGAATGGTTGCCTGCAGCACCAGATATCCTCCAAACCACACCACCGCCACCATGGTAATCCCCATGATTGCCCATACCATCGGATTAAATACCGCAAAAATCTTATTCAGATGTATCACATTGTCTGCATAGGCCCGAAAGGTATCATCCGAGCGTTCCTGTTCGTAGGTAGTATTGTCAAAGGCCCGAATCACCCGCACCCCCACAATTGATTCCCGAAACACCCGATTAACCCGATCCACCCGCGTTTGGATCGTTCTCGAAACCCGACTCGCCTTTTTAAAAAGAACCAAAATCAGAATCAGAAAAACCCCCATCGCTAACAGCGGAATATAAACCAGTTCCATACTGACCATTCCCGTCATCACCACCGCAGCCACGGCAATAAGCGGGGTTGGTAGAATCAACTGGGTAATCATGATCATGGTCTGCTGAATAATGGTAATGTCCCCGGTAGCCCGGGTGATCAACGAGGCTGTTCCGAATTGATTAAACTCCCTGATTGAAAGAAGTTGGGTTTTATCAAAAATCTGCTCCCGCATGTGTTTGCCAGTTAGTGATGCCAGATCGGCACACAGGTAACTGCTCCAGAGCGATATCAAGGTGGTGATTCCTGCCACTGCCAACATCTCCAGACCGATCCAAAAAATGATTTCGATGTTTTTTTCCATGATTCCCACGTTAATAATTTGAGCAACAAAAAATGGCACCAGTAAAATCCCGAATACCTGCATCAAGGTTACCAGGATAATGATGCCAATCATCCCTTTTTTGCTTTTAAGAAATGCGATTAGATGGTTCATGAACAAACTCCTCCTTTTTCACCCAAAGACCTTTAAGCTATTTGATATCTTTTATCACCATTTTTTTCAATAATAAACACCTTTGCTTGTTATTATATCTATTTAGTTTGAACCGAATTTGAACAAAGGCTATGGTTGATCCTACCAAAAATCACAAAAGTCTGATGAATTCAACTTTTTCGCGAATTCACCAGACTTTTGACAAAACCTGTTTTATTTTATAGAATATTAATTATTTTATAAGCGTCAGGCTGATATGATTGAGCTTTTTTTAAAAACTCTTTTTGAATCTCCCGCTGATTTATCTGCTTTGTGTTTAACCGAATGAATCAGCGGGTATCAGAATGAAATCATACTGCCTAAATAAGATGACGTTAAACGATTTTACACTAATCTATTTCATAAAGGATGTGAACCAATGAGCAAAGTAAAAGAAACACGACTTCCTTATCTAAACAATATCTCTGCTATTTTCATCACCCTGGCTATCAATCTTGGCATCTTATTAATAACCGGATGGGGTCAGGCATTCGACTTTACATTTATTCTTGTTGATGCTGCCATCAGTGGTGTTCTGACTTCGGTGATTAATGTCTTGCTGGTTCGCCACTATGTCAACATCGCCCAAAAAAATCGCACCTTGCCAACAAACATTCCGATTAGTCGGTTTATGATGCGACTGCCAAAGAATACTTATCTTTTTGCGGGATTGTGTGCTCTTTTTTTTGGTCTCCTGACACCGCTTTTTAACGGCTTCGTCTTCAACTACTATGGTTTTGAAACCCTTTCCTTTTCTCAGATGCTTGTTTTAAAGCTGATCTATTGCTACTTCCTTAGTGCCAAAATACTGGAGGTCGCTATTTTTCGCTTTGTCCAGCCGGATTTAACCGGTCAGATGCCTAATCAAGCCACCACTATCGCTGCTCCTCCCAAACACTCGGCTCCACGCGTTTCTTCTTTTCAACAGTTGTTCAACAATTGGATGACCGACTTTGGATTAAATATGTTCCGCGGTCTGATCTTAGGCACCACCATCGTTACCAGTACCGACTATGTCCTGATTGCACCCACACTCCTTCGCAGCGTGGCCACAACCGGCCCCATCTCTGGTATCATTGTTACCTTCATGACGGTTCCCGCTATTGCTGGTGAAATCATTTTTTCAGTTGGAGCCGGAAAAATTACGCCATTGGCAAACTCAAATTCTTTGATCACCTGGTTGCCAAAGAACCGCTGGCTACTGTCTTTTGCACTCTGCCTGCCAATCATTATTCTGACCACCGCCGTCTATTTCGCGGTCCTGAGCTTTTTCGGATTTCAGTCTCTGAATTTCTTCCAGTTTTTCTTTATCCGAACTGCTTATACGACCGTGCTGGTTAAGTCGGCGCTGGTTCCCCTAATTATGTTTCGCTACCGGCAACCCAATGCGGTTTAAGATGGGCTATGATAAAAAGCAATTTCAAACCCTACGCCTGAATGGATGTTTTTCAGGAAAAGTCCTTTACCTCAACGGTTTCGCGTGTTTTTAATGTGGGAAGTTTAAGTGAATTCCTGAAACATCTTATTTAAAACTCACATCCTCTTTGGAAAGTAACCGACCATAAAATCCACACGTTAAGCCAGTTCAAATATTGCTGGCGGCTCGTTCGTTTCCATGAAACCGTCACTTCAGCTAAGAAATATTTTTTTTAATCGTTAACCTGTTTTCATTATTCTCAAAAGCGTAGTTTACTGTATCCATGGTCTTTTTAATCATCAGTATGCCAAGTCCTCCAATTTCCCGTTCTTCAGCCGACAAGGTAATATCCGGCACAGCATTATCAAGAGAATTGAATGGATTTCCCTGGTCAATAAACCGAATTTCCAACTGTGGCGGTTCACCATGATGTTCCAACTCGATCGTCACTTTACCATCATTCGGTGTATAAGCATAACGAACAATATTCACATAGATTTCCTCGACAGCAAGACCAATTAGAAATATCATTTTCATACTAGCATCCAAAACCTCCAATTCAGTATCAATAAATTCAAGTACCTTCGACAAATTTTCCGTAGACGCATTAACGGTTAATTTTTTCATCTCTGTTCTCCTTTATTGTTGGTCAACAAGTCTACTGAGCTGCCCAGGCCACTTCACATCTTTTTTTGTTTCTGGTCGATGCTTTGATCAGTTTTTGTCCAGTCTGATTTCAATGGCCTCCAGCCGCAGACCCTGGCCCTCAGTTCTGGCACTTTCGCCATCACTGGCCCAGGTGGTTTCCCAGCCCTTATTCTGAACATGGGTTCGGTATTCAACCGAATACCCCGGCATATCGATCAATCTGATCTGGATTCCTTCCAGCCGCAGGCTCTGGCCCTCGGTTCCGGCGGTGTTGCCATCGCTTGACCAAGCGGTTTCCCAGCCCTGGTTCTGGATATGGGTGCGGTATTCAATTTTAGCACCGGCGGGCAGCTCATCGCCGATGAGCTTTATCTGAATCCCTTCCAGCCGCAGACTCTGGCCCTCGGTTCCGGCGGGATTACCATCGGTTTCCCAGCTGGTTTCCCAGCCCATGTTCTGGACGTGAGTCCGATAACTTATGCCATCGGCGATTGCTTCGTCATAGGCAATGGCGTAGGTGGAGAATTGTTTAACGCTCATCTTCAGTGTTGAGCCGTCATCGATCAGTTCAATTTTCTCGCCTTGTTCATTGGCTGTTGTGGTAATTACATCGACAGCCGCACCATGGTAGCGATAGATGAAATAATCTTTTTTGCCTTGAAGCGAATCATCCAGGGGAATTAATACATCAATCAGAGACGGCAGCGCATCGATTGATTGGGTGCTCATTCCGATTGTTTTGAGTATCGATAAATCGATAAACAGCCCCACCGTTTGGGGAGTTGATGCGGCTGTCATCATTATCTCCGCTGCCCCCGGCACTGTCTCATCCTGTTTTTCGGCAACAAACTTAATTTCGACCAAACCGCCCTTTGCGGCAATTTCTTCATCGGTTCTATCAAACTGTTTATCAAGATTTCCGACAACAATCGCTGGCGTATTTACTTTCACCTCAACCACACTATTTAACTTGCCCGTGGGCAGGATTATGGCGTTTGCAAAGATAAGATCAATGTTATCGACATGCACGAGGATTGTAACCACACCCCCGCTTTTACTGACAACCAGATCATAGTTGCCGTTTGGAACCGCATTGATGGTAAAGTTACCCGCCGCATCAGTTTTAACCGTTTGACCGATCTGGCGGTTGCCCTGCTTCAACTCCATGCTGACATCGGGCACTGGATTATTACTGTTGTCCACAACCTTTCCCGACACCTTGAATCGACCTTCGGTCCACTGGGCGTACAGGGTGGTATTGGCTGTTGCAGTAAAGTCTGCACCGTCTGGATAGGCGGTACCCGTCCCGTCCGGTTTGGTGTTCCAGCTGGAAAAGCCGTAGCCGGTCCGTTCAAAAGTATTTTTAACAAGGCTTTGTTTCGTTCCTGAGTTAAAAACCTGTTCTTTCATGGTGCCGGTCCCACCGTTGGCATTATAGGTGAGGGTGTATGTTTGTGATGGCTCTGGAGCAAGTTCATAATTGGCGGTTACTTCCACTGCCTTTTCCGGCATGATAAAGGTCGTACTGGGGTTCGTCGGTTCTGCAAGAGTCATGTCTCCCGATTCAACGCGCCATGTCTTAAAGCGCTGGCCGGATGCCGGAGCCGCTGCGGCAATGGTTACTTGCTCGCCGATGCGATAATTGGCGCTTTTAATGCCGCCATTTACCGTAACGGGATAGTGTGTCACGACCAACGGCCAGCCATACCAGGTATCATCTGTGCTATTACCATCATTAACAGCTTTGTATGCAGCCACTGCTGATGTGGTATTGCCACCAGCAAGTGTCAAGGTTCGGTTTGCCGTAGCTGCAATATCGGCAAATGCATTGTTACCAACGGTTGGCGGATCTGCTCCCAGGGTGAGATTTGAAAAAATTTCGTTCCATTTAAATGCATCCTCGCCAATTGTATTTGCTGACGGAATTTGTGCAGTCGTTAATACATAGCAGCATTCAAAAGCAAATTCACCGATTGTCGTCGCTACTGGTAATTGCACCATTGTTAATTTATCGCAGTGATAAAATGCATGGAAATCAATTGTGGTTACCACTGGAAATTCCACGCTTGTTAACGCATCGCAATCATAAAATGCATAGTCATCAATTGTGGTTGCCGCTGGAAATTGTAAGGTCTTTAACGCATCGCAATCATAAAATGCAGCATAACTAATTTGGGTTGCTGCCGGAAATTTTACGCTCGTTAATGTCGTGCATTTTTTGAATGCATCCTCACCAATTGTGGTTACCGCCGGGAATTCTACGCTCGTTAGCCCCTTGCAGTCATAAAATGTATCAGTACCAATTTCAGTTGCCACCGGGAACTTTACGCTCGTTAGCCCATCGCAATTATAAAATGCATAGCTGCTAATTGTGGTTACCTTTGGCATATCAACCTCGATGAGATTCGGCCAATAATCAAATGCATTGTCTGAAATCGTCGTTACCTCATCTGCTGCAAACAGGTGTGTCACCGTATTTTTATCGTCGATTTCAATATTAGTTGGTGCTTTATTGTCGGCGTTGGTTTCATAGATCATACCATCCGATTTCAAAACGCCATAAACGTTTTGCTTCCATTGAGCATACAGGGTGACGGTTTCATTTTTGGTTGCCGTAAATTCAGCTCTATCTTTATAGGCTGTACCTCCGCCGTTTTTTTCAGTGTTCCAGCCATTAAAATAGTAGTCGGTACGGGTGAAGGCGTTGGCAGTCAGCGCTTTCGGACTGCCCGTATTGATTTGCTGTGGCGACATGGAACCCGCCCCCCCGTTTGCATCAAAGCTGATATTTGTTGTGAAAAAATCTGCATAATTAGCGGTTACTTGAACATCTTCTGCTGGCATGATGAAGGTGGAGCTCTGCTTCGCTGGATCTACAAGGATCATGCCCCCAGTTTGAACGGTCCAGCCCACAAAGTATTTTCCGGGTTCCGGAGCTGCAGCGGTAATGGTTACATGGTCGCCGACACGATAAATGGCGCTTCCGGTTCCGCCATTTACTGTAACAAGGTAGTGAGTCACTGCCAACGGCCAGCCATACCAGGCATCATCCCCGATATCGCCATCATTAACAGCTTTGTATGCAGCCACTGCCGCGGTAGTATTGCCGCCGGTAAGTGTCAAGGTTTTCGTGGCATCGACTCCCAAAAACGCGTATTCAAGAACAGTTGGCGGTTCTGCTCCCAAGGTAAGATCCGACAATTTACTGCAATTCTCAAATGCAGACCCATCAATTTCGGTAGCCTTTGGGAATTTTGCGGTCTTCAGTTCAATGCAGTCGTAGAATGAGGAGACACCAATTGTGGTGGCCTCTGAGAATTCTACGGTGGTTAACGCATTGCAGTGTCGCAACGCATTTAAACCGATTGTCTCCACCAACGGAAATTTGACAGTTGTTAACGCATCACATTCTTGGAATGCATATTGATCGATTGTTTTTGCCACCGAAAAATCAATGGTATTTAATTTAGAGCAGTAATAAAATGCATGCTCACCAATTGTACTGGCTTTCGGGAAATTTGCAACCTCTAAAGCCATGCAGTCATTGAATGAAAAGGTACCAATCGTGGTTACTTTGGGAAAATTTGCGTTAGTTAGCATGCGGCAGTTATTGAATGCAGCTGTATCTATTGTAATTGCTTCCGGGAAGTTTATCGTACTTAACCACATGCAGTTATTGAATACATCCTTACCAATCGTGCTCACATTAGGGAAGTCTACGGTTCTTAGCTCATCGCAGGCATCAAATGCACTATCACCAATTGTGGTTGCCGCCGGGAATGCTACCGCAATTAATGCATCGCAGTCACTGAATGCATCTTCACCAATGGTGAGTGCCTTTGGTATATTAACCGTTGTTAGTTTTGAACACTTAGAAAATGCACTTCCATTAATTTCAGTTACCTCCGGCATATTAACCGCAATGAGATTAGAATACTCAGCAAATCTATTCATCGCAACAGTTGTTACCGTATCTGCCGCAAAAAGGTGTGTCACCGTTTGTTCATCGGTAATTACAGCTCCAGGTGTCGTTGGATTGTCTGCGTCGCTTGCATAAATCAGACCATCATTCGCCAAAACCCCATAAACGTCATCTACTGCCTGTACCGGCGGGGTCATCGGTGTCAAAACCCCGGTCGCCATAACTAGTGCTAGCATAAGCAGCCAAATTTTCGTTTTATTTATCTTCTTAATCCCCATAGTCTTTCTCCTCTGCCAATCAATCGTCAATGGCTTGCTTTTTATTTACCTCTTTAGTTTTTAACTGAATAATTTTTATTCTGGGCGATGCTTTGATCAGTTTTTGACCAGCCTGATTTCAATGGCTTCCAGCCGCAAACTCTGACCCTCCGTACCGGCACTTTCGCCATCACTGGCCCAGCTGGTTTCCCAGCCCTTATTCTGGACATGGGTCCGGTATTCAACCGCATACCCCGGCATATTGATCAGCCTGATCTGGATGCCCTCCAGCCGCAGGCTCTGGCCTTCGGTACCGGAGGTGTTGCCATCACTGGTCCAGCTGGTTTCCCAGCCCTTGTTCTGGACATGAGTTCGGTATTCAATTTTAGCACCGGCGGGCAGATCATCGCCAATGAGATTGATTTGAATCCCTTCCAGACGCAGACTTTGGCCCTCAGTTCCGGCGGGATTACCATCGGTTGCCCAGCTGGTTTCCCAGTCTTTGTTCTGGATATGGGTCCGATAGCTTACGATTGTATCGGGGTAGGCAATGGCATAAGTGGAGAATTTTTTAACGCTCATCTTCAATGTTTTGCCACCATCGATCAGTTCAATTTTCTCGCCTTGTTCATTGGCCGTTGTGGTAATCGCATCGACAGCCGAACCATGATAGCGATAAACGACATATTCTTTTTTACCTTGAAGTGAAACATCCAGAGGGATTAATACATCAATCAGAGAAGGTAGCTCGTCGAACGATTGGGTGCTCGATCCAATTGTTTTAAGTACCGCTAAATCCATAAACAGCCCCACTGTTTGGGGATTTGATGCGGCCGTCATCATTATCTCAGCAGCCCCTGGCACTGTTTCATCCTGTTTTTCGGCAACAAACTTAATCTCGACCAAACCGCCCTTTGCGGCAATTTCTTCATCGGTTCTATCAAACTGTTTATCAAGATTTCCGACAACAATCGCTGGTGTATTTGCTTTCACCTCAACCACACTATTCAATTTTCCTGCTGGCAGGGTTATGGCACCTGAAAAGGTCGAATCCGCGTTATCAACACGCACAATGACTGTGACGACCACTCCGTTTTTACTGGCAACCAGATCATAATTACCATTTGGAGCCGCATTGATGGTAAAGTTACCCGCCGCATCGGTTTTAACCGTTTGACCGATCTGGTGGTTGCCCTGCTTCAACTCAATGCTGACATCGGACACTGGATCGCGACTGCTGTTGACAACCGTTCCCGATACCTTGAATTGGCCTTCGGTCCACTGGCCGTACAAGGTGGTATTGGCTGTTGCAGTAAAGTCTGCACCGTCTGGATAGGCGGTACCGGTTCCGTCCGATTTGGTGTTCCAGCCAGAAAAGCCGTAGCCGGTCCGTTCAAAAGCATTTTTAACAAGGCTTTGTTTCGTTCCTGAGTTAAAAACCTGTTCTTTCATGGTGCCGGTCCCACCATTGGCACTGTAGGTAAGGGTGTATGTTTGTGATGGCCCTGGAATAGACTCGTAATTGGCAGTTACTTCCACTGCCTCATTCGGCATGGTAAAGGTCGTGCTCGGATTGATTGGGTTTGCAAGCGTAACGGTATTCGCTTCAACGCTCCATGTCTTAAAGCGCTGGCCGGATGCCGGGGCCGCTGCGGTAATGGTTACTTGTTCGCCGACACGATAATTAGCGCTTTGGGTTCCGCCAGTTACCGTAACAGGATAGTGTGTCACGACCAATGGCCAGCCATACCAGGTATCATCCGTCGTATCGCCATCATTAACAGCTTTGTATGCTGCCACCGCCGTTGTCGTATTGCCGTCGGCAATGGTTAGGGTCCGGTTTACCGGGTCAGCGATACTCTTGAACGCATCATCACCAACTGCTGGTGGAACTGCTCCCAAGGTGAGATTTGATAATTTATTGCAATTTTGGAATGCATAGGAATCAATTGTAGTTGCCACTGGGAATTGGGCGGTCGTTAATGCATCGCACTCTGAAAATGCTTGACTGCCGATTTCTTTTGCTGATGGAAATTGTACCGTCGTTAATGCATCACATTCTTCAAAGGCCACGTCCCCAATCTTATCTACTTTTGGACTTATTAAAGTACTTAATTTCGTACAACCCATAAATGCGCCCATCGCAATTGTTGTTACCTCTGAGATTTCTACTGTGGTTAATTCTTTGCAGTCATAAAATGCAATTTGATCAATTGTAGTTGCTACCGAGAATTTTACAGTCTTTAACAGCGCACATTCATCAAATGCATATTTACCAATTGTCGTTACTGCCGGGAATTCTACGCTCGTTAGCGCATCGCAGTCATAAAATGCATCTTGGCAAATTGTGGTTGCCACCGGAAATTTTACGCTCGACAGCGCATCACAGTCATTGAATGCCGCTACACTAATTGTGGTTACCTTCGGCATATCAACCGCAATCAGATTAGTCCAATGATCAAATGCATTGTCTGAAATCGTCATTACCTCATCTGCTGCAAACAGATGTGTCACCGTATTTTTATCGACGATTTCAGTATTGGTTGGTAGTGTATTATCGGCATTAGTTTGATAAATCTTACCGTCGAGCTTCAAAACACCATAAACAGATTGCTTCCACTGGGCATATAGGGTAATACTTTCGTTTTTAGTTGCTGTAAATTCGGCGCCGTCTGCATAGGCTGTGCCGCTGCCATCTGGTTTGGTGTTCCAGCCAACAAAGGGGACGTCAGTTCGGGTGAAGGCATTGGCCGTCAGCGCTTGCGGGCTGCCCGTATCGATTTGCTGAGACAGCATGGAACCCGTACCCCCGTTTGCATCAAAGCTGATGTTTGTTGTTAAAATATCCTCGAAATTGGCGGTCACTCCCACTTCCGCTGCTGGCATGGTGAAGGTCGTGCTTGGCTTCGCTGGATCTGCAAGGGTCATGCCCCCAGTTTGAACGGTCCAGCCCGCAAAGTACTTTCCGACTGCCGGAGCAGCAGCGGTAATGGTTACTTCGTCGCCAACACGAGAAATGGCACTGCCGCTTCCGCCAGTTACTGTAACGGGATAGTGGGTCACGACTAACGGCCAGCCATACCAGGTATCATCCGTCGTATCGCCATCATTAACAGCTTTGTATGCAGCCACCGTTGCAGTGGTATTGCCGCCAGCAAGTGTCAGTGTGCTTGTGGTCGCGATATCATCAAACGTAGCGGCAGCAACAGTCGGTGGTTCTGCCCCCAGGGTGAGCTTTGAAAAGGCGTCGCATCCATAAAATGCATAGTCACCAATTGTGGTTACCGCTGGCATTTCTACAGTCTCTAACATACTGCATAAATAAAATACAGTCTCTCCGATTGTGGTTGCCACTGGAAATTGCGCAATCTTTAATGCGCTACAGTTATAAAATGCCTGGTCACTAATTGTGGTTACTGCCGGAAATTCTACGCTCGTTAGCTGATCGCAGCCACTGAAAACCTGTTCATCAAGAGTCAGTACCGCTTCAAATTTTACGCTAGTCAGGTCATAGCAATATTTGAAGGCAGCTTCACCAATTGTGGTCGCCACCGGGAATTCCAGGCTCGTTATCGCATCGCAATCATAGAATGCCCGCTCACCAATTGTGGTGGCCACCGGGAATTCCAGGCTCGTTATCGCACCGCATTCATAGAATGCCCGGTAACCAATTGCGGTTACCTGTGGCATATTAACTGCAATGAGATTAGGGTACTGATAAAATCTATTCGCCGTAATCGTCGTCACGTCATTTGCCGCAAACAGATGTGTCACCGTTTTTTCGTCCGTAATTATAGTATCGGTTGGTGTTAAATTATCGGCGTTGGTAACATAAATATTACCATCGGACTTCAAAACACCATAAACTTCTCCTGCCGCCTGTACCGGCGATGTCATTAGGGTCACTATCCCGGTCATCATAGCTAGCGCTAGCATAATTAGCCCAATTTTTGTTTTGTTCACCTTTTTCGTCCACATTTTTTCATCCTCCTGCGATAAAATTTAATGTTGCGTTTATGCTTTGCTTGACTAAACGTTATACGTTTACTCACCAACGAATGGCCCTCCAGCATCCATGTGGTGGCGTAACAGGTGTGAAAATTACCCGCGTCAAAATGGTATCGTCATTGCCGTTCCGCTTCGCATTGGAAATCCTATCCGATGTGGAAAACACATCATCGCGATAACGATCACTTGTGCTTCGCAGGTTCCGCGGAGCCGCTCAAGTGTCGTCTCTTAAAGCAACCCCCTCCATGAATGCAGATTCATTTTCTTGTCTCCGCATCTTCCATTTGAACGTACTCATTTTCATGTAACCGATTGCATTGTTTGTATTGTGAAGTATATACTCAAAAAAATAAAAAATGAGCCTTTACACTTAAAAGACTCATTTTTACATCTTTAAAAACAGATGTTGCCTATAACTATTTCTTTTCAAACACAGTTTTTATCTTCTCACACCAGCATTCGGACCTGGAAAACACCATTTTCGATTTTATACAACAACTCACCATCATATTTTTTTGCAAAAGCGATGATGCTTTTGCTACCGATGCCGTGTTCTTTTTCATAAGCAACAGGATAGCCACTTTCGTCAAGAACACTACCCTCACCGCAGGGATTTTCCATCTCCAGCAGCAGCCGCCCCACATTTTGGCAGTTGAAGCGGAGAAAGGAAGCCTGATTTTGCGGTAGCCTTTCACACGCTTGAATTGCGTTTTCCATCAGATTTGCAACTACCATAGTAAGCTCCAACACAGCTACATTTACATCGCCCGGAATATCCAGTGTAATCTCCATCGGTATGCCTGCCCGCTCTGCTAGACTTGCATAGTGGCAGACGGCAGCATTGACGGCATGGTTTTCGCAGTAGATCTTGCTGATTTTGGGCACCACTTGATTATGACTTTCCAGTAAGGTGTAAGCCTCGCCCGTTTTGCCTTGCTCCAAAAGCTCCAGCAGAACGTTGTTGAAATGACGGCGGTCATGGGCAGCACGGCTGTTTTGCGCCGACACCTCATCCATAAGTTCCAATTGCCGGGACATATTACTCGCGGCTAGTTGCATATATTCCCGCTCCGCCTGCATCTTTTGGTTTTCCTCCCTAATCCGAAATTCCCGCTGTAGATTTCTTAGCGAGAGAAAAATCGAGCTGTAAGCAGCAATCCCGATGAAGCATACCAAAAGCATCGGGATCGCCTGCTCCGTCAGGGTGGCAACAATGTCATCTGATGACATAATATAGTAAAATAATGCAATGTATATAGCCAGCGCTACGGCAAAATAAGCTGTCCAATGCTCCACTGCCTGCCGATACAGTGGTCGCACATAGCGTGAAAAGATCAACAGAAAAATACCGAACAGGATTATGCGTAGCAGTATATTGGCGTAGGCAGAATAAGGCAAGTACCTTGAGCCGATAAAGCTGAAGATAATGACAATATCGGTAATGTTCTGGACTGTGATAAAGGAAAATAACCACTGCATAAAGGTGTCTTTGAACATTGGGCGCACCACAAAGCACAGCGCCACATACATAACCATTTCAATTTGAGCAAGTAAGGTCAGATTTCCACTGAGATAGCAAGCAAACGCCGTACCAAAATTGACGATAAAAATGCCAAGCATGGCCAGTAGCGTTACCTTTTTCGAATATTTAGGCTGCATTAATGTCATCAACAACAGGATATTCGCAGTGAAGGAGATTCCCGACCGTAACAAGTGTGTAAACACCTCACTCATCACTGTCCCCCCTTGTCATCAGGTAGTCCATAAATGTATCTCGTACCGAAGGATATTGCTTTGCCGCAATGGGAACAATTATTCCACCACACAGGGTGAAGCTGTCCTTAGAAAAACGCTCCACCCACCGCATATTGACCACAAAAGAAGCGTGACATCGCAGAAAACGCCTGTCCTTAAAGATCGGTGCGCTATATTGCAAAAAATTTTCCCGAATGGTGCGGCTGCACACTTCCTCGCCATTGGTTAAACTGAAGGTAACTGCGTGGTTGTGGTATTCACAGCAGGCAATGTCCGACAGTTTAATTACCCGCAGACTGTCGGCAGTTTTCACTGTAAAAGTCTGCTCTTCGTCAAGGTCTACTTTAGCGACAGCCATGTTCAGCGTATCAAATAGCTGCTGCTTTTCGATTGGTTTAACAAGATAGTTGATGGGGCTTGCAGCATATGCCTGCAAAGCAAACTGTGGTTCTGTGGTGACGTAGATGATCTGCGCTACATGGTCAAGACGACGTATTTCTTTGCCTAACTCCAATCCATTTACCAGCGGCATGACGATGTCCAGTATGTAAAGATGAAAGTGCTCTTTTTCAATGGCTTTCAACAGCGCGTCCGGATGGGAAAACTTCTTCACCATGGCATCAAGTCCATTGTCTTTGAGGTACTGATCTGTGAGCGAAACGAGACCTTCCAGTTCTTGCGAAATATCATCGCAAATTGCAATACATAGCATGACAACACCTCCTTTATTCTAGTGGAATCTCCTTGAAGAATCAGTTATTTTTATAAACAAAGCATTGCGCGGGCGGTACTTTGTTTGTTTTACTTACTGAATGTTCAATAAAACATTGCATATTTACATAGAAGCTTGATCTTTGGGAATTACCTCGAGAATTTGTAGAAACGGACTTTTATTGACCGCATATTCACGAAAGAACATGTCCGTTTTTTCACCGTTTCTTCACTTTCACGGTTTGATGCATTGTTCGGTTTTCTTTCTGATTTTTCATTTTCCAATCCGATGATGCTTGCCAGTTTGTTTAAGCAGTCTGACATTCTTTTACTACCGCAGCAATGATAGTATTAAGAATTCACCAACGTCAATATTTACTATTATGTAAAAGTCGAACCTCCTTCTATTTTCTTGATTTTTGATTATTCATCAGGTGCACCTTTCATTAGCAATTATAGGTAGTAGCTGAATTGTTTTTAGTGGATGTATTGTATCATTTAATGGTTATTGAGGGAAGTTATTATCAGATTTCATATAAACAAAACACACCATTACTGCTTTAATCTCAAAGAAATTGACACTTTGGAACCAGAATAATTTAATTTCCTTGCATAGACCCGGCTTACATTTCACGATGACACCTCACTAAGTAACAATATTTTTCCGTTTTGTAAAATAACAATGAAGGCTCTTGAGGTGAACATATCCGGAAATACTACAACAAATTATCGAAAGAAGGCGTAATCTAACGTAATATTAAGAAAATCCATGTACTTCTAGCTCCAATTTTTAAGCATGCAACACACTCAGATAAAATAGTTCGAAAAATTGCCATATTTTTAGCAAACCCCAAAGTTATCAACAATCATCTTGAATATCTACTTAAAATATAACCTTTCTCCTTCGAAGATCAAAAATAATTATAAAACACTGATCATCAGTGAGGACGGTTTTTAATTAAAAAGCTATTTTTGCAAGCTCAGGAGACTCAATTGACGAAAGACCAAATGTAAAAAGCCTCTGGCCGATTTGATCGACAGAGACTTCGTAAAGCAAAACATTATTTAAATCTTCATATTCAAAGCACCCGGTACCCATTCAGAATAAAGGAGCTGATAAAATCTTCATCCAGCCCTAGAATCAGAAAATCAATCCTTTTTACGTTCAAGATCCGATGGATAACCCTGGCTGATCAAGACAATGTTATTATCAAAATTCATCTAGCCTACTTCGCATACCCAGATATAACGCAAAAAATTACCATTTTTATTTTTCCCAATTTTACAATGATCTATGATTTTGAGATTTTCCTGCGCGAGTTCATCTCGTATATCTTCTGATGAAGCCAATACGATTTTTTTCGAAATTCTTATCGCATTCCTAATGATTTTTAATTGGTTTTCATCATTTTTAAGGCTGAAATTACCGTATGGAAGATCTATAATGGAAGCATCAAAGCTATCATCTATATCCTGAATATCTCCTGTAATAACCTTTGCGTCATAGTTAAAATGTCTCAAATTTTTTCGTGCGTTTTCAGCCGTTTTACTATTTATTTCACACCCTATAATATCGTATCCTGCCCAAATACCTTCTAATAATACAGTCCCAACACCACAACATGGATCGATTAATCGTTTGGATGTATCGCCATTCCCCGCAATATTTATAAGAACTTTTGCAGTACTTTGACCGATAGAACTAGAATACGAATTCGGTTTCTCGTTGTGCTTTTTCCAATAAAGACTTCGCTCTGTTAATTTTCCAAAGTACCAGTTCCCCTTATGAAAAGTAATTCCAAATATAATTTTAGGTGACGTATAACAAACAAGCCCCTCAATAACAAGACCGATTGCTTTGCAATACTCTCGTCTTTTCTTGAAGTGCGGGTCATCTATTCCCAATTCCATATATTTGACCATGAAATCTGATGTTGATATCTTATCTTTCATTGTCAACTCGATAAGTTCTAAAAACGTGGAAGCCTTGTACATAATTTCCAACCTGCTTTTTAAAAATGGACTTATGGAAGGATGAATTTTTCTGCTTTCAAAAAAGACTTTTCCTTTCAAATCGAACTTAAAAAGAGAGCGCACCTCAATTTCACAACTTTCTTTTTCATAAATCGGATAATTCAAATTATAAATGAACCGTTCTGTTTTCATTTGCATCACCTCATGGTTTATTTGATGTTTCCGATTCCGTGTTTTGACCACACTTCCGCCTCTGGTATAGGACGAATCTAGACGTGGGGGATTGCGGATCTTTTCTTAGACTTATGTTAGCAATCTAATTTGCAACTCCAATGTTAAATCATTTCAGACATATTATAGTATCCCTCAATATTAAGAAGCATCGTAATCACTCCCGTTTTTCTGATTATACCACTTTCGTTGAAAATTACCAGTGTCCGGTGTAGTGTTAGTATTGTACAGTTTATCCTCCAACTCACCTTTCAGGCTGTTCTCAATAACCTGCGCAATCAGATCATTAATGTTATTTCCATCTTTAATCAGTTTTTCTTCAAGAATTCTCCAATCAAACCCCTTCATTGTTTCTTTTCTGGGCTTTCCTCTCATTTCACGAGAGTGAACTTTATCAAATTTAATTTTTTCTACAATCAGCCAATATGTTTTAATATTTATTTTTTCGGTTTCACTTATTTTGTTGCTACTTAATTTATTTAAGCAATTCTTCATACGAAAGCGCTTGGTGTTGCTGCTAAACTATTCTGGGGTAGCTCTACTTGGGATAGAAGCCCTGAACCTAAAAGTCTTTGTCCACCTCAATGGGTACCTTACCCATTGCCTCTCGAATCATGTCTTCACGCAGCATCGGCATTGGTCAAGCGAAGTACTCGTTTTAACAGTCTTGAATTGTTTCGTTATCGATCAATGGCCCGGCTTTCCAGCCACTCAATCAGATCACCGTTTTGTTGAAGATATGAAAGCAACAATTCCGTTTTAAATTTAAATAATTCATTTTTTTCAATGCGTGCAATTTTTCATCCCAACTCATCAGAAAACAACTGATCGGCTTCATTTCACACCTCAATTTTAAATATAAAAAAAGCCACCCATAATAAATAGGCGGCAATAAAATCAATAAAATGGTGTGCCCGGCGGGATTCGAACCCACGACCTTCCGGTTCGTAGCCGAACACTCTATCCAGCTGAGCTACGGGCACACATTAATCGTGACCAGGGATACTTCCGTTGGCCACGAGAGTTATTATAGCACAGTCTAAGAATGAATAAAAGCTTTTTTTGTTAAAAATTGATTATTTTTTCACAAATCATGATGATGTTTATGTTCACGTTGTATGTGATGTTCCTGCTCTTCTAAAATTTCCTTTTCGGTTTTTCGTCGTGGCATAAATCGCTGCGCGAATTTCCCGTTACTTCGATTGCTGATGTAAAAATAACCAAGGATTGAAAAGATCACTGCCCCGATAAAGTTTACAAAAAGATCATTCATGGTGTCATACAGACCAATATCGATGTAACCTCCATAATTCCAGGTTACGCCATTGACCACCATGCTCTTAATGGGCATCACTACTGCCACATTTTTTCCTTCAGGGTTAAAAATAACTGAACTGATCACCGGTACTATGGCATCCTTCTGCATATCGGTTTGAAAAAACACATCCATACCAAATTCAAAAAACTCCCAGATAACCCCGACCGTCATGGAAAAACAGAATGCCACCAGGGCTACAAAAAGGGGTGATAACGAAAAGGTCACCTTTTCATTGCGATTAAGTATATCAATCATGGAAAAACCAATGGCGGCACATAAAAAACCGTTAATGGTATGCAGCATATCATCCCATTGATCAAAAATGAGGTAGTATTCATTGATTTCACCCAATATTTCCGCACCGAAAATAAAGAGCAGAACAATAACCTCCAAAGTTCCAGGCAAAATGATGTTCATCCGCTTATTGAGAAAATGCGGAATCATAAACAACACCAGTGTCAAAACACAAAGAAACACATTATTGTAATTGTGATTAAATGCCTCTGCAATTAAAACAATTACCACAAGAATTCTCAAGGAAATATAGACAAATGCCTTTATTTTGTGCTCTCTGGCTTCTTCCCAAAAATCTCGAAAATGCTCCAACAACCACATTTTTTTATCTATTTTTTCTCTCGACATAGGCAATCTCTTTCATATCGTATTAATTTCACCATTATATCATTAAACATTGACCATTTACAATTGTAATCAGTTTTATTGAGCATAAAATCCTTCCTTATTTGTTGGTAAAATAAAAACAACTATTTCCACAAAGCATTCACAAAATCACATAAGTTATCACTTAAATTTTATGATAATGCTCTGTCAAATAATTGTTTTACTATTTTTCATCCGTTTTAAATCATTTTTTTCCGGGCTGCTTCAACGAATGCCTGAAGTATGCTTAACGTTCTTTCATCATCTCGCCATAAAAATTCTGGATGCCATTGAACTGCCAGGCCAAAGCTGAGTTCAGGTATTTCGATGGCTTCCACTAAACTGTCGTTACTGGAAGCGGTTGCGATCAATCGAGAAGACAAATGATTGATACCCTGATGATGCATACTATTAACGCGGATCTTATCACTACCGACAATTTCAGATAACTTTGAGTTTTTCTCAACAGTCACCTCATGGACCGGATATTCATAGTTATTTTGTTGAAAATGTTGAATCTTCTGATCCCGTTTCATCTGTTTATTGATATCCTGATAGAGTGTTCCTCCAAGAGCAACGTTTATTAATTGAAGTCCCCGACAAACCCCAAAAACCGGTTTATCTCGCTTCATTACCGCTTCCAGTAATTTAATTTCCAAGTCATCCCGTGGAGGATAAATTTCATTACAGCATTCAAGCATGACCTCCCCATATTGGAGCGGGTCAACATCCTGACCACCACTAAACACAAATCCATCCAAGCGGTCAGCAATCGCCTCAATATCTTTATCCTGATCCAATATTGACAAAATGATAGGAATCCCACCAGCCCTCGCAATTCCTTCGGTATAACCCGGATACATCCAAATACTTTGCTTATCACTGTCATATAATGGTAAAATCCCGATTAAGGGCTTATTATTCAAATTCACGCTACTTCCTCATTTCTAATTCTGCTTCCGGTTTAAAAGATACGTCCAAGCATCCACTATTGAAATACCTCCATCATTTTAAACGAAAAGCATCATAATCACAAGGAAAGTTTGATTCTTAGATATAATTGTGACCAAAGTGTGATTGCTATTGTATAAAAAGTGTTATAAAATATACTCATATATGAAATAGGAGCGACAGTATGCAAAAAAAAAGATTCTTAACTATCATAATTATTTCCCTGATTGTTTTACTATTCGCAGGTTGTGATAAAGAAGATGGCACAACAGCCTATCTCACGTTCATGACTGTACCCACATCAGCAACGATTCCCAATGGATTGCATCTTGACTCTATTTTAAGCGTTACCAATCCGATTCCCGATGATCCGAACGGTGCTACTACCACGACTCAATTTGGAGTTTTTGGTTTTACCAATATAGCTGGCGAACCGGTTTACTACGTTTACGGAAAAAAAGAATCCATTGCCGGCGATCAGACCCACCTGATTGAACAAGGTTTTTACCAGGTGGATTATAAGGTGGATGCGCAAAATGTTTATTTAGCCATAAAAGACAGCAGTTCAACCCTTACTAAAGTTGAGAAAGGCAATGGAATCCCTACGGTTTTTAATGGAGAATTACCATTTACATTTTATACTCCAGTCGAAGGCAAAGATGGTATGTATACCTTTGTTGACGCCAGTGGTGCGACGCAATACCGAGTTTATGCAACCTTTCTGGGTAAAAACGGAAATTTCTTCCCAGCTGCCGAAGACGGAAAAATGGTTCCCGGTGCTCTTCCCATTAATAAATCTGTTGAAGAAACCTTGTATGCTCAAGGGGCCAGCGGTGTTTCGCGGATGCTCACCACCCCAATAACCTGTACAAATATCCCGATCACCTACGTTGTCTGATATAAAAAAAAGAACACAAAAACCGGCTGATCGCCGGTTTTTCTTTGCAAATTTAATTTAATCATACACCGGATGATAACCCGGATTCTGATATGCTTTAAAAAAGAGCGCTAATTGATCTTCTGTCGTACGACCCAGCGAAAGGGGTGGCAGTTTATCCATTGAGAAAAAACCACTTTCCGTTGTTTCGGCATTGCTCTTAAAATCACCTTCCAGAAGATCACATAGCATGAGGATCTTATAAATAGTATAGGGACAGGTATCCTGTACCCATTTACTACGATCTAAAAGTGCAACCAGTCGGGTGGGCTTAACCAGTACACCGGCTTCTTCAAAAGCTTCTTTGATTACATTTTCCTGGGGAGTCCGGTTCACATCCGCCCAACCACCAGGCAAAGCCCAACAGCCATCGATTTTTTCACGTACCAACAAGATCTTATTTTCAACGATCACCCCACCCCGGACATCCACCTTTGGGGTTAGATAGCCGACCTCACGCTGATAATATTCTTTGATCACCTCATGAGAAAGCTCTGTATGTTTTTCAATAATTTCTCTAGATAATTTTTCTATTTCCCGGTAGCGTTCCAAATCATAATCATTTTTGCAGTAGGTTAACCCCGACTGAGAGATTGATTGTAATTCTCTCGCCCATACAAGCCATTGTTTTTCCATCATTTTTCTCGAAGCAGCGCTTCTCTCCTTTCAGAATTAACAAAAAGTGTCTTCACTTTCTTTAATATTGTGTTATAATATAATCAAGAATTAATCTAATCTGTTTATTTCCTGTTAATCTTCTGACTAATTGGGGAATATAACAATAGAAGATTAAAATTGACTTAGGAGGTCTATTATGTGTAAAGAACCAAAATTTTATGTCTGTAAACATTGTGGAAATTTTGTCAGTATGATTCATGAATCCGGTGTTAAAATGATCTGCTGTGGCGACCCCATGACCGAAGTTATTCCAAACACGACTGACGCTGCTCAAGAAAAACATGTTCCCGTTATCGCAGTAGATGGTAATAATGTTACTGTTGATGTTGGAAGCGTCCCTCATCCAATGACACCTGAACATCATATTGCCTGGATCTATCTTGAAACAACTGAAGGTAGACAACGAAAATGTTTACCAGTGGATGGTGCCCCCCATGCGGAATTCGCATTGACACCTGGTGATAAAGTCATTGCTGCCTATGAATATTGTAACCTTCACGGTTTATGGAAAGCAAGTCTATAATAAAAAAAACTCTTTAAAAAAATCAAACCAATTTTAATGAAAAAGCTGCCTTATCGGCAGCTTTTTCATTTATTTTTTAAAAAATTCATCCAAGAATTCAGCGTAGGTTCCCTTGTAGAGGTTCATATCAATGAAGGTTTCATCTCCATCATAACCGTCCATCATGCCCCGATGACTATATTGCCAGAAAGTAAATTTCTCGCCATTTGGCAGGGTATCCGGCCACGAATTATCTAAATCAACAATCCAGATCTTATAATCTTTATAATCTGTTCCGATATACATATTAAAAATACGTTGGGTGGTATAAATAATCGGCTTGACTCCATAGCTGGATTCCATCTCTTTGAGAAATTCGTCAAGAATGACCTTAACCTGTTCCTTTGGTAATGGATTTGCCTCATAAATACCGTATAATTCCAAATCCACCACTGGCGGTAAGTTCTTATCTGTCACGGTTACATTTTTAATATAATTCGCAGCTTGTTCTTTTCCGGTCGTTTCATAGCTTAGAAAATGATAGGCACCAACCTTCAGTTCTGTTTTCTGATTTTTTTCCCAGTTTGTTTTAAACTGCTCGTCCACATAATCTTTACCTTCGGTTGCCTTTATAAAAGCAAAATCAATATTTTGATCGGCCAGCAGTTCCCAGTCGATTTCACCCTGATAGGCGGATAAATCCACCCCTTTGACGAGATGATCTTCTCTTTTTTCTTGATTAAATGTATTGGTGACCCCATAAATGATCAAAACGATGATGATTAAAACCCCAATTCCGACACCTAATGAGATGGCTTTTCTTTTAGTCATTCGTTAATCCTCCTGTCCTTTAATATTCTTATTATAACAAAATATTTACTGGCGGGAAACCCTCTTAAGGAGTTATAATATACCCATTAGTAAAATAATACCATTCATGCAAAGATTATCATACACAAGGAGATGCCATGAATTCAAATACCACCCTATCCCCCATTCTTTCTGAAAAATTGGCGACACTAAAACACAATATCTGTCGTTTTCCCAAGGTCAGCATTGCTTTTTCCGGCGGCGTCGACAGTACCTTGTTACTTCAAGTTGCCGTTGAAGTGCTAGGTCAAAATGTCTTGCCGATTACGGTCAATGGCGCCATGCTACCGCGATCGGAGTTTGCAGAAGCCCAGGCTTTAGCCAAAGCGATCGGTGCCACACCGCTTGTTTTGGAAGCTGACGTCTTTACGCTGGAAAATTTTGTTAAAAACCCGGCTGATCGTTGTTATCATTGCAAAAAATTCATCTTTACCCAGATAAAAAACGCTGCCATGGATAATGGCTATGACGTGATCCTTGATGGATCCAATCTGGATGATATGAAAGATTATCGACCTGGTATCAAAGCCCTCGGTGAGCTGGGGGTCTTCAGCCCCTTAAAAGAATCCGGTCTCACCAAACAGGATATCCGGGATATCTCCGCTTATTATGGACTGCCCACGGCCACCAAACCAGCGATGGCCTGTCTGGCTACTCGTATTCCTACTAACACTGCTATTACGCCAGCAGCTCTAGCCGCCATTGAAGCCGGCGAAGACTATCTTAAATCTCTAGGGTTAAGCCAATATCGCCTGCGTTTATTGGGTGACACAGCCAAAATAGAATGTGCACCCAAAGATTTCAATGCTGTTATTAAAAACCGATTAACCCTTATCGAAACTTTAAAAAATCTGGGCATCAAAACTATTACTCTCGATTTAGCCGGCTACGGCTGCGGCAATATGAATGGCTAGAAGATAGCTCTATTTATAACGACGCAAAATTAAAAAGCATTTGCAACGCCGATGAACATCCGGTCGTTGCAAATGCTTTTTTAAAATTCTTCATTTAGTTCATCCAGTTCCTGATACATCTGGTATAAGTCATAATAGACTCCTTCTTCCCGGATCAGCTCCTCATGAGAGCCTTTTTCGACAATACCATCCTCGGTGAGGACTAAAATGGAATCCGCATTTTTAATAGTTGTGAGCCGATGAGCAATCGTAAAGGTGGTACGGCCATGGGTCAGCTCTTTTAAAGACTGCTGAACGATCCGCTCACTTTCGTTATCCAGTGATGAGGTGGCCTCGTCCAAAATCAGAATCGGCGGATTTTTTAAAAAGACCCGGGCAATACTGATCCGTTGCTTCTGCCCGCCGGATAGCTTGATACCCCGTTCACCAATATAGGTATCGTAACCATTGGGGAGTTTTTCAATAAACTCATGCGCCCCGGCATGTTTGGCCGCCTGGATGACACTATCCATCTCCGCAGCGGATCGGCCATAGACAATGTTCTCATAAATCGTTCCGGCGAAAAGATAGACATCCTGTTGAACGACTCCCACCTGGGATCGCAGGGAGTGGAGCGTTAAACCCTGAATGTCCTGGCCATCAATCAGAATTCGGCCAGAAGTCACTGTATAAAACCGCGGAATCAAATGACATAGGGTCGTTTTGCCACTGCCGGAGGGCCCCACAATAGCGATGTTCTCTCCGGCTTTCACTTGAATATCGATATGGGAAAGGACTTCCGCACCGCCATCATTATACTGAAAGCTGACATCTTCAAAGGTGATGTCGCCCACCACATTGGTCAGTTCCACCTCATTATCCCGATTTTCAAACTCGGTGGGTTCGTCCAGAATTTCAATGAACCGCTCAAAACCGGTCATACCCCGCTGGAACTGCTCGGCAAATTCGACAATCCGGCGGATGGAGGCGAGCAAGGTGGTCACATACATCAGATAGGCAATATAATCCCCGGGATTAATGGTCTCATTAATCATAAAGATCCCACCAAAGACCACTACCAATAGATACATCAGGCCATCAAAAAGTCGGGTGGTTGTTTGAAAACCGGCCATATAATGATAGGTCTGTTTTTTAATTTCTAAAAACTTGCTATTGCCTTTAGCAAACTTGATTTCTTCAATGTTCTCATTGGCAAAGGACTTTACCACCCGGATACCCAGCAGATTATCTTCCACCTGGGCATTGATTTCACCTGTTTGCACTCGGGCTCGTTTAAATGCGGTTCGCATGCGACGTCTGAAATAGGTAGTAGTTAACAGCATAATCGGCAGCGCCGCAAAAATAATCAAGGTCAGCCAGATGTTGATGCTACTCAAAATCGCAAAGGAAACGCCGATTTTCAACCCGGCTATAAAAAACTCTTCCGGACAATGATGGGCAAACTCGGTGACATCAAAAAGATCGGTGGTAATTCGGGACATCAGCTGACCGATTTTGGTGTCGCTGTAAAAAGAGAACGATAGCTTCTGGAGATGTGAAAAGAGATCCCGCCGCATATCCGTTTCGATCCGGGCACCCATCACATGACCAACATCGGCCATAAAATAGTTGGCGACCCCATCGATGAGACGTAGAATCAGATAAATTAAGCCCAATTTTAAAATGGTTTCAACGGTCAGGCTGGTCAGATCATTGATGGCCGTATTGGTAATAAAGCGGACGATCAGCGGTAACACCAGATCACATACCGTGGTCAATGTGGCACAAAAAAGGTCTAACAGCAGAATCCATTTATATTTTTTATAGTAAGGGATAAAACGTTTGATTAATTCAGTATTACTAATTTTCAAATTTTCACTTCTTTCTTAACCTTTTAATCTTTTGATTTTATTGTTTACGTCCGATTAATTCGAAATTAAACACTTTGTTTTACTTTCAACGCTTAAATTTCATCACGATATTCCGTCAAAAATAGCCATGATCTGCTCAGAACCGAACAACTTAAATAGAAAAAAGAATGATATTAAAACACTATCATTCTTTCTGTTCATTATAACATAAATTAATTGTATAAAAAACGTGTTCTAAAAAACGCTCCTGGCAGTATAGGTTAAGCACCCGGTTAAACTATGACTATTTCTAAATCAGTTGTCGATTTAAAAAATGTTGTGCCACTATTTTAGGGAGCTCGTCCCGGTTTTGACTTGCAACAGTAATAATTTTTACCTTTGGATGATTTCTGATTAAATCTGTCCAACCGCTGCTGGCAAGTTTTAAAACACCCAAAACCGGTTTGTTTTGATCTAGTGTAGTGATGAGTTCACGTTGAAAATCCAGGGCTGTTTGTTCAAAGTTGCCACACTCGTCCATGACAATCAAATCGGCGTTTTCTCTGGCTGTTCTGATTAATTCAACACCGGTTGAATTAAATTTTTCTGTCAAAACCAGGGGCCTGGCATCTTTTCTAAACTGCACGATCCTGCTTTCAGTGCTATAATTATCGGGTTCTCCCGCCGAATTCAGATAAAGACAGCGATCCTCTGATCCCCGGTCTGGTCCAAAGTAAGTTTTAAAACCACCATACCGACTATTCAAAAGCGCTAACGTCCGTGCCACAACCGTGGTTTTGCCAACCTGTATTTCACCAGTCAGAAATAGATGCATTTATATCAGAGCTCCTTCGATTTCAAATATTCCGAGCGACTTATTCTTTTGGATATAGTACGGATAGTCCGTATTGTTTGTTTCAATCAGTTGCTGAGACAAAAATCGGTTCAAATCTTCATCGTTAACTTTAGCATAATTTGTTTTGATAAAGTTTTTCGCATCATCTAAAGAAACCAGTGGTTGTCCAAATTCAAGAGTAACTTCCGTACACGAATAATTGATCGCTTTTTGACTCAATTGTTGTTTGACATTATCATATGTGTTTCTGTGAAATGATCGGTATTTTTCCAGATAGGGCTTACATTCTTTTTTCTGGTCAACGATTGCGAAAAGCTTCTTGCAATATGGCAAAAACTTTTCTAAATCACGACTGCCAAAAAAACTGACAAAGATGACATCCCAACTTTCATTGATCGTGTCGCAATTCATTAAGCGTGGTTGTATATTCGTAATCTGCCTGGCTTCAATGCTCCTATTTAGTGATGCAATGGCCTCTTTATTAATATCAATACAGGTGATGCTTTGCAAATTTTTACTTAGCTCTAAATCCACCAGACCCAGACCACAACCAATATCACAAAGCGTCGCATGCCCGGCTATTTTGGGCGCAATCAAATCCGCCACATGTTTAAAGAACCCAGAATAGTCGTTAGCTGCCTGATACCATTTGATCGTATTTTCATTCCAATTGAAATTCATCGCTCACCTCTACGCTTTTTTGAATGCAACCTTTTGACCGACAATATGCATTTTTACATTTTCGGCTCCGGCCGTGATCCGCAACGCCCGCTGACTGTCTTTGACAATAAAGCCGGACAAATCATTGACCCCATAATTAAAAAGCACCGGTGCCAGGGGTGTTCCGGGACCAACAATGGTAATTCTCTTGGCATTTTTCGAAAGTTCCAGCAGCCGCGGCAGGGTTTTATCGACAATCGATGCACAGGTTATGTATACATAATCACATACGGGTAAGATATATTCACTCGAAGAAATGGGGAAATCGCCATCTCCCGGTTCCCGTTCGATGATCGAGAAATCACAGACTGGTGCCAGCAACTTTTCGATATAAGGAAAATGTCCAACAACTGCTACTTTCTTTCCCTTTACATCATTTTGCGACATAATGAAAGGATCATAGCGGCGATCTTCCACCCGCATCTTATCAGAAAACTCCACGCCGTTTGTTCTGGCTACCTCCGGGCTGTTATAATAGGCATTAATGGCGGCAACGCCAATCGCTGCCTCAACAAAATTCCACGATTTTACACAGGATGCAACTTCCCGTAAGGGCATGCCAATTAAATTTTTGGTCAGCATCGGCATTCTGGTTTCATATTTCAGCGGTGTTGCGATTCCCGAACCGTTTCCGCTGCGAATACAGGAACGTTTCTTGCCACAAATTAACTCATCAACGATCCGGTTTTCCGGAATACCATTGATCAGATCATCATATATTTTCCACATAGTCTATCTCCGTTTCATTCTCTCAGTAATTCTGCGGTTATCAACTCACCACAGCGCAAGGAATTTCGCAGTGTCAGCAAGGTGTTGTCAAACGTTTCAATGGCTTCCAGGCTCTGTTTTTCTTCCGCGGTGGTTTCAATAATTTTAGCAATGCCACCATTCTTGATAACAATTCGCTTATTCGCACTCAGCGCCAATAGGGGATCATGGGTTGAGATAAAGATAATTTTTTCTCGCTTAGCCAGCAGAAATAGCGCCCGCCGTCGATCGATTCCGGCGTTTTCTATTTCATCAATCAGAACGATGGGTGAATCGCTCATATAAGCGGTATCGGCGATCATCAGCGCGCGGGATTGGCCACCGCTCAATTGCGTGACTTTGGTCGCCTCCGAAAAATGCTCACCGGCAAGGAGATTCGCACATTCAAAGCATTTGGCCACGACCTCATTGGCATTTGGTGTCAGCCGGCATTTGGCATGCATTTCCAGAAATTCCCGAACCGTCAGATCCATGACAAAATTCATATTCTGGGAAAGCTGTGCAACCAGTTTTCCATCCATTTCAAAGCGATTGATGTCATCCACTTCTTCACCATTCACCAGAATCAGCCGATTAGTGGGCGTATCGCGCTGAGCCAGACACTCAATGTCATTTAACAAGCGGCTCTTTCCAGAACCAGTCGGCCCGACAATACTAATGATGTCGCCCGTAAAAATGGTTAACTCAACATTTTCCGGCTCGTTTAATTTGTTCTGTCCACCCTTTATCGTAATCGATGCAACGCGATTAACCGCAGTTTCTGCCTGCGTAAAAGAAACCAGAAAGACACATAGACTTTCAATCACATCATATTGATCCAAACCAAAATCTTCCAGTATTTCATCTTCAACTTCTTTTAATGCCTGGTGTAGCAGCTGATCTTTGGGGATATCTTCTAAACGATAATTTGCCAGAAAGTCTGCTGTAATTGGATATGCTTTGATGATTTCTTCAAGTGTCTGATGATTGATGCGTTCCATAAAATATTGTGTCTTCATTTTTTGTCAAACTCCATTTTCTTCATCATGCCCATTTGATATGCTTCACCAATTATCGTCTCACCAGTGCAATAGGAGCAAACCGCTGCTGGCGTGGTAAAGCGCAACTTCATATCCCGGAGAGTCTGAATGTCCAACGCCTGACGGATATATTTTGCCAGCATAAACGACCCCTGTCCGGTGATGCCATTAATAAAGATAATCTTTGCCGAGATGTTCACCTGTTTGATATTAAAGGCAAAAACCTCCCGCTCTGCCTGCGAGACAATATCCCCCTTTGTCACAACGACAACATCCGCAAATTTTAGCATCGGACCAATTTTTCGCGGCGTATTGACGCCGGATAAATTGTCGATGACACAGATCGATAGTATCCCTTTTACATAGGGCGAGCATCGGTTGCAAAGACCGGCGCTTTCTGTGATCAGTATCTCAAATTCAGACTGCATTCCCCATTGAACAGCGTCTTCAATATTACTGACAAAAAAATGGTCGGGACATATTTTTCCGGAAAACCCAATTTGGATCGGGATATCGGCTTCCTTATAACTGATGTCGTCAAATGAAGTGAGACAATCGAATTTTACAACGCCGATGCGACCCTTGGGCATTTCCATACAGTTAATAAGTTTTAAAATAACCGATGTCTTTCCCGAAGAGGGTGGTCCAGCAACAGTTATTAATTTCATTTCAGTTACCTTCTTTTTTAATATTTAGACAATTGTTAATCATTTAAAACGGCAAAGAGACGGCTGCAAACTAAAGTGATCGGTTAACCGATCACTTTAAATCCAGTAAATGATCCCTACTTGCCAAAACCCTGTCGCTATTGAGCCGCATATCAAAACAATATCCAAACTCTAAGCGTGACAAAGAATATTGCAAGTAAGAATTATAAACTAGCATTTCGCAACGGCTTCTTTGCCGCTTATTTATTACAGTTTGTTATTTTGCCGTTTTTAAAAGTGAATTTGCCACTAATGCTTTGTATTGATCCTGAGTTAAATCACAGTGATAAAACAATTTATAATACTTGGCTGCTTCCTTATATCCATCATATTGAGCTTTGTCCGGATATAACAATTGGGTAATCCAAATCATCCCCATAAAGCGATTGACAGTTGGCGGATTTCCCATCCAGTTATACGGGCCATTTGGTACCTCATAGTAGTTCCCATTCTTAATAGCTTTCAAATTCTGCCACGCTTCGTTTTGAGCGACCGTACTATAGATACTGCCGGGTGCAAAAATAATCACATCCGGATCCCATTGCATCAGCTGTTCCATATCAACCGGATTTCCTGTTCCTTTACTGGAAACATCTGTTACAACCGCCATATTATTGCTGACCTCATCGATGATTTCGGAATGAAACGAACCATTGGCCAGAACACTCAGTCCATCTTCGCCGGTACAGTAAACCAGATTTGTTTTTCCAGTTGCGCCGACCTTGTCCATAATACTTTTGGTATTATTGTTAACATCCTCACAATATTTAGCCAATTCTTCAGCTTCTTTTTCCTTGCCTAGCAGTTTACCCATGGTTCGATAAGCATCTGCCATGGTATCCATGGTTGCTTCAATATGCACGGTTGGGATGCCGACCTGAGTCTGAATCCCGTCCATATCAGCCACGATGGTCGACTTTGATTCGCCAACGTCGATAATAAGCTGGGGATCAACTTTTGCTATTTCTTCAAGATTCAAATCACCCTTCCCATAAAACTGACCCAGTACTGGCAGATTATAGTATTTTGAATCAATATACTGTTCTGCCACAGGATCCCACTTGGATGATACCCCTACCAGCATTTCCGGTGCCAGGGCAAAAAGTGCTATCTGCGCCATTGTTCCCGAAGGTACGATTCGCGATATCTTTGTTGGAACTTCTACCTGACGCCCCGCTGAATCCGTAAAACTAGTCGTTGTACTCGCTGCTGCTGCACTTGATCCGCTGTTGTTACAAGCCGTTGTCATAGCTGTTATTGATACAATTAAACAAACAACCAGTAACATCGAAATCACTCTTTTTTTCATTTTCTTTTCTCCTTTTTTTCAAAATTTATTTAAAACCCCTTGGGAGTATTAATCAGAATATTTGATTGAGCTTAAATTGCACACTTTGGAATACACACTCTGACTCGATCCTCATATAAACTATTGATATTCACTTCGGTTGCATAGAGATTTTTAATCAAATCGGCTGTAAAAATATCGCCAGGTATTCCAGATGATAAAATTTTCCCATCCTTCATTGCCAGCACATTGTCGGAAAACAGAAACGTCTGATCCGGATTATGGGTCGACTGGATGATGGTATAGCCCTCCTTCGCTAAGGATTTCATCTGAGTCAGAACCCGGACCTGATTGCCAAAGTCCAGATTTGCCGTCGGCTCGTCCAATATTAGAATCTTTGTTTCCTGGACAAGCGCTCTGGCCATCAAAACAAGTTGCCGCTCACCGCCGCTTATCTGGGTGTAGCCACGATTCTTCAAATGATTAATGCCCAGTCTTTCTAAGGCTGCATCGACAAGCTTTATCTGTTTATTACCCGGTCTTGAAAAAGCGGACACCTGAATCGTCGTTCCCATCAGAACCATATCAAACACGCTATAATTAAAGGAGGGATAATGCGATTGGGGAATATATGCCAATGATTTTGCTATTTCTTTGATACTGATGTCCTTGATATCTTTGCCATTTAACAACACCTGGCCACGATACCCTTTAAGCAAACCCAATATGCAGCGAAAAAGCGTGCTTTTACCAACCCCATTGGGACCTAAAATGGATAATAATTGATTCTCCTGGGCGGAAAAGTTAATACCATTCAGAACTGACCGGTGACTGTAACTAAAACTAAGATTTGATACTTCAATGCTCAATAGATCTCCTCCGTTCTTGTAATTAAGTAGATGAAAAAAGGGGCACCAATGAAAGCGGTTAGTATACCTAAAGGTATTTCGGTGGTAAAAAGATTCCTTGATATATCATCCACTAGCAAAAGAAAAATAGCACCAAACAACATCGTCGCCGGCATCAGATGATTGTAATTGTTCCCTACCAGTTTTCTGGATAAATGCGGAATGACTAACCCGACCCAGCCGATCATTCCACTGACCGACACACTGGCTGCGGTAATAAGGGTGGCACAGACAATGACGATCAACCGGATTCGATTGGCGTTGACTCCCATGGTTCGCGCTTCATCATCGCCCATGGTGAGAATATTCATCCGCCATCTCAAAATAAATAACGGTAACAATCCGATCACCATCGGTATCAGCACAAATTCAACCTCACCAGTCTTCGCTCCATTTAAACTGCCCATCAGCCAATAAGTGATGGCCGGAAGCTGCTCATTGGGATCGGAAACCAATTTGATAAAGGATGTCCCGGCCGAAAAAAGTGAGCTGACCATGATCCCCGATAAGATTAAACCCAAAGTACCTTTTCCTTTCGCCTTTCTACTGATTAAATAGACCAGAGCAACGGTTAAAAGACTAAAGAAAAAAGCACTGATTGTAATCATATAGCCTGTTCCACCATTAAGAATTGTAAACGCCGCACCAAAAGCCGCACCGGCCGATGCACCTAAAATATCTGGTGCCGCCATCGGATTTTGAAAAACCCCTTGATAGGCCGCTCCCGCTGTTGAGAGACAACAGCCAACCAGACAGGCTAAGGCAATCCGAGGCAGGCGTACATTGATTAAGACCGTCTCGACTTTATCTGTCCAAAATTGAGTCATTGGTACTATTTTAGAGAATAGAATCGCGACGAGTTCATTGGCATAGATTGGATAACGACCAATCCCGAAAGAAATGATGATTGCGATAGTAAGAATTATTCCAAGCGTAAGGACGATCATATTATTTTTTCTTGATTGACTCATTTCATAGTCCTTTCATTTTTTATTCAGGGAGTAATTCATCTCCAAAACCTAACCTGATCTCTAAAATACACCATCTTTGCAAAAATCAATCAAGCATATGTTTAGTCACTTTGTTTTTATTTTAGGTTCCATTAGTTATGTTTCGTTATGTTTAACTATGTTTTGTATTATACAGCGAAATATTACTCTGTGTCAAATCAACTTTTTGACTCATCTGAAATTTATTTGAAATCGTATTTAACAGCAATCGCTTTTATTATTCTGGCTTAGAATTTTGACTTAATTTATTTTTTTCTTGCACATTAAATTTTAGTGTGTATAATTAAGACTAGATGAATAAAAAAGCGAGCATATGGTGCCTTAGCAATAAGGAGAATAGGGAATCAGGTGAAAGTCCTGAACGAACCCATCACTGTAAGGGCGGAGTAAACCACAATAACCACTGTTTTTTAAATGGGAAGGTGTGGCCAGCGTTGAACCCCAAGTCAGGAGACCTGCCTATGAATCGATTCCGAATGAACGAAGGTAAAGTTCATGGCTGTTATTGTATAAATGACAGCTGTGGACTTTTTTATTTTCAAAAAATTTGTTTATGGCAAAATATACAATAACCACTCAGGAGGTAACTATGACAATTCTAGAAAAAGCACGTGCCGGTGAAATCACCGAGGAAATGATTTATGTGGCTCAAAAGGAAGGCATTACGCCCGAGCTCATCAGACAGGGCGTCGCAACTGGTGAAATCGTTATTCTAAAAAGTTCCCGCAAAAATATTAACCCGGTAGCGGTTGGTAAAGGCTTATTCACTAAAGTATCGGCCAGCGTGGGGATGTATGAACTTGACGATACCATTGAAGGCGAAATGGCTAAAATCGACTCCGCCATTAAAGCCAAAACCGATACCCTGATGGATTTAAGTGTCCGTGGTCCCATCAATGAACTGCGCGAAAAAGTTTTATCCACCGTTGATCGGCCGGTTGGAACCCTGCCCCTATATCAGACCCTGGCGGTGGCCCAGGAAAAATATGGCACTGCTCTTGATATGACCCCCGACGATATGTTTGCGATGATGGAACAGCACGCCTCAGAAGGCGTCAGCTTTTTAGCACTGCACTGTGGTACCACCATGGATGTCATCAACCGGGCTAAAGAAGAAGGTCGCATCGATCCATTGGTCAGTTACGGTGGTTCCCACCTGATCGGCTGGATGGTTCACAATCAATGTGAAAATCCATTCTTTACCCAATATGACCGAGTTCTGGAAATCTGCAAGAAATACGATGTGGTTTTAAGCTTTGCCGACGGCATGCGCCCCGGTTGTATTGCCGATTCCCTTGACGGTGCTCAGGTTCACGAATTAGTCATTTTAGGCGGACTGGTTAAAAAAGCTCGTGCTGCCGGGGTTCAGGTGATGGTTAAAGGTCCAGGACATGTACCATTGGATCAGATCCAAACCACCGTTCAATTACAGAAACAATTATGTGGCGGTGCTCCCTACTTCGTCTTTGGTTGTCTGCCAACCGATTCAGGTGCGGGTATGGATCATGTTACCGGTGCCATCGGTGGTGCCATCGCTTCCTATTACGGTGCCGACTTCCTCTGCTACGTTACCCCTGCTGAACACATTGGCATGCCAAATGTTGCAGATGTATACACGGGTGTGATGGCCAGCCGAATTGCTGCTCATGCCGGAGACGTTGGCAAAGGTCATCCAGCCGCTATCGCTTGGGATCATGAAATGTCGGTTGCCCGTCGGGAACTGAATTGGAGCCGACAAATGGAGCTGGCCATCGATCCCGAAACAGCTACTAAGGTCTGGAAAGATCGCAGCACCAACTTTTCATCCGAATGTAGCATGTGCGGTGACTTCTGTGCCATGAAAATTGTTGGCAAGTATTTAAGAGACGAAAACTAGGAAGCGAGGATAAGATAATGACACAAATGCTAAAAGCCCGTGCGGGAAAAATTACCGAAGAAATGGAAATGGTGGCCCTCAGCGAAGGCTTCACCCCTGAATTTATCAGAGCCGGTGTTGCTGCTGGCCGGATTGTTATTCCTAAAAATAAATTTAGAAATCGTTCTAAAATCTGCGGCATCGGCGGTGGACTGGACGTCAAAGTTAACGGCCTGATGGGTACCTCCGGAGACCGTGATGATATGGAAATGGAAGTTAAGAAATTACAGATTATTGAAGATGCCGGAGCCCACGGCTTCATGGATTTAAGCATGGGCGAAGATATTGATACGATGCGGACTCTGAGCCTTTCAAAATCCAACATTGCCGCTGGTTGCGTGCCAGTTTATCAAGCCGCTAAAGAAGCCGCCGAAAAAAGAGGACTGATGGTTAATATGACCTCCGATGATCTTTTTGAAGTCGTTGAAAAACAATGTCAGGCTGGTATGGATTTTATGGCCGTTCACAGTGCCCTGAATATGGACGTTTTGAAAATATTAAAAAAATCCGGTCGGGTTGCGGATGTTGTCAGCCGGGGCGGCTCGCTCTTAACTGGCTGGATGTTCCACAATGATCAAGAAAATCCGCTCTATGCCGAGTTTGACCGTCTTCTGGAAATCCTCAAAGCCACCGACACCGTTTTAAGTATCGGGGATGCCATCCGACCAGGAGCCAATGCCGATTCACTGGATCCTGCCCACCTTCGTGGTTTAATGGTTGCCGGCGAACTGACGAAGCGGGCGCTGGAAGCTGGTGTTCAGGTTATGGTTGAAGGTCCTGGCCATGTGCCACTAAACCATATTCCATCGGCCATGCTGTTACAAAAACGACTTTGCTATGACGTTCCTTATTACATTCTGGGATTCCTGGCCACTGATGTAGCACCCGGCTACGATAACATCTCCGGTTCCATCGGCGGTGCTTTTGCCGGCATGCATGGAGCTGACTTCCTGTGTTACCTGACTCCGGCTGAACATTTGGGTTTACCCAATGAAGAAGATGTCCGCATCGGGGTTGAAACAACCCGCATCGCTGCCAACGCTGCCAACGTCTTAAAACGTGGCGGCGCTGCCTGGAATCGTGATCTGGCCATGTCCCGAGCCCGGGTTTCCCGAAATCAGGAAGAGCAAGTAAAAAACGCCATCAATCAGGCCAATCTGGTTGCAGCTTTCGCTGCTCAACAACCATCTCATGGCTGTGCCGTCTGTAATGACAGCAAGTGTCCAGCGGATGTGGCAGCGGAGTTCTTTGGACTGGCTTAAATAATAAACGATCAGTTGCGGGCGAACGCGGTTCGCCCCTACAAATTGACAAATTATTGCATTGCACAATAATTACTTCGTTCCGATTGATTGGTTCGTTGGGGCGAGGGTCTGCCCTTTGGGTATTATTAATCGCCCGCATATCCATACTTACAATTAATCAAATCTTACATTTCATTTATTACCAATCATTTATTACCAATAGAAGGGATAATTACCATGATCGAAACCAAATACACCTTAAAACAAGTCATCGAAGCGACCGAACCAGCAGATCCCAAATGGCGTGAAGCTGCCCGAGAGCACATCGAAAAACTGGCGATTCCGTCTTGGAGCCTGGGCCAACTGCTGGTTGTTGGTGAACAACTGGCCGGCATCCAGCGCACCATCCGACCCAATGTCGATAAAAAAATGGTCATCACCATGGCCGGAGATCATGGCGTGGTTGCCGAAGGCGTTTCAGCATTTCCCCAGGAGGTTACCCCCCAAATGGTTGAAAATTTTGTCAAAGGCGGAGCTGGCATTAACATTTTAGCCAAAGCTTCTGGTGCCGATGTCATTGTTGTCGATATGGGTGTCGCTGTGGATATGCCCGAGTTGGTAGAAAAAGGCGCCATCATCGATTGCAAAATAGACTACGGCACCAAAAACTTTTATGTAGAACCAGCGATGACCCGTGAACAGGCTATTGCGGCCCTGGAAGCTGGCATCAATGTGGCTTCTCAAGTTATTGAAGAACAAGGTGTCAATCTTTTAGCCACCGGGGATATGGGAATTGGCAACACCACCCCCAGCGCCGCGATCTTAGCCGTCATGGCTGAATATCCGGTTTCATCGGTAACCGGCCGTGGCACTGGGATTGATAACGCCGCTCTGCTCAATAAGATCAAGGTGATTCGCGAATCGATCAATCGTCATCAACCGGATAAAAATGATCCCATTGATGTGCTAACTAAAATTGGCGGCTACGAAATTGCCGGGATTGCCGGGGTTATTTTAGGGGCAGCTTATCATCAGGTGCCCGTTTTAGTGGACGGTTTTATTTCCACCGCCGGCGCTCTGATTGCCAAAGCGCTCTGTCCCCAATCCCTGGATTATATGATCCCCTCCCATCAGTCCGAAGAACCGGGGCATCAGCTGATGTGGCAGGCTCTGGGTTTGCGCCCCCTGCTTAATCTGAATTTCCGACTGGGCGAAGGAACCGGCGCAGCGGTGGCCATGCACCTGGTGGAATCCTCGGCCCGGGTGATGTGTGATGTTTTAACCTTTGAAGATGCAGGAGTAACCAATGGTCATGAAGGGGTATGATCCCCGCACCAACGGCGGTCAGTATCTGGAAGACCTTGCCACCGCCTATTGGCTCTCCGATGCCCTGTTCACCGCCTTGGAAATGGATCTTTTTGAAACGATCGATGATTATGGGATTCAGGGGGCAACGCTCTTTGAGCTCGCCGAAGAACTGGATACCAACGAAAATGCTCTGATCCGCTATTTAGAGCTACTAATCAGCTTGGGCTTAGTCGGGCACTATCAAAATGTTTATTATAACCAATTGATCACCAAAGAATATTTACTTAAAGAGAGTCCCCTTTACCAAGGGGACTCGATCTTGTGGCGAAAAAATCTTACCGATGATTGGGCGACCCTGAAACAGTCGCTAAAAGCCGGCGGACGGGTCAATTTTTTGCCGGAAGATATCAGCGAAGCTGAACTGAACCAGCGGCGGGCCAAATATATTAAAGCGATGGACAATGTTGCCAAGCTCAAAGCCAATGACTGCACCACCTTTTTTAATGAATTAAGCGGTGATATTCTGGATGTGGGGACCGGTTCCGGGGCCATGGCGCTGGCTTTCTTGCAAGCCTTTCCCGATACCAGCGCCACGCTGCTGGATATTGAACAAATGCTCCCCCACACCCAAAAGCTTATCAATAAAACACCCTATACCAATCGGGTTGAATACCATCCCAGTAATATTCTGGAGCCGGAATGGGGTCTTGCTAAAAAATTCAAACTGATTATTCTTTCTAACATTGTTCATGCTTATGCTGAAGCTGAAAATGAATTGGTTTTAAAAACGGCAGCAAAATATTTGGCCGATGATGGTGTGATCTTGATTCATGATTTTTTTAATGAGCATGATCCCATTAAAGCCCACTTATCGGATGTCAATATGTTTTTAAACACCTACAATGGCAAGGTTTTTTCCGGCGCATGGGTGATTAATGAACTGGAAAAAAATCACTTGTCGGTAACCCCACTCATTCCCTTAGAAACCGATACCGCCGTAATTTTTGCCGCAAAATCGCCATCTATTCTGGATACCGGTTTGATCAGTCATATTAAAGTCAGCTAATAACGAAATTCAGAATCGTCAAACCATGCTTGCTTTACGATCCGTTTCGTGCGAAACTAATCGTAAAGCTCACCTCACTTCAGTAACAGCCTACAATAAAATTCATTCAAGGAGCAACCATGAAAATACTTTTCATCCAAGCCCTCTCAATGGAGGGTATCGACATCGAGCGGGTGTATCCCATTGGGATCGTCGTGCTGGCTTCCCAAGTCGAACGTCAAACCAATCATGATCTACATCTTTTTGACATGAACATGTCCATGGATCCCTATGGAGATCTGCGGCTTCAATTGGATGCCCATCAGCCTGATGTTGTTTGTGTGTCCTTAAGAAATATCGACCCTCTGGGAAATAAAACCTCATCTCTGATTCCCGGCTTTGCCGTCACCCTGGCTTTTATTAAACGCTACTGCCCAGAGACCAAGATTTTAGCCGGCGGAACCGGTTTTTCCCTGTTTCCAGAACGGTTAATGACCGAGTATACCGAAATTGATTTTGCCGTTACCGGAGAAGCCGAAAAAATCATTGTGCCATTACTGGAGAACCTGGACAACCCACCCCACTTACCGGGACTCTGTTATCGGGAAAAAGATGAAATTATGATTGTCCCACCAGTCGGTGATTATGATATGCTGGACTATCAAATGCCCAATCGTGATCTGCTTGATCCTCGACCCTATCTGACCGTTAATAAATACGTGGAAAGTATCGGCGTGGAAACCAAGCGGGGTTGTTGCTTTAGCTGCGGTTACTGTTCCTATCCCCTGTTGCAGGGCAGTAAAATGCGCTGCCGAACCCCGGAAGCGGTGGTCGACGAAATCCAATTTCTCTATGAAACCTATGGCGTTACCCGGATTCATTTCACTGATTCAGTGGTGAACATTCCGGTGGATCATCTCGATGCAATCTGTTCCGAAATCATCCGTCGAGATCTGAAAATTAACTGGAGCGGTTTCTTCCGGGAAAATTTGTTAACCGAGGAAAACGTGGCCTTATATACCAAATCCGGCTGTGAATGTTTTTCCCTCTCACCTGATGGACTGAGTCAAACTGCGCTGGATGCCATGGATAAGCACATGACGGTCCATGATATTCTCAATACTGCCCAGGTGCTAGCCAACAGCGGTGTCGTCACCGTTTATCACTTTCTGGTCAATACTCCCGGCGATACGGAAAAAACCCAGCAAGAAGCCAAAGATCTCATCGATGCGATCTACAATATCCACCATGCTTCAAAAACCCTGGGGACCATTGTGCTAAACAATATCCGAATTCTTCCAGGAACCAAGGTAGAAAAACAGGCCCTGGAAAATGGAGTGATCACCCCAGAAACCGATTTGCTCTATCCCACCTATTACAACCCGGCCCCCTTTGATCGGGTCCGATACGATTTGGAGATTTATCACACCAAGAAAAATATTTTTATGTGGCAGGAGGTCACCTCATGAACGTCATTCTTTTAGAACATCCCCGCTCCTTTGGCGAGGATCGCTGCAACGATATTGCCAATGCCCCCTTATCGGCCTGCCTGAATACCGGCTACATCGGCGGCATGCTGGCTGCCAATAATGTCGAGGTCACGATCGTGGACGGTTATCTGGAAAAACTGGATTATTCAGCCATTGAATCCGAAATAGCAAAAATACGCCCAACTATCTTAGGTATTCACCTGGTGTATCATTGGGAAGATAACAAAACCCTTTATCAGTTTATCGAGCGGGTTAAAGCAACCTATGGGATTGCCTATGTCTGTGTTTATGGATTTTATCCTACCTTTGCTTATGAGGAAATCTTAAACCGCTGCCCCGCCATAGACGCTGCTCTATTAGGTGAAACCGAACTGACTTTTTTAAAGCTAGTTGAAGATTTCCCGGCTGTCCCCGATACAGGGATTGCCAAGCGCACCGATAATGGCATGGTGGCGACTCGGGGTGAGGTGGTGATGGATGTGGATTCATTGCCCTTTCCACTACGTAGCAAGGGTTCCTATTCTTTCGGAGAGGTGAATATTTCCGGGAGTCGGGGCTGTTACGGCGGCTGCACCTTCTGCTACATTAACCCATATTATGGTGATATTAAACGGAAATGGCGGGGACGAAGCCCGGAAAACATTATCGCCGAAATTGATGCGGTGATGAAGGAAACGGATATCCGCTACTTCTACTTTATGGACCCCAACTTTTACGGTCCCGGTCGGTCCGGCAAAGACCGGGTGCTGAAACTGGCGAGTTTATTAAAAGAACGTCAGATCAATTTCGGTATCGAAGCCAGAGCCAACGATATTGAAGATGAAACCATAAAAGTCCTTGTTGATGCCGGTCTCAAACACATCCTGATCGGTTTAGAAAGCGGTCGGGACGAAGCCCTTAAAAGGCTGAACAAGCTGACCACTGTTGCAGATAACGAGCAGGCGCTGCAAATTCTGAGAAAACATGGCATCGAACCCAGCGTCGGCTTTATTATGTTTGAGCCCGACTCGACCCTAGAAGATCTAAAAGTTAATTATGACTTCTTGAAGCGCAATGCCCTTTTGGATAAACTGGAGATCAGCGTCAATGTTTTGTATCATCACATGATAATCCTCCAGGGAAGCTCCTCCTACAAGGCACTGCAGGAACAGGGACGGCTGAATATCTCCAAACATTCCACCTATGAGGCGGACACCGATTATCTGAACCCCAAGGTGGCCATGCTGGCCGGGATGCTCCGGGATATGACCAACCATATCTTTTCTTACATGAAAAATACCTGGGAACTGAGCTTTAAAAAAGACCCGGTGATTCTAGAAAAATATCGTCTGGTCAACAATCTGCTGGTTCACTCCTTCGAAGATTATCTCGATCTGCTTAAAAACGAAGACATTACGGTTGAAAAGCGAAACGAATATGTCAGCACCTTCAATCAGACCATTGACGGTATTATGGCATAAAAAACATCCTGCTGGCTCACACATGCCATCAGGATGTTTTTATTTTTATTTATTCTGCTTTAATCGTAATGATAATCAGTGCTATTTTAATTTTCTACCCGACGTTTAAATTTTAATTCGCGTAGCTGCTCATTTCGATATTTTCATGCTTAGCAACGTTTATTTCCATAATATGACGTTCATCCGCCTGGATAATATTGATGGTTAGATTCTCAAATTCAAACGAATCGCCAGCTTTGGGAACTCTACCTAAATACTCTACGATCCAACCGCCAACAGTAATCACATCGAAATCATCTTCCATTTCAAATAAATCAAACATTTTTCCCAGGTTGGCTTTACCTAAAATACGATATTCATTTTCTGAGATCATCACAAATTCGTCAATGACTTCATCATGTTCATCCCATATTTCGCCAACCAGTTCTTCAATGACATCTTCAAGGGTAACAATTCCAGCTGTTCCGCCATATTCATCCGTTACCACAGCGATATGACATTTCTTTTGCTGCAGTAAGGTCAGCAGCTTAGAAATTTTCATATTGGGGGTAATAAACACCACCGGATTGATGATTTCGTCGAGGGTACTGCTGCCATTTGCCACATAATGGGTGAAGTCTTTATGATTGATAAAACCAATAATTTGATCAATGGTCTCCTGATAAACCGGCAAACGTGAAAAACCCGTCTCAAAAAATATTTTTGCAATGTCCTCCTTGGGATTATCCACATCAATGGCCACCACGTCCACCCGGTGAGTCAGAATATCATCCACATCCAGATCGTTAAACTCAATGGCACTGCGAATCAGTTCGCCGTCCTGAAGATCGATTCCGCCATCATTTTCGGCTTCTTCAACAAAGGTCAGTAACTCTTCTTCGGTCATGCTTCTTTCATCATTAACCTTAAACAAACGGGATAAATGTTTTTTCCATTGCATAAATAAAAAGTTAACCGGCATCAGCACAACAATGAACACTCGCAGAAAAGGCACCGCGAACATCGCGAATTTCTCAGGTGAATCATCGGCCAGACTTTTTGGTGAGATTTCACCAAAAATTAATACCGCAATTGTCATAACAACAATCGAAAGAATTACGCCGCTATTGCCATAGTATTGCACCAATACGGCCGTTGCAATTGAAGCTGCGGTAATAGTAGCAATCGTCTTGGCTATCAAAATTGTCGATAAAACAGTATCAAGCTTTTCAGAAAGAATTAATACCCGGGTTGCTCTTTTGCTGCCGTCTTTTGACAGGTTTTTAATCCGCGTCCGATTAAGCGATGTAAATGCCGTTTCGGTTGCCGAAAAAAAAGCTGCAACAAGCAACATCAACACCAAAATTATAATTAAACCTAACGTGCTGTTATCCATTGTCTAAGATTCCTCCCAGTGAATGGATCGGTTATTCTTCTTAAATAATGAATCATTGAAATGATTTGAATCGTTTGTTTTTATCTCAGATAATGGTACGTCGTCCAATTTTATTCCTCTTTCAATTATTATTTGTATCTATAATATCATATTTTAAATGACAATTCTATATTTGCAGAGAAATTTTACTTTAGCCAATAATTCATCGTCTTTTTCATTTTTTATCGTATGAGCTTCTAGTTAGTTTATTTATATATTGGTAAACTAAATTTATAACAAATCTGTTGGTTTCATCTATTTTAATGCATATAAGACATAAATTACCATATGCTTGGTCAATTATTTATGTGCGCAGTTTGAGATAATAATTCAAAATTATCTCAAACAACAAGTTATCATTTCCTTTGCATTTTAGTGCAAAGCCAAGACATGCCTCCATTTTCTTTTTTCTGAAGATCACCGTATTTTTATGGATGAATAAATCATCTGCTACTTTTTCAAACTGAAAATTATAATCCAGCACTTTTCTCATGGTTAGCATAGCATCCTCTGTTCCTTTGCCAAAGCAAGTCTGGATTTTTTCGATATATGGTTCTATAACGGAACTATAAATTTCTTTATCGAGCTGATTATAAAGTTTCCAAAAATAATGACGATGTGCAAAATACACCGATAAACCTTTTTTATAGAAACCGCTTCGGTAAATGTCATAAGCATCTCCATATGATTTGCCATACCCCTTAATTCCCCGATAGTAGCCTCCCACAAAACAGCAAACGTCCTCAAAATCTTCAAGATGGATCGCATCAATCAAATATGAACTAATGGAAGCCTCAATATCCCAGGGTTTTACGCTTTTGACTGCTTTAAATATCAAAATATGACCATTAGACATAACCGAAGAAATATCCTGCTTCAAATGACTCGCCGATGACTTGATCTGATTAAGCACTTTTTCCAGTAGTTCCTTTTCGTAGAGTTCCTGATTTGAACCAAAACTTAAGATTATGGCTACGCGAAAGCACTCCATATTATAGCCGATTCGTTCTCCCCAATCCGCAATTTCATCCTCGCTGATCGTCATTTGATCACTAATGAGGGTATTTAAAAAGATTTCTTTATCATTACGATGAGAATAAAATCGATTCATCGATTCTTGCTGTTCAACAATAAGCTCTGCAGTCATTTTTACTAGTTTACCAATGTTTCTTACCTCATCCGGGTCCCCAGTTATGCCAACCACACCGATAACCTTTCCGACCTTGTTAACAATGGGCATATTAATTCCTGATTTAACACCTTGGAGTTTTTTTGACTCGGTATCAGTTACTTCACAGGTGTTGCCATTGTTAATTACCTGCATCGCTACCTCATGATAGGTTCCAATTCGTTCGGGAGAGCCACTTCCAATTATTATCGCATTTTCATTCATTACATTAATATTATATCCAAGGCTATTGATTACTTCATTGGCAATCTTTTGGGCAATTTTTTTATCCAGCATCTTGATTAACCCCTTTCAATTTTGAATACGTTCATCTCGAGTTCTGAGGAATCATACAAATAATTGAAAGAAACTTAAAGAGATTGCAAACACTGGCTTCTAGTAACTGCTGGACATTTTCCATGTGCCATTTTAAGCCGTTGTCATTACTGTAGATGGCGAACGCAGCAACAATCCCACAATCATAAATAGCTTCATAGCCATCTTCCAACGCACCTGAAATAACAACAACTGGGATGTTCTGCTTTTTCCCCCGTTTTCCAACCCCTGAAATCACTTTGCCCATAATACTCTGGGCATCTGTTTTGCCTTCTCCGGTTATAATCATATCCGCCCCTTCAATTGAGGTATCAAATTTTATTTCATCTAAAACAATATCCAGACCTGATTTTAATCGGGCATTAAGTAATGCGACCAATGGTAAGGCCATGCCACCAGCAGCACCAATTCCTTTTAAATCCAGAAGTTGCATTCCAGTTTTGTTTTCCAGTAACTGTCCAAATTGATTGAGTCCACTGTCCAGAAAAACAACCATTTCATCGTTGGCACCTTTTTGAGGTCCGTATACCGCGGCCGCGCCCTTATTTCCACAAAGAGAATTTTCAACATCACAAGCAATTATTATTTCTACGTCCTGAAATCGTTGATCAAGCTGACTTGTGTCAATTGATACCACTTGATCCAGATTTTTCCCACATGGTTTAAGCAGCTGATTATTTTTGTTAAAAAACCGGATTCCTAAGGCACTTGCCACACCTAATCCCCCATCATTTGTTGCACTACCACCGAGACCTAAAATGATTTTTTCACATCCATGGTTAATCACTGCATCGTAAATCATTTCGCCAGTACCCTGAGTCGTTGTGTAAAGGGGATTTCGTTCCTCCATGGCAAGTAAGGGCAACCCTGAAGCCGCAGCCATTTCGATGATCGCCAGCTTTCCATCTAAAATGCCATATTCAGCCCAAATATCTCTAAATAATGGGTCTTTTACGATAACTTTTATAATTTCACCAGCACCATGTCCGACGAGGGAATTCACCAAACCTTCCCCGCCATCAGAAATCGGTATTTTTATGACTTTGGTAGCTGGCATTATTTTAAGAATTGCACTTTCAACAATATCACACACTTCTACGGCAGATAAGGATCCCTTGAAAGAGTCCGGCGCAATCACTATTTTCATTCTACGTTCTCCTTAGCTTGTATTTTAATAAAATGTCATTTAAAAAATAGCAAGGGTAAACTAACTACCCATGCTATTTTTGGTATTTATGCTTTAATAAAGTCCGCAACAGTCTGATTGAATTTGTCCGGTTCCTCCCAGAACAGCATATGACCTGAATTTTCAAAAAATTCTAATGTTGCCTCTGGAATATGTTCAGCCACATAAGCACTACCCTGCCAATCAAACACTGCACTGTGTCGAGCAACACATACTAAAGTAGAAAGATTGATAAATGGCAGCAAATCCCGCCAGTCCAGATTTGTGTGATCCCGCATGATTTCAATTCGTACATAGGGTGGACATTTGGAAATTTCGTCGGCAATAAATGTTACCTCTTCCTGAGTCGGTTCATGGTACAGACAACCATATGCCAAGCCTTCTGCACTCTCTCTTGGGGCATATTTTATGTCATAACAGGCGCGAATAAACATTTCCACATCGTAACAGCCATTTTGTCCCCATACCCAATCGGGTCCGGTATATTGCAGTGGCGCCTGATCCACACAGATAAGCTTGCTTACCCGATGATTCCCAAATAATTCCAGATAACTCCATAGCACGGCAACACCCATCGACCAACCCAAAATCGTCACCTCTTTGACATCCAGCTGATCGAGTAGTTCTTTAACATCCATGGCATAGCGGGAGATCCGATGACTGTGCAGAACCTTTTCCGATTCACCATGTCCTCGAAAATCCATAAGAATAACCATAAACTCTTTAGCCAACACATCACTGTTTTTATTGAAAAACTGCGTTGTGCAAGTCCAACCGGGAAGCATGAGTAAGGGTTTTCCTTTTCCTTTAACCTCATAATATAGCTCAACATGATCATTTGTATAAAAAGTTGCCATAAATTTCCTCCTAATATGATTAATAGATTACGAACAATTATTGCTTTACAATTTGTTTTTCGTTTTATATTCTTTTTTTCAGAACAGTTTTCGACTTAAACCAACCGCAAAGTTTTATGAAGCTGTTTTAGTGTCTTCGCAATATATTATTTATTATTATAACCAATATGTAATAGTTTTCAATGGCTATTAACCTAATTATTTTCATTAATATTAGTCATTTGAACAAAAATTAGTGCTTCAGATTGCCGTCTTACTAAAACGCCAAATGTGGCATCCAAATAATTTAGTTTCTACCCTAATAGAACCTCTCAATCGATCTAGTTTCAATTAGTATTTTTGAACCAATGTTTAAATAATTTATTATTAATAAAAAGCCAACCAGTAGTCTCACTGATTGGCTTAGTATAACTGCTATTTTCTGATTTCCAGCATTTTATTTTTCAAATCATTTTCCAGCTTTTCAAGCTCTACTTCCACTTCTTTTCGTTTTTGTCGGCCTTCAGTTTGGATTCTTAAAACCTCGTCAAAAGTAGTGATTAGAGATTCATTCGAAATTCTCAGGGTTTCAATATCGACAATACCCCGTTCAGATTCTTTAGCGGTGGCAATGGATTCCATCTTCAAGGTTTCGGCATTTTTTCGCAGCAGTTCGTTGGTCATGTTGGTAACTTCACGCTGAGCTTTTGCCGCTTGACCAGAATGAACCACACCAAGCGCCAGCACCATTTGGCTTTTCCACAAGGGGATGGTGTTGACAATGGAGGATTGGATTTTTTCGGCCATTAAGGTATCGTTATGCTGAACTAAACGTATTTGCGGCGCCATTTGAATAGAGATCATCCGGGTCAGTTCCAGATCATGGATTTTTTTCTCAAAGCGATTACACATGGCTGACAAGTCATTAACTGCCTGAGCATCCTCCGGTAAACCGCTGATCTGTGAGCGTTTGATCAATTCCGGCAATTCCTTGGTTTCGACTTCCTGAAGTTTCTTTTTACCGGCCAGAATATACATCGATAGTTCCTTAAAATAGGTTTTATTGACGTCATAAAGTTTGTCCAGCATGGCAACATCTTTTAACAGCTGCATCTGATGTTTTTCCAGCGCTTCCACAATCCGATTGACATTGCTTTCTGCTGTAGCATAACGAGTTTGCATGGAGCTTAATTTATTGCTGCTTTTTTTAAAGAAGCCTAGAAACCCCTTATCTTCTTCCTCAATATCAAAATTCCGAAGTTCCAAAACCATGTCGCCCAGCATTTTACCGACTTCGCCCATATCTTTGGTACGGACATTATTTAATGCGGTTTCAGAAAAATCAGCGATCTTTTTTTGAGCACCGACCCCAAACTGCATTACTAAACTGGAATTAGTCAGATCAATCTTGCTGGCAAAATCGTCCACCATTCTTCGTTCTTCAGGCGTTAAGCGACTTTCATCAAAAACTTGTCGATCCCCCTTCAGCTCCTGATGCTGATTGGCAGTCACTGTCTTTTCTCCTTCAAAGGGATCAAATGTCAAGGTGGGGGTTACCTGAGAATAATCATTTGTGTTGTCTTCCATCATCGCTTCTCCTCATATTTCATTTATCTTATTTTTAGAATTTCAACCTAAATTATAATGCTTTGGCGTTGATTTCTCTTATCCTAATCACTGCCTATTTTTTAAAGTCTCTTTTAGTTAAGCCTTCCTGAGCCAGCATGGTATTAAGTACCGAAATATCCGTGGATACATCCATTGCGGTATCTTCATAAAAACTATCCAGCAGATTTTCGAAGGCGTGACTAATGGTATCCAGTGTATCTTCAATTTCTTTTTTGGTGGCCATGATATTGGCCCCTTGTATGGCTTCTGCATCTAAATCCTGATATACTGATACTAATTTTAACGTCGTTGGCAAATAGTATCCCATAAATTTTCTGATTTCTGGTAATCCATCGGGATTTTCTTCAATAAATTCAAATATTTTGGTAATTACCTTTTCCAGACGATCCAGTTTTTCTGAAATTACTGTGCCTTCGATGGCGATGTTGGCTTCATTGATCTGTTTGACAATATTTTGTCCCTCAGCAATGACTTCGTGTACTTCCTTCATTTGCGGATTTTGCTGCTCCAATTTTTGCTTCTGTTCAAGTGCTTCCTGGTCCGACCGAACTTTTTCTTCCTGAAGTCGCTTACCTTCTTTTAGTTTTAAATGATTTTCATAAGCTTCATCGCTGATTAGCAGATAGTTTTCTTCTTCATCAATGCGTCCCTCTGGAAACATACCCAGGCGAATCATTTTTCTGAGATCCTTGACCACATATTTTTTACTACGGCCAATCGGATCTGATAACTCGGTAATTTTGCAAAAATTTCGATCTTTCAAACGGCTGGCATATTGCCTGAACCGTTTGACTCTGGCTCTCAGCCCTGACCCTTTTGCAGTCATTAAAACCCCAAGAACGAACATCGTCAACAAGGCTCCAGTTGGCAGCGTCCAAAGTAACATGGTACTGCTAAAAAGATTGGTTAGAAATGCATAAATAAGAAAGAACAACAAAGATAATCCTATCCCGATATCTCCAAATACCATTAACAATACTCCAGATACACGGCCGTGAGGTGATTTTGAGATGAGATTTTTAGTTTGTTTTTTTGCTGGTCTACTCATGGTTTGATTGTAGTTTTTTTCTACCATTTCTCTGGTCTGTTGTCGATTGATCCGGTTTTGCACCTTTCTGGCATTAGCCGCCTGTGTTCTGGATTCCTGGTTGTTTTCCCGTTGCTGTTTTTGTTGTTCCTGCCAATATTGGCCACTTCGCTTGACTTCTTCCATCGCTCGGTTTACGGTTTCGGAAATATTTTTATTGAGCTCTTTAAATTCATCTGAATTTAAGGCGTTTTGAACAATATCCTTTATATCATTTCCGATATTTGAATAATCCTTTTTCATCATCGTTTGACCTCCCAAACATTGAATTAATTATATCTTATAAAATTTAAAATTTCAATTAAGAATACAATTCCTCTGACTATTCTTAAAACAAACCGATGAATTTAAGTTGTTTTTCTTGACACCATCATTTTAATCGACTCTAAAACGTAAAAAAGCCTGATTAAATCAAGCTTTTGATATTAATAATTTATCAATCTAACGTTCCCGGGGTTTTTGCTTACAGAGGGGCAGTTCTAAATGGCATTGGGATAATAAATTTTCATCCAGTAGAATATCATTTACCGTTCCATCGGCAAAAACGCTGCCATGATGTAAAATAATCACGCGATCGCAGATGTCCAGAGCCATATCGAGGTCGTGGGTAGCAATGATTTTAGTCATTTTCAGCGCATCCAATGTATTAATTACATTTCGTCTGGCCTGGGGATCCAGAAAAGACGTCGGTTCGTCAAACAAGATAATCTGAGGGTTCATAGCCAATACCGAAGCAATGGCAATAACTCGTTTTTCCCCGCCGGACAACCGATGGGGCATCCGGTCTCTGAGATGAGTAATTCCCAAAGTTTCCAAAGCATTAACGACCCGCACTTCCACTTCTTCCTCAGTTAAAAGTTCATTTCTCGGTCCGAAAGCAATATCGTCATATACCTTGGTCATAAATAATTGATCATCTGGATTCTGAAAGACCATCCCGACTTTTCTTCGCACATCCTTCAGTGTTTTTTTTCCCACTGAAAGTTCACCAACTTTTATCGATCCATCTTTAATTTCAGAAATACCGATGATCAACTTAAACAAGCTGGATTTTCCTGCGCCGTTAGCGCCAACCAGAGCGATACTTTCACCCTCTTCTATTTTCAAATTCACATCCCGAATCGCCTGATGACCATCCGGATAAGCATAGTTTAACTTTTCAATTGCTAGCATTGGAACTCCTCATTATATGAAACTGCCGATAAATTGGCTTAGATCAAAAAAACGCATCAAACATAAAACGACGCAAACTGAAACCAGAAAAATCCAATCATTTTTTTGAATCGGATTGGGTTTAGCATAAAGATAATTACCATCATACCCGCGACATTTCATAGCAACATAAATATTTTCAGCCCGGTCAAAACTCTTTAACAATAATTGGCCGACAAATATGCCCATATCCTTCATTTTGATCCCTTTTGAATCGGGGGCTCTCAAAATATAGGCAGTATACATATTGGATACCTGATCCAACAACACCGAAATATAGCGGTAGGTAAGCATAATTTGTTCAACAATTATTTTAGGTACCTTAATGGATAAAAGCTGATAGGATATCTTCGGCAATGATGTTGTCGCAATCAGGATCAGCACCGCCATAACAGTAAAGACCGTTTTGACCATAATTGAAACAAAGGAAATGAAACCAAAAGTGATGGGAACAGGGCCGATCATTAATGCCAGATTCTGATTAAAAATAACGTTGGAAATACCGGCAAAGAACGAAAAGGGCAGTGCAATCAGCAGTCGTTTTAATAAGGGTTTATAGGGAATTTCTGCCAGCGCCATTAGGATCACCGGATAAAAAGCAAACACCATTAACCCGGTAATATTGTATGGATTAAAGGAAATCACCAGCACCAGATAAAGCATGGTGGTGATCAGCTTGACCATGGGATGTAAATGATGGATGATGGTATTACCATCGGCCATTTCTTCAAGAGAATTGATTGTGTTCATAGAATCTGTTATTGTTGACATTCCATTACCTTTCAGGTTTAAAATAAAGAATAACCTCTGCTAATAAACAGAGGCTATTCGAAATAATTATTTGTAAAAATAAAACTTTATCAAATCAACTTATGCAGCTTTCTCTTTTTTTCGTTTAATTGCATAAATCAGACCGCCGGTTCCGCCTGCCATGATCAAGGTTATTCCTGCACCGATAATTCCGGAAACACTGGTTCCCACGGCTGAACCTTCGCCATTAGCTGACTTAAAGCCATAATCAGGCAAAAATGCAGTACTTTTTTGGATGCTTGCAGCACTATCATGGGCATTTCCAGTTGCGGTCAGCTCAGTTGTTCCAGCAACATTTTCCATTGACCATTCCAGTCCATCTGGATTAGAAGAAGCCAGGACAGATAACCCGCCACCAACAACGACAGCAAAAACCAGCAGGATTCCCATTACTTTTTTAATCGAAAGACTCTTGGGTAATTTCTTATTTTCCACAGAAGATTCCAATAATTCTGGTCTCATTTTATAAACAAAGACTAAAATACCGCCGGTAACAATTCCTTCAATCAGACCAATCGCCAGGTGAATTGGGATCATCAATCCCATAAAGGTAACCATCGGAAGTTCGGTAATCCCAGAAGCCACCGTTTGAAGAACAACCGAAACGGCACCTACAGTCAACGCTAAAACAACTGAAACAATTGATGCTACCGTAATTCGGGTTGGCGTCAGTCCTTTTTTAACAATCGGCTTAAAGACCAAGGGATAAACCAGTAAACAGGCATAAAATCCCATGTTCCAAATATTTGCGCCTAAGGCCAAGAGACCACCATCTGCAAAGAATAGTGCCTGAATTAATAATACCGCCGTAATGGTTAAGAATGCGGGAAATGGCCCTAATAAAGCCGCCAGTAAAATCCCACCACCAATGTGTCCACTGGAACCGGTTCCAGGAATGGTGAAGTTAATCATTTGCCCGGCAAAGATCACTGCGCCCATAACACCCATTAAAGGGATTTTCTTTTCATCTAAATCATCTTTACATTTATACGCCGAGTAGGCGATTGCTCCAGCGCTTGCTGCGAGCATGATTCCTCCAACTGCGGGAGAAACTAAAGCATCTGCCATGTGCATAATAAAAACCTCCTTAAAGTTAAAAAACTATACAAAAAAACATGAAGAATACATCCTGGCTTCAGCACAGGAAACACCTTCATGGTATCATTTTCGTATCTTTTTTTCTGTTTCTTTAAAATTGATTCGTATTCTGCACTTCAATGCTTTAAATACTATAATAATTATAACGCTCTCGTCCCCAGCTGTCAAGAAAAAAACGTGAGATGTGATTGTTTATTAACAAACACATCTCATTTTTTTAAGGTTCATATTTATCTTCTTCGCCTGGTTTGTGGATCTGGCTTTTTTTTGATTTTTATTTTTTTATAGCGGATATTGTTTTTCCGCATAAACTGAACAAACATAATCCGCAGAATGGCCAACAGCATCAGGATTACAATGATTGTCACATACCAGTAAAGAATCGGATAATCGGTCCAATTTCTGGCTTTCATGGAATTGGCGGCATAAACAGGGGTGGCTTCAACAAAGGTATCCCCCTTATAAACTTGAAGTTCGCCGATCTGATCGCCTTCTTTAATATCAGCTTGCAGATTGGTCAGGGTTTCATCGCCCATGACCTTTGCTTCATCCCACTTAACCGCTTCTTTATACTGATCTTTAGTTGATTGGGGTACCGCCGTAATAAGTGGTTCATTGGTCTTATATTCCAGCTTATTGCCATCAAAAACATGGTAATTAACCACTTGGGCGACCCTGTTTTTGTCATCTTCTTTGGTCCATTCCAGCAATTGATATTCTTTAACCACCGCATTGATGGTATCACTGGCTTCCTTGAAAAGAACGGTCTGATCGGCATTTAAAATAACGCCAATCATATTTTTATCATTACCTTCGCCTTCAAAAACCAGACATTTGTTCGCTTCCTCAGTATAGCCGGTTTTTCCGCTGGTTGCATAACCATTGAAAACGGGATTGGTTCCAGCTGACAAATTATTGGCTACCCGATAATCCTCCGACAATTCATTAAAGTTTGAGTATAGCATAAGATTGGAATTGTTCCACTTATGTTTGACTTTATTCGTTTGAACCTCATGAACCTTGGATCTGGTCACCGCACTGATGGTTTCATTGCCAAAAGCAACTTGGGCTAATTTCAGTAAATCAGCCGGTGTTGTATAGTGATTTTCATTTTGCAAACCGTGTGGATTTGTAAAATTCGAACCGGTCATCTCCAGCTCTTTTGCTTTGGTATTCATAGCTTTGACAAAAGCTTCATACGCTTTTTCTGAGGAGAGCGAATTGTCTCCGGCAATTTTTCGACCGATATTAACCGCAATGGTTTCGGCTGCATCATTTCCAGATGGCAGCAATAACGCATAAAGAAGTTCGTTTAGTGAGATTACTTCCCCTTCTTCAAGCCCCGCCGTGCTGCTGTCTTCAGCCAAACTGAGAATCTCATCCCCCACGGTGAAATTCTCGGTCAAATCTCCGTTTTCTACGGCAACCAGCGCTGTCATCAATTTAGTGGTACTGGCTGGATAAAATTTATCATTCTGTTTTTGTTGAAAAAGAATATCACCGCTATTCTTTTCAAAAATGATCACACCTTCATCCGCTCCATAAGTAGGTAAACCTGCTGCTAAAGCGTTGCTTGTAAAAAAAACCAGGCTAAGAATAACCAATAGTCCTATTTTTCTTTTCATAACCTCTCCCCTCTAAAATCTCCTACTTGATATAACGGGTTTCTTTAAACAATTCCTTTTCTTCGGTGATGGCTTCTTCACTTCCTAAAACACAAATCGCATTTTTAGCAAGGACAGCAGCAACCATTTCAGCATAGCTTTTTAATTGTTCTAAGGAGGTTTCTAAAATTTCATCCCGCTCAGTCTGAAGATCCTCCGTCGTGACGCCGCTGAAATAGAAATTGTCTGCTATTTCACCTTTGACAGACGCACTCAATGGCACATCCTTACTGCTGATGGTACCAATAATATATTTTTCAAGTTCTCTTTTTGAAAGATCCAGATTATTGATGTAGTCAATGACGCCCTGATAGGCTTCAAAGGTCTTTTTCAATTTGGGATCCCGATACGATCCAAAATATAAATCGCCACTTCGTCCGATGCTCATAAATGCGCCATAAGCGCCACCCTGAACTCGAACCTTGTTCCACAGATAGTCCATTGAAAGAATACCTTTCAGCACCAACTGAGAACCAGCGTATTGATAACCTAAATCTCTGATATTGTACCCCTGAGACACATATTGAATCTTGGCTGCAGTCAAGAAACCCTCATTGGCAATCTTCGTATCAAACTTAAAGGCATTTTTTACCTCTTTTTTAGTTGACAGACCGGATACATAAGGTTTCAGCGCTGCCAGCGTCCGATCCCGGATCGCTTCGGTTCCGGTAATGCTGATAATCGGTTTTTTCTTGGTGAACACAATCTCGGCAATTTCAGTTAGTTTTTTTGCCAGTTCTTCAAATTTTTTATCAAAATTTGCTTCCAGATCAGCAATAAACCGATAAAACTCAATGCCGCCAAACTCTTCAAATAAACGGGCCGACTGGGAGTAGTAAGATTGTAGCCGTTGCACCCCAACCACATGTCCGGCGGTCAGGAATTGGGTTTCTTTATGGGTCTTGATTTCCCGAATCATATCATGAATCAAGTTCTTTTCCTGATACTGGGTCTGGGTAATTACATCCGTCATAATATTAATTAAAGTCGGAATGTTTTCAGCCACCGCTTTACCTTTAATATAACAATTTGACGTAAAATCACCATATTGATGAACGTCATCATAAGATTCGACCCCAAAGGATAATCCCCCGGTATGAATTTCGATTTCCTGACTCAAGCGGTGGAAATCCATGTTTTTTGTACTGAGCCCGCCTAATATTTTACACATCAGCGATAAATATTTCAAGTCTTCCTGAGGTACATCACTGTAATCAAAATACAGTTTTAAATAGGAAATGTCCCCGGTAAAACCGGGATGGAAAAGCAGGGTTGTATCTAAGGCATTACTCACTTCCATAGGGTAGGTTCGACCCGTTTTGTTAATATCCTCAAGGGACAGTTTGGGTATTTTTTCCAGATCTTCTGGTGAATCTTCTTCATTTTGCTTTTCAATCAGCATCTGTGTTTCGTCAACTAAAGCGTTTAGTTCTTCCGTTGTCAGTCCGGCTTTAAAAGATGCCAGCTTTTCCTCCAGAGCCCGATCGGCTTTTTCTTGAAGGGTATTATCCGGCACAATGGTAACCAGGGATTGATGGGTATTATCAATCAGCAGTCGTTTGATCAGTTTTTCAAAGTATCCATCTTTCCAGCTTTCTTTAAGTTTTTTGAAAACCCATTTGTATTTCAGATAATCGGTGGGTTCATGGCCGTAAAGCCAATTGTCCATCATATCGATGCCGTAGATCAGCCCTTTGGGATAGGAGCCATATTCCCCTTCTATATGAGAAAACTCATGGATATTGATGCCCGCTTCCACACTAAGGGGGTCTAAACCGTCTTTAACCAGTTTGTTTAACACATCATCAACCGTTTTTGTAAATAATTCTGCATGTTTTGCCTCGGTGTTTTTGAGGACAATTGAAAAATAGGGCTGTTTTAATGAACTACTGTAATGGTAGCTCACATCTTCCGCAATTTTAAGATCCAACAAGGCTTCTTTTAACGGTGATGAATTATTATTGAGTAAAATATGCGAGAGGATATCAAAAGCCAGCGCATCCTCATAAGGTAAGGTATTTCCCAATACGACGTTTAAGGCCAGGTAGGCTTTATTATCAAGGGATTCTTCTTTGGACACCCCATAGCTAGCGGTCACCTGCTGCCGTTTTTCAAACGGTTTTTGTTCCGCAATTTCGCTATCGACAACCTGTTTTTCGAACACATTCAGATATTCATCATTTAAATATTTTAGGTGTGCCCGAACATCACCGTCGCCATACAGATAAATATAACTGTTGGAGGGATGATAATACTTTTTATGGAAGCCCAGAAAATCCTCATAGGTCAATTCTGGAATCACATCCGGATCACCACCAGATTCAAACCGGTAGCAGGATTGAGGGTAAAGGGATTCAAATATTTTATTTTGCAGCACTTCTTCCGGATTGGAGAAAGCGCCCTTCATTTCATTATAAACCACCCCATTATAAATAATCGGATCATCGGCATTCTCAATATGATAATGCCAACCCTCCTGTTGGAAAGTATAGGGGTTTCCGTAAATATTAGGGTAAAAAACCGCATCCAAATAAACATCCATCAGATTCATAAAATCCTTGGCATTGGTGCTGGCGATCGGGTACATGGTTTTATCCGGATAGGTCATGGCATTTAAAAAAGTGTTCAATGAGCCTTTTGCCAATTCCACAAACGGCTCCTTGACCGGGTATTTTTTTGATCCGCACAAAACCGAGTGCTCCAGAATATGGGGCACCCCAGTGCTATCAGTGGATGGGGTTCTAAAACTGATGGAAAAAACCTTATTGTCATCATCTGCCGAAATGTATAAACATTGGGCTCCGGTTTTTTCATGAACAAAGGTCCGGGCAATGCTATCTATTTCATCGACAAATTCTTCTTTTTTTAAAATAAAGCCATGGACATTCTCTTCCAGTTTAAACATTTTTTCTTGTTGATCTCTTATTTCCTTTTTCAAATGTCTCTCCTTTTCTATTCTTGATTTTTCTATTATTTTTTATTTTATTATTCCATTTTTGATCAGATATTCTTTCATTTTGAGCTCGTGTCCCATTTCTGTGGGCTCATAAAAATGGGTGCCCACCAGGTCATTCGGTAGGTATTGTTGTTTCACATAGTGACCAGGATAATTATGGGGATACTGATAAGTCATCCCCCTTCCCAGTTTTTCACTGCCGGAATAATGGGTATCCTGCAGATGCGCCGGCACATTGCTGTTAGACACATGTTTGACAGCAGCAATGGCAGCATCCACCGCCAGATAGGAGGCGTTGCTTTTGGGAGCGCAGGCCAGAAAAACTACGGCCTGTGCCAGATTGATCCGGGCTTCGGGCATGCCGATAAACTGAACCGCATCAGCGGCGGCCATTGCCACCGGTAAAGCCATCGGCTCGGCATTGCCGATGTCTTCGGAAGCCGAGATGACAATCCGCCTGGCAATAAATTTCGGGTCTTCTCCGGCGGTAATCATTTTTGCCATCCAATATAAAGCGGCATCCGGATCGGAGCCCCGAATACTTTTTATAAAGGCTGAAATGGTATCATAATGATTATCGCCATTTTTATCGTACTGTACAGCCCGTTGCTGAATGCATTCCTGGGCCGTTTCCAGATCGATATGAATCACTCCGTCTTCATTTTTGTCCACCGTCAGAATCCCCAATTCCAGGGCATTCAAAGCCCGGCGCACATCACCATTGGCGACCTCCGCAAAATGGTCGAGGGCATCGGCATCACATTCTATTTTCATGACGCCATAACCCCGCTCCCGGTCATTAATGGCTCGTTCAATCACACAGCGGATGTCATCCGGAGTCAGATTTTCAAACTCAAAGATGGTGGAGCGGGACAACAGCGGTGAGTTAATTTCAAAATAGGGATTTTCAGTGGTCGCTCCGATAAGCGTTACCAGACCTTTTTCAACACTAGGTAACAGGGCATCCTGTTGGGCCTTATTGAAACGGTGAATCTCATCAATAAAAAGAATCGATTTCTTATTATAAACCCCCAGATTGTCCTTAGCTTTATCCAAAACCTCAGTGATTTCTTTTTTACCTGAAGTAACGGCATTAAGCTCATAAAACACGGCATTGGTCCGATTGGCAATAATCTTGGCCAAAGATGTTTTGCCGGTACCTGGTGGCCCGTAAAACACCACCGAGGATAGTTTATCCGCTTCAATCAGGCGATATAAGAGTTTCCCCCTACCAATAATATGTTGCTGACCAACAAATTCTTCCAGCGTTTGGGGACGCATTCTGACTGCAAGCGGGGCATTATCGGCAATTTGACCTTCATAATTTCGGTTAAAAAAGTTTTCCTGCATAATGTCCTTTCACTATTTAATTTGAATAGCAATCACTAAATTCAAAAGAATTGAACAAAATTTGCTTTGGTTCCGGTTTCCGCAAACCGGTAGCGAAGCTCACGGTACTTTCGTAATTCATAATTTCGTTTCGATTACTTCCATTTCTGTTTGGTTTAACTCAAAAAAACGGTAGAACCACGCATCAACTTCCGCAAGAACATTGCTCAATTGTTCAGTGTCTCCATTTTTCTTTAATTGAACGATTCTATCATATGAGTCTTTAAAATACTTAATATTTTCATCTTTTATATCTGGGATACCCAATCTCAACAACGTATTGGGATAATATTCATAAAGCTTATCACCCATTTTTTTTCCATATGACTTAAAATAATAATTGTACAGTCGGCTGTTCAGCAGAATAACCAGAAACTCCTCAGTTATTTGATGATAAAGTCGGGGTTTCAGGATCAGTCCATACACATCTGCACTGAAATAACATTTATCTTCATCAATCGCAAAACGATTCTGCGTTGCTTTATATGGAAATATGATCTTGCGTCCTTCAAAATGATCAGGATCTCTGCCCCACTGCAGTTTATACCAGGGCAGCTTGCCACTTTGGCACTCCCGACGGTTTTTGAGCTTTTCCTTGAAATTTTCCAGATGTTTTTCAACCTGAGGATATTTTTTAATATTATTGATACTGTTGGTATAGAGAATTATTTTTTGTGGTTCCGCCACTGTGAACATGCCCACATCTTTATTTTTAATCCAGGGTTTTAAAAGATCTGTTTCAAATTCCTTAAGTGCTTCATCCCCATCATTAAAGATAAAGGCTTTGTCATTTCCGGTGATAATCCCCTGAAAGCTTTGAACCACATTGTCCAGAGTAAACGGTGTCTTTTTCTCGATCTTTTCGATAATTCCCCGAGTAATTGGCGAATAAAGCCGCCAGGAATCATCCTTTAAGCCAGCCTGTTGAATCTCGAACGCCTCAAATAGTTGATTTTCGGCCGGTTGCTCGACCAATTTCGCCTGAGCTAATAAATGAATCAATTCCGGATAGGTCTCCGGTTTATGGTTTTTAATAAAAAACCGTTTGATCTGAATGGTGTGGTTCTTATCTACCTGATTCTTTTTGATCAGCCGGATAATCGCCGGGTCAACCCCCACTCCTTCGATAATTCGCAGTCCATTGAAATCGACAATTTCCTGGATCCCAAAAGATTTTTTAATAAAGGCTCGTAAAGGTTTTCCATAAAATGCTTCAATAAAATAACGGGAAGTAATATGAATCAGTTGTCCCTCCGGTTTTAACAGCTCCCAACCCCGATGGATAAAACAATAAGAAAGATCGCCTTTGTCCTGATATACTTCAAAATACCGATTTTTAAGATTTTTCATATAGTCGGTATTGATTTCTTTGTGCCCAACATAGGGAGGATTACCAATGACGACATCCACTGATTCATTTTCGATCAAATCTTCAATCAAAATATCGCCACAAATAATTCCCAATGGTTTAACATATCTGTTTCCTTTTAGGCTGAGGATGAGTCGAGTAACCAAACAGGCCAGCGGATCTCGGTCTACGCCCAGGAGACATTTCTCTAACAATAACTGATGCAAGGCATCTGTTTCACTTTGTCCCATTTCGCCACAATTCAAAATAATTTGATCATAAACAGCACTTAAAAGGGAACCACTTCCGCAAGCCGGGTCTAAAATCCTAATAATTTGGGATTTATCCCCTATTTTTATATTTTTCAACACTTTTGATGCCATATAACCAGCGATATTTTCAGGGGTGTAAAAAATTCCCTGGTTTTTCTTGTGATTAATTAACAGACTTTCTTCGTAAAGATTACCAATCAGCCCCGGGTTTTCCCCTTTAAGTGATGGTGATTTTTCAACTAGGTCACAGACCCAATCCCATATTTCATCCCCAAGAGGCTGGATATCCCCCTTCGGTTGAACCCAAAATGCTTCATGGATTGGTTCTCCCTGCCAGAGTTCCATCATATAATCTAATGTAAAATTCTTTTTAAGCTCCGACTGATGCCGCTCAAAATCAATGCGCTGATTGTCTGACAGATATTTTAGAACAGAGCACTTTAATAAAAAAATGACGTTGGTACTTCGATCTTCGGCAAGATAATTATATTTTTTAATAAAACGGATCAGCTTATCTGAAATCTCCTGAAACTTCATTAAGACCTCTTTCACTTCATTTCGGTAGTTTATTACCAAGTTATTATAACATTATTTGAGCAGAAAAGATAAAGAAAAGGCGAAATAACCAGTTCACTATTCACACTCAAAAATCCAGGAATTCAATCCCTGGATTTTTCAGATTTTTTTATTTTAACTTATTGCTAACTTGTCTTTTCCAAACCCGCCAATCAGAACAATCTGATCTCAGAGATGGCCGTGTCGTGTTCGCCATCTGATGGTCCCGGTACCACACTGTCGATCATAAAAACGAGCGAATCTCCGGGATTAATAGTTGTGGGACTTATCGAAACCGTCTGTTCATCGCGAATGCGTTCGAGCATCGCATTTGCGATGGGATTGGTATTCACATAAACCGCCAAACCGCGGACGCTGCCGTTTTCGGCAAAGGTCGTGGAACTCTTAACATATCCAGTTTTTATGGCGAATCCATGGATAGTCAGCGGTCCGGTTCCGTTATAAACACATTGAATGTGCTCTCCCACGCCATCTCCTGCAACGCCTTCAACCCAGGCTGTGTTATCATTGCCGTCCATGACATTGCCAACATAATAACTGATCCCAGACATATTCGGTAAGGTCGAAGAAGCAACTAAACTGAAATTATAATAATCCGCAGCGTCAGACGTACCACCTCCTGATACAGTTCCACCGGTTGTCGTTGGGACATCCACGATGCTATACTTTCCTTCAATCGTTTTACTGGAGAATCCGCTGCTGCCCACTTCGATGGCTCTAATAATGTGTTCACCTTTTTGCAGTAAAACCGGATCAGTATATTCGATTGATCCAACCGCAGGCTGGGAGCCATCCGTGGTGTAATAAACCTTATCATTTATGTCGCCCTTGACGATCTCCAGGGATTGAGTTCCTTGATAGGTTCCCGGATTAAGCTTAAACGAAGGCACTTTTACCGCATAATCACTTTTTTGGTTGCTATATTTTTTTTCACCCGTCGCCGCAGCGGCCCGATCAAGCAGGGTAAAAAGATCATTCTCCATTACCTTGGCCATTATCTCTGAATTAATGTAGGCATCATAAATTTGTTTCTGTTTTTCTTTATTCTTTTCTTTTAACAACGCATCTTCATAAAAGGTCTTGGCCATTACAAAATTTGACAATCCTGTATAGGCCTTTGCTTTTCCAAAAATCGCGTCGGCATTATTAGAATCAATCTTTAGCACATCATCAAAAACCGTTAGTGCTTCGGTGTAGTTAGTATCCGCTAATAAACTCTCGCCATTTTTTATCCCGCTGTTAATGGCATTTACCTTCTGGAAATTTAAAAATCCCAGAACCCCACCAATGACCAAAATCAAACCAAGCACGGCTGCTGAAACTATCAGAATTACTTTTTTGGTCGAATTCTTTTCCGGCTTAACTACCGCCGTTTGACCCGCCTTTTCTTCCTTAACTGTCGCATTATTATCCTCATCGGTCTCCCAATTTGCCAAACTTCTTATTGGACTGCCACAATTCTCGCAAAACAAGCTGGACGCGTCATTTTCAGCTCCGCATTTTTCACACTTTATATTAACACCTCCCTTTTGCAATAACGATGTTTTAATTCTCTATTTGAAGATTCATAGATAACCAAGTTTCTTCTTTTTATTAACAAATTTACCCTTTTTCACGCTGATTAACCCCAAATGAAAAAAACCAGGCAAAATCATTAATCGATTTTGTCTGGTTTTGTAGTTCACATGGTGCGAGAAACGGGGGTCGAACCCGTACGCCTTTCGGCACACGCCTCTGAAACGTGCTTGTCTGCCAGTTCCAACACTCTCGCAAGTATTATTTTGAACACCACTATAGATTACTCTTTTTTTTTCAACTTGTCAAGATCTTCTGGCTCTTTTTTGATCTTTTTTGTCAAAACCCTCTCATGAAAAGAAAAATAAACAGTCCCACCTGAAGAATAAGAATAATTGGCATACCCACTGAGAATTGAAGATGCTTTGTTTTATGATGAAAAACACGCATACCCAAGATGCCTCCTACCGATCCGCCAACGACACATAATCCTAACAGGGTTTTTTCCGGAATTCGCCACCCGGCCTTTTTTGATCGTCGCTTATCGTTCCAAAATAAGAAAAAAGTAATTAAATTAATGATGCCTAAATAAAGGGCACTATATATAATTAAGTTATCCATCTTTTTCCTTTTCTCTTTGTTTTAAATAAAATACTATAAAAAATACTGCAATAAAATATTGTAAATTCGATTCTCTTACTGTAACACAGCAGGGGCTTGAAATTCAAGCCCCTGCTTATTTGTTTACAAATTATTTCTGTAAATTTCTTGTCTAACTTTTTTATCTAGCCCATTAATCCCGGATACAAAGGATATTTTTCGGTTAAAAAAGCGACTTTTTCAAGCGCCAGTTCCATATCTTTTTTAATCAGTGCCGCTTCGATGGCGTCGGCAACAACTTCCATGTCTTCTTCTACCAAACCGCGGGATGTAATAGCAGGAGTACCCACCCGGATTCCACTGGTGACAAAAGGACTTTCTTTGTCATAAGGAATGGCATTTTTATTGGCCGTAATATTGACCTTGCCCAGGGTTTCATCGGCTTCTTTCCCGGTTAAGCCAACTTTACTGACGTCAAGCAGCATCAGATGATTATCAGTACCGCCAGAAACAATTCTAAAGCCGCGTTTTTCAAGAGCTGCTGCCAACACTTTGGCGTTTTTGACCACTTGTTCCTGATAAGCTTTAAACTCTGGTGTTGCTGCTTCTTTAAAGGCGACTGCTTTGGCGGCGATCATATGTTCCAATGGTCCCCCTTGGGTGCCAGGGAATACGCCCTTATCAATCTGTTTGGCATATTCTTTTTTACATAAAATAATGCCACCTCTTGGGCCTCTTAATGTTTTGTGAGTGGTGGTGGTTACAAAATCTGCGTAGGGTACCGGGCTTTGGTGCTGTCCAGCCGCCACAAGACCAGCAATATGTGCCATATCAACCATCAGATAACAACCGGCTGCCTTGGTTAATTTTGAAATGCGTTCAAAATCGATGGCTCTTGGATATGAACTGGCACCAACAACTACTAATTTAGGATTGTGCTCTTTAATGAGTTTCTCTATTTCATCATAGTTAATGGTTTCAGTTTCCTGATCCACACCATAGGATATAAAATTGTAATATTTACCCGAGAGATTGGCTGGACTACCATGGGTTAAATGGCCACCCTGATCTAATCGCATTCCTAAAACGGTATCTCCCGGTTCCAGAATACCCATGTATACAGCAGTATTTGCCTGGGCACCAGAATGTGGTTGCACATTGGCATGCTCCGCGCCGAATAAAGTTTTGGCTCGATCAATGGCGACCTGCTCAATGGTATCTACATGAACACAGCCTCCGTAGAACCGATGTCCCGGGGTACCTTCGGCATATTTATTGGTTAAATGGCTCCCCATGGCAATCATCACAGCTTCCGACACAAAGTTTTCAGAGGCGATCAGCTCTAAATGACTCTGTTGTCGCTGCAATTCCTTTTCCATGAGTTCATAAATCTCAGGATCTGCAACTTTTACTTTTTCAAAATACATACTTTCCTCCATAAAACTCTTTCTAATAGTCATTTCGCCGATTTGACAGCCTTTCTAAAGAAGCAGCAATACTTTTTAATGAGATCGATATTTCTTCAACTTTTACCTTAAAATAAAAGACAAACATAATACCTGACATCAAAAAAAAGATCAATAATATCGGGATAATACTCCAGGCCACTCCAGCCATGTCATTAATAAACTCATTCATATTGTCCTCCATTAGGCGAGTGTCTCCCAACAGGCGACACTTGTACGGCAATAACATTTACTATTGTAACACTTTATTCTAACATTGCAATACACTTAGAACTATTTTTTGTGATTTGTTAATTATATTAAGAATTGAGAGGATAGTCGAACTCCAAAATTATCAGGATCGGCAAAAAACAGATAACGACAATGGTTTATCAGCTTTTCACCCAATCGGGCTACTGGTCTAATCCAACAATTGTCGCTATTTTCGTATTTATAATAATTGATATCTGGTTGACTTATTCGACAATTTCAACGCTATCGCCAGCTTTGATGGTACCACCTTTTAAAATGATCGTAAAAATACCTTCCCTTGGCATAATACAATCCCCCACCTGTTGAGCAATTTCACAGCCAGCATGACATTCTTTGCCAATCTGGGTCACTTCCTGGAGTGTTTCACCAATTTTTAGTTTTGTTCCCACCGGAAGTTCGTACACACAGATTCCTTCGGTGGTGATGTTTTCGGCAAAATTCCCGGCACATAGTCCGGCGGCACCCATTTCAATCATTTTGTCGATGCTTTCTTGACCTAGCAGGCTGACTTGACGATGCCATTTGCCGGCGTGGGCATCTCCTTCTAAACCAAAATCTTCAATAAAATTTCCTGATGGAATTGGTTTTTTCATTTCACCTTTTTTTTCACTGATATTAACTGCGATAACTTTTCCACTCATTGTATTTCTCCTCAATTTTATAATTCCGTGAGCTTCGCGGTCTGTTTGCCTAAAACAATTATTACACTGCACGGCATACATAATTGATTATGAAAACAGACATCAAAGCAATCAACGTTTAATTTTTAGTTCTATTTCTGATTTGGATTAATAAATACCCCGGATTTGCCTCCGGTTTTTTTAGCCAGATAAATATTTTCAATAGTCATTTCTTTATCAACTGCTTTGCACATGTCATAAATGGTCAACGCTGCCACTGAAACAGCGGTTAATGCTTCCATTTCCACCCCGGTTTGACCGGTATTCTTGACAGTTGCCTCAATTAAAATTCTTGAATTTTCTTCATCAATTTGAAAATTGATATCACTGCCGGAGATAAAAATATTATGGCACATCGGAATCAAATCCGCCGTCCGCTTAACCCCCATAATCCCGGCAATCTGGGCGACGCCCAACACATCGCCCTTTTTCATCTGTCCGTCAATCACCTTTTGGAGCGTTTCTTTTTTCATCGCGATTGACCCTTTGGCAATCGCTACCCGTTCGGTGCTTTTTTTCTCAGTGACGTCGACCATTTTACTCCGTCCCGCTTCATTAAAGTGGGTGAATTCTAAATTTTCCTTGTCCATGTCAACCTCCAATCTCGTTCATATTTCTTCGCAACTGCTTTTCATGCTCGTTAATGTGATGCTTCTCCGGTTTATCATCGATTGCCTGCAGTAAAATTTCCTGATAACTTTTTCCTTCTTTATGCAGTGCTACCAGATCAATTTCATAGTCCGAATGGAGACAGGGTTTGATCTTACCATCAGTGGTCACCCGGATCCGATTGCATTCACTACAAAAATGCTTACTGATGGGATTGATCAGCCCGACTCTGCCTTTAGCTCCCGGCAATTGATAATATTCTGCTGGTCCCGTTTTATCCGGCTCCAACAGTGGCGTTAGTGCCGGCATCCGTTTTAATACCTCATTATTGGAAAGATATTTATTTTCAGCAAAACCGCTGGACTCACCCAAAGGCATCAGTTCAATAAAGCGTACATAAACATCTTCCTCTTTGGTGTAATTCACAAAAGCTTCGATTTCATCGTCATTAAAATCCTTAATTAGCACCGTATTGATTTTTATTGGATGCATCCCCACTTCTTTGGCTGCTGCAATCCCTGCAAGAACATCTTCAAGATGACCCCAGCGGGTGATCTTGTGAAATTTCTCGGGATCAAAGGTATCCAGGCTGATATTTACCCGGGTTAAACCAGCTTCTTTCAGGTCTTTGGCGTATTTAGGCAACAGGATACCATTAGTAGTCATGGTCAAATCCTTGATGCCGGGAATCCTACCAATTTCTCGTACTAAATCGACAATTCCATGGCGTACCAGCGGTTCTCCACCGGTTAGCCGAATCTTATCAACGCCCAAATTAACACCAGCTTTTATCAGATCGAGAATTTCTTCAAACGAGAGATTCTTCTGATGGGGATGTTTCTCAATTCCCTCTTCCGGCATACAGTAGACACATCTTAAATTGCATAAATCGGTGATGGAGATACGCATATAATTTATTTTTCTTCCAAAATGATCATTCATTTGCTACCTGCTTTCTGCTTTCCCCCTGTGATGGCTAGGGTTCTCTACTTTTTCCGCTTTTCAACCCATCTTCACCATCCGGTTTAGTTCTATCTCAATCGTTTTCATTCATAACTAGATCGAACAATTTATTACATGTACTGATCATCATATCTTGGGCAACAAATAAACCGCATCCAATTGTTAGTGTTTTATTGTTAGACCACAGATTTTTTCTCTTTACCTACCAATTTTTCCCTTTTTAAATACTGTAACTCTATTCTAACGATTTTTACCCAAAAAAACAATATTAATTCCTGACTTTAATTATTTGTTAAAAATTGTTATACTGTATCAAAAGGAGGCGATACTATGTCACGCTATGAACGAAACTTCCCGGCTTTTTCTCAAGAAGAATTCGAACGGATTCAAAACGCCTCAATTTGTGTGGTGGGTTGTGGTGGTTTAGGCGGCTATATTATTGAAATGCTGGCCCGGATCGGAATTGGATCACTCATCCTGATTGATGGCGATGTTTTTGAAGAATCCAATCAGAATCGACAAATATTTTCCACCGAAAAAAATCTTGGCACCCCTAAAGCAAAAGCAGCAGCGGCACGAGTAAAGCTGATTAATAAAGAGGTCAACGTCACCTACTATCATGATTTTCTGGATGAAGAAAACGGCGCATCCCTCGTCGGCGATGCCAATCTTGTGGTGGACGCACTGGATAATGTTCCCGCCCGGATGATCGTCCAGACGCTTTGCAAACAGAAAAACATCCCCCTGATCCATGGGGCTATTGGCGGCTGGTTTGCCCAAATAACCACGGTCTTCCCCGAAGATGACACCCTTTCCCGACTTTACGCCGGTGAGAAAGAACATGATTCCAAAGCATTGGGCAACCCATCTTTTACGCCAGCGCTGGCTGCATCCCTGGAAGTATCCGAGGCTTTAAAAGTAATCACTGGCAAGGAAGAGCTTTTGCGCAATAAACTTTTATATATTGATTTATTGTCCAACGATTTTTTTACATTTAATATTTAGGAGGAACATATGTATCGAACTGGAATAATGACCTTAAGCGATAAAGGCTCTACGGGCCAACGCGAAGACAAAAGCGGTCCCATGATTCAAACCATGTTAGCAGAGACGGATCTTTATGAGGTAGTTAAAACCGTTATTCTGCCAGATGATCTGGAAACCATCAAGGAAGCCCTAATCGTCTGGGCTGACGAAGATCACCTTGATTTAATCCTGACCACCGGCGGCACCGGGTTTTCCCAGCGGGATTGGACGCCCGAAGCCACCATTGCCGTCTGTGACCGCATGACTCCGGGTATTCCTGAAGCCATGCGCTATCACAGTCTCCAAATTACCCCAAAAGCGATGCTCAGCCGAAGCGCCGCCGGCATCCGTAAGCAAACTCTGATTATTAACCTTCCCGGCAGCCCCAAAGCGGTCAAAGAAAACCTGGAAGCGATTTTACCGGCGCTTGATCATGGTCTGGAGATGCTGTTAAGCTCTGGCTCCGCAAATTGCGCGGAACCCATCAAATAAATATGCATAAAACCAATTAAAAACAGCGTATCCCACCAAATAGTGAGGTACGCTGTTTTATTAATTCATTTTACTAAAGTTCCATTCCATTTAGGATATCACGTAATTGGACTAATTCATCAGCAGTTAATGTGATTCCCTTACGCATTTTTTCGTGATCAGCATTCCAGTCTCTCAGATCATACTTAGGATCCCGTTCATTCCAGCTGACCAGATTCAACTCTTTTTGCCACCCGCTTGGTAATTCACTGAGGACGCCAATTTCTTCTACAACTTTAAATGTAATCGCAGCCATACTAACCTCGCATTATAATAATTCGTCAAGTTTACCACTAAACTCGATTTCTTTCAGTTCTGAAAAACCGCCAATAAATGTCTCCCCAATAAAGACAAAAGGCACTGTGTAATGACCTGTCTGATCTTGTAGTTGGCGACGTGTTTGCTCGTCATTATAAATATCAATATCGGTGTACTTCAATCCTTTTTCTTCCAGAAGTTCTCTTGCTGCTCTGCAATATGGACAGTGGGCCCAAGTATATAACTTTATTTCTTTCATTTTAATCGGTCACCTTTCTTTTTTTTATTTCCAAGTCTTTTAATTTCGTCGTATTCTTTCATTTTAACCCTTATTTCCCAAGTGTCAACAAATAATTCTTAAATAATTGTAGAATTATTTAGTCAATTATCGTATTATTAATCTAATAACGATAAAAGGAGATTACCCATGCAAAATGTAACCATAGTGGATCATCCACTAGTCATGCACAAATTAACCCATCTTCGAAAGATGGAAACCCCTTCTCGAGAATTCCGAGAATTGGTAAAAGAACTGTCCAGCCTGATGGCCTGGGAAGTTACTAAACATTTTCCACTAAAAGAAATTGACATTGAAACCCCCATCTGTAAAACGACCCAAAAAGTTCTGGCCGAAAAGGATGTGGTCATTGTCCCTATTCTACGGGCAGGTTTAGGCATGGTTGAAGGTTTTACCAATATTATCCCCAAGGCCAAAATTGGCCACATCGGTCTGTATCGTGATCCCGAAACCCTTCAGGCCGTGGAATATTATAAAAAACTGCCTTCGGACATCGCTGAAAGAGAAGCCATTATTGTTGACCCCATGCTTGCCACCGGCGTTTCTGTGATTCATACGATCCGACTTTTAAAAGAAGCCAACTGCCCGAACATTAAAGTGGTGCACATTCTTGCCTGTCCCGAAGGTATTAAGGCCGTCACCACCGCTTATCCCGATGTTCCCATTTTTTGTGCCGCCATTGATGACCACTTGAACGAACATGCCTACATTGTTCCTGGCTTAGGAGATGCCGGAGACCGACTCTTTGGAACAAAATAACTCCAATTAGAATCCAATACCTCTGGAGGTTGCTATGCAACAATCACGTTATAACTTATTTACCGCTATTGCTCTTATTGTTGGCGTTGTTGTTGGTTCCGGTATTTTTTTCAAAAGCGATAATATTCTCGTCGCAACCGGTGGAAGTGTTGCATTAGGCATTCTGGTTTTTGTTATTGCCGCCATTAGTATTGTTTTTGGCTGCCTAACCATCGCTGAACTTGCTGCCAGAACAGATCACCCCGGCGGGGTTCTTTCCTATGCCAAAGAATTTATCAGCCCCAGCATGGGGGCCGCCTATGGATGGTTTCAAACCTTTATTTACTTGCCAACCATTACTGCCATTTTAGCCTGGGTTTCCGGCATCTATTTCTGTATCCTCTTTAATGTGGAGCAGACTCTGGAAATTCAAATTTTAGCTGGAATTGGCTGTTTTTTTATTCTGTACGCAACAAATATTTTTTCTGCCAAAATCGGCGGTTATTTCCAAAGTGGCGCCATGGTTATTAAGCTGATTCCGCTGGTAATCATCGGTATTGCTGGTCTTATTTTTGGTGGTAGCGGGGAATACTTCACCACTACGGCCATATCAGAAGTTAGCTCCACAGGCTGGATTGCCGCGATTGCACCAATTGCTTTTTCATTTGATGGATGGATTATTTCCACCTCTGTCGCCTACGAAATTAAAAACAGCAAACGAAATCTGCCTTTAGCCCTGGCCATCAGTCCGCTGATTATTCTGGTTCTCTATATTATTTATTTTGTCGGAATTTCCAATTTGGTCGGTCCTGCCGAAATTATGAGGACTGGCGATGCCCATCTGGATTTTGCTGCCAACATGATTTTCGGACCCAGCGGCGCAAAAATCTTGATGCTGTTTGTTTTTATCTCCGTTCTTGGTACCCTTAATGGCCTGGTAATGGCGATGATTAGAATGCCCTACGCTTTAGGACTGGACCAAATGATGCCTAAATCGAAAGCGATGATCCAAATCTCAAAGAAATTTGATTTTCCGGTGAATTCAGCTCTTTTCGCGCTGATTATCGTTTCATTCTGGTTGCTGGTTCATTATTTTTCCCAGAAGTATAACCTGTTTCCAAATTCTGACATTTCAGAAATTGCCATTGTAACCAGTTATCTTTTGTATCTGGGGCTGTATTATAAGGTATTTATGTTATGGAAAAAGAAAGAAATAAAAAGTCTCTTCAGAGGTCTTATTTGCCCTATTCTGGCTTCGATTGGCTCATTGATTATTTTCTCAGGCGGCATTCAGAATCCCTTATTTGGTCTCTATTTTGTGATTTGCGCTTTTGTTTTTGGTGCTGGCTACGCATATTACCGTTTTGGAGTTTTAAAAAAACTTAATTAATTTAAGAAATTATTTAAATTTGCGTTTGATCAATACAATTTGGGTAAATAGCATATATAGCTTTTCTCCTCAAAGCATATAATTTTAGAAGCGGAACACCCTCACCGGGGTGTTCCGCTTCATTTTATCCTAAGTAGATTATTCCAGACATTTAAACATAAATGATGTTTACTTCTTTGTTAAAGTAACGCAACATATCAATGAGTTTTTGGGTTACCCGCCATTTAGTTGTGAGTTCTTCGGGAAAATCCGGGTTTTGATGAGCCGGATTGATTGAATTCCCCATGATCAGATCTATGGTAGTGGCTTCATTGAATAACAGGTTAGCCAACATTGATGCACCGTTATTTTCCTGAAATATTTCCCGGCCAACCCGGTTATGAATATAATCATCACAGATGCGAATGGTTTCCTGCATGGTCAGCACCCCTTCGGTGACTAAATCGATGCCTTTGATCCGGGCAATCGGGGGTACTCTTTCCGACATGGTTTTAAAATCAACCACAATTTCTTCCCCAAATTCTCTGGCAATAATGTTAGCGGCAGTGCCGCCACAAATAACCTTTTTGCCTCGTCCCCGTTCCATTAACCGCTTAATTTCAGCATCTTTACTCATATCCAGGGGGGGGCCGGAAAACATTGTGACATATTTCCGTTCTTCAACCTTAATCACTGCGACGGTGGTATCATCCCCCGGTTCTTCACCATAAAGATTATAACAGGTATCCACCAGGGCCATGGAAATATCCTTGGCTTTTTTATTCTCGTAAGATCGCGCCAATAAATAATCAGCAGCCTCTTCCCACTGCCATCCAAAATTCAAAAAATTACCGATCCCGGCGTGTATCACACCATCACTAAAAAAAGCCATAATATCGCCTTTTTCAATTTCCATGGTGGTCTCATAAACCGATTTACCCTGAAATTCGATTGCCTGACGATCCAGTTCAATAATCTCGCCATCTCGGATAAACACCAAAGGTGGATTGTCGAATTCAAGAATGTAAGCCAACCGGTTTCTGAAAACCTGAACAATGGTAAAGGTGGAATAGGCCAGCTTCCGGACACTGCATTTTGGTAAGGTTGCCTCAAGTGTCTCCAGCACATCCATAATCCCCATTTTTTCTTCCAGCATGGTTGCCGCAATGGTAGATGTCAGGGTTGCCAGAATATTAGCCTTGACGCCACTCCCCAAACCATCAGCCAGCACCACAATGACGCTTTCGTCATTAATCCGGACTTCAACATTATCGCCGCAAAGCTCCTCATGAACCTTATTGACACTATCACTGGCAATATCCATAAATAAAGGCATTAAAGTTCAACCTCCCGACTGGTCACAACTTTCTGGAGTTTGGTTAAGGTCACCTTGGTTTCAGCCGTTGTTTCTCCCAGCAATCCGGCGATTTCATGAGCAACCCGCATTTGTTTGTCAATAACTCGCTGCGCCATCTTCAGGGTTTCCTCCTGCATCTTCAGCAAGTCCTGTTCCTGTTTTTCCTGTTTGGTAATATCGATAAAAATACCCATATATAATTCCTGTTCAGGAATATAAGTCAAGATTTCCATAAACGTTCGGTTCTCCCGTTCATAATGGCCTTTTCCAGTATAAATATAATTCTTCTCATAGTTTAACTTCTTAAACGGATTATAATCCAGGGCATCGATGAAATTGTAACGCATCACGTCCTCCCGTTTCATATTAAAGAGCCGTTCAGCTGCAGCGTTGAACTCAATGATCCTGAACTTTTTATCCAGTACTGCAATGGCGTTGGGTGTGGTGGTGATAATCAGATTTGAAATGGCTTCGCTCTTACTGGAAATCAATGGCAGACACATATCCAGTTCCGCCATATTCCAATAAACAGCTCTAGCCTTATCCCGACAGGTTTCATAACCGCAGGTACCACAATTGAGCTCATCCCGTTCGGTGAATTTTGACATTTGATTCAGAATATTTACAATTTCTTCTTCCGGTACTTCCCCCAAATGATGAACCGGCCGTTTATGGAACGAGCGTTTGGTATCAATTTCAGGAATCGCTTCGTTAGGCTGTTTTTTACTGTTCATATCAATATACGTTTGGAGCATTTCGACTTTTTCATATTTAGATAAAGGACTGTGCAGATTACCAGGTCCATTAACACAGCCCTCTTCACAGGTATTCATTTCAATCCAGTATTTTTTATCCAACTGATGTATTTCATCTAAAAACTGCATACAGTTTTTAACCCCATCAATGCGCAGAATTTTCCGGCTGCCATCCAGATTTTCGACACTATTCCTAGCCAGTCCACCGGTTATCGGATAGAGCCGTCCCGTATCGGTTCCGATGGCATTGAAATCTTCCGCCGGCATTTTTTGGGGAATAATATTTTCTTCTTTGATCCAGGCATCAATTTCATCAAAAGTTAGCACGCCATCAATGACACCGCGGACATCCTTGTCATGCACTTCCATTTTCTTTGCCAGACAGGACCCGGCATAAACGATTTTTGCATTCGGGTATTTTTCCCGCAAAATTTTTCCATGCGCAATCATCGGCGACACTTCCCGGCTCAGCGACGATACATACTGGGGATAGTAGATTTCAATCAGATTTTTAATCCCCGCACAGGCTGAGGAAATCACAAACTTTTTATCGCTGTAATACTCTTTGGAATAGGCATTCGCCACAATTTCCGCACCAATTGATGTTTCTTCAATGATCTCAAATCCCAGTTCCCGCAGAATCCCCAGATATTGTCTGGGATGATCCAGGTAATAAGCCGTCGGAAAAACAGCGGATAAGCTCAAAACGACCTGTTCTGTTTTTAGCCATTCCTTGATTGTTTTGACATCACTGTGAATTTCTTTAGCATTATGGGGACAGGTGGCAATACAAATACCACAGCCAATACACATCGATTGGATAATTTGAGCATGCTTGTCCTTTAACTTAATCGCCTTGACCGGACAATTCCGAATACATTTATAACAATTACGACATTTCTCTTTTGAAAAATTGATGATACTCAATTAGTTTTCCCCCATATTTTTTCGAAAATTTCTTCCGCATTTTCAGCTGAAACGGCATAGATGATGTCATCACATTCGACAGCAACCCCCTCTGTGCATTTTCCCATGCAAAATGATCCGACCAATTCAACATCATTCTTAAGTCCCCGCTGTTCAATGATCTGATTTAATGCTTGAACTACCTTATAAGATCCATTCACATGACAGGAACTGCCAACACATACTCTTATTGTCTTCATCACATATTCCTCTTTAAAATATTCTAGTTGTTTCATGGTATCATCACATTTTTTGTCTGTCAACGCCTGAGCAAAAATGTCATGGTATAAATAAGGATAACCGAATTCCTCCAAAATAAGGATAAAATTCTGAATAAAAATTATAATACCCTTAAATTTTTTAAATTACCGCTCTTTTATCATCTTCTACCAATAAATTTCCATTGCCAATGGTGCCGTCTTATAGGTATAATAAATACTTAAGTTCAGACCAAACAGAGGTCAATTTTTCGGGAGGAAGCACCATGAGATATGTACCATTATTTTGCCTGCGTGAAGGAATGATGTTAGGCAATAACCTGTGGGGGGAACATGGCGAATTAATATTGGCTAAAAACACCATTCTCACCAGAGAATATATAAAAAGCATTGAAAAACTTAACTTTAATGGTATTTATGTAGAAGATGACTTATCGAAAGATATTCAGATAATCGGCATCATTACAGACCGGGTGCGGGCTAAAACAGTAAAATGCATAAAAAATGTATTCATTTCTACTGAACATCAGCGCGGCATTAAAGATTTTAAAGAAATGCAGCAACAGATCGAGTCCATCGTCGAGGAGATTCTGAATAATAGCAGTATGGTAATCAATATGGTTGACCTGAAAGTTTTTGACGACTATACCTATTACCATTCTGTCAATGTAGCTGTTTTGTCAATTGTGCTTGGCTCCGCTCTGGGGCTTCGCAAAGAACAACTATGCGAATTGGGCTTTGGTGCCATTCTTCATGATATTGGAAAAGTCTTTGTAAAAAAAGACATCCTTTGTAAAGAGGCGGTCCTATCCGCGGATGAATCCGAAGAAATGCAAAACCACTCCATTTTGGGGTATGAGTATATTAAAAAAGTTTCTAACGTTAACATGTCTTCTCGTATTGGCATCCTCGAACATCATGAAAAGTTCGGCGGTGGCGGTTATCCCAATAATTTAAAGGAAGAAGAGATTTCACTTTTCGGCAGAATTATCTCAATCGCTGACGTTTATGATGCCATGACCTCGGATCGTCCCTATCGCAAGGCCATTATTCCTTCTGAAGTCATCGAGTATATCATGGGCTGCTCCCATTCGCTTTTCGACCCGGATCTTGTTAGTGTTTTTGTTCGAAAAATCGCGCCTTATCCGATTGGTACCTGTGTTTTATTAAGCAATGGGCTTTCTGGTATCGTTCTGAAAAATTACGAAAGCTTCTCAATGCGACCTACCGTTCGCATTTTTAAAAAAGATGATGTTGAAATTCCGCCATATGAAATTTGTCTCAGCGATCGTGAATTTCTCAATGTAACGATTACCGGGGTTTTTTAAGGGTAATTTTTTGTTGAATCCATTTTTGTTTGATTCCCTGGCTTTTTAGTTCAGTTTAATTGACTTAAAATTTTAGTTTTGCCAAATCTGACTTGACCATATTCTTAATTAAAGGTAAGATAAGGATAAGTATGATTTTACTTCAATAATAAATTTTGACTAAGTTTTAGATTTTTCTAAAACAACGCTTAAATATGTCGATATTAATTATGTACCAAATAATACAACAGTGATTGCTATAACCGATTAATCAAATATCACTATTTTCATTTGCAATTTAGGAGGATTTCTTTTTGGATATATTTGTCATCATTTTTTCTATAGGCGGGCTAGCTTCAATTATCGTTGCCTTTTGGCTTGAAGGCGGCGCCCCACTTCACCTTTTGTCGCCAACCGCATTTATGATCGTTATACTCGGAACAATTGGGGCCACCGGGATGTCTTTTCCGATGTCCGAAATTAAAAAAGTACCCAAATTGTTTAAAGTCGCTTTTACCAACAAGAACTACGATTATCCCGGACTGATTGAAAATATGAAAGCCATGTCAAAAACGGCTCGCACCAAAGGGATTCTGAGTCTTGAAAAAGAAGTACTGGAAAATAATGCCATCGATGCTTTTACCAAACGTGGCCTGCAGTTTATTCTTGACGGTCTTGATCCGGTTAAAACCCGGGAAGCCCTGGAGTCGGATCTTGATATGATCGAGCACCGTCATCATGGCGGTGCGGCCATCTTTGAAGCAGCCGGTGGCTTTGCGCCAACTTTAGGGATCATCGGTACCTGCTTGGGACTGATCAATGTATTGGGAAATTTATCTGAACCAGATAAATTGGGTGAATCCATTGCCGTCGCTTTTATCTGTACGCTCTACGGTCTTGCTACGGCCAACCTGCTTTGGCTTCCCATTGGTTCTAATTTAAAGAATAAAAGCAAGAAAGAAATGGTCTATAATTCCATGATTATTGAAGGATTGATCCTGATTCAGGAAGGTGCCAACCCTAATTTTGTTGAAGAAAAGCTGAAGGGCTATCTATCCATGAAAGAACTGGAAGGCGGCGGTCAAAAAGGTGAAGGTAAGCCGGCCAAGGGTAAGGCTAAAAAAGGTAAATAAGTTCCGAGAAGGAGTTAACACAAACTATGAAACGTAAACCAGAAGCCGAAAAGGACACCACTGAGCGATGGTTACTAAGCTACGCCGACTTCATTACGCTGCTGATGATTTTCTTTGTCGTGATGTATGCGATGAGCGCTGTCGATGCCGATAAATATAAAGAATTATCAAGTTCTTTAAACTCTGCGCTGGCTGGTGATCAGCAGAAAGTTGATGGTGGCGATCAAGGCAGTCCTGTAGAAGATGTCAAACTGAATGAAGTCAAACCCACAGACGGAAATGTAACCGAACAAGACCTGGAAAAAATCGTTGAACAGGTTCAATCACTGATTAATGAAAAAGGTCTGCAAAACCAGGTAACCGTTAATCTCGGTGATATCGGCATCTGGATCACCTTTAAAGACTATGTCCTCTTCGATTCGGGAAGTCCGGCTGTTAAGCCGGAAACAGTGAACACTTTGGTTGAACTGGGTAATATTTTAAAAGTTGTCGATAACTACGTTCGAATTGAAGGCTATACCGACAATGTCCCGATAAACAACAGTATGTATAGTAATAACTGGGATTTATCGGTTATGCGTGCCTCAAAGGTGCTGGAGATCATCGTGTCCCGATCAGGTTTCCCGGCTGATAAAATCAGTGCCGTGGGATATGGCGAATATCGGCCCGTTGCTCCCAATGACACTGAAGAAGGAAAAGCCAAAAATCGTCGCGTTGATATTGTCATCTTAAGAACCGATTTCAATGCTACCGAAAAATCACAATAGAAAAATGTCTCAATAAAAAATCAATCCACTTAAATTATGCCCGCACGACAGTCGATCTGTCATGCGGGCATATCTTGTCTATAACAGCAGACGCTACTAACTACTATAAAATCACAGTTATTGATGTTGTAATTTTATTGCAACACAAACAATTCCATGATAGAATAAAAGACATTATACAAGCAATGAATCGCTTAATTACCCTGGGGAAAGCCTGGGGATTTTTTTGCTTAAATTTATCATCTTGATAAAGCTTCGGAGGATTTATGAATTGAAAACAAATATAACTGAAAAGATAATTCAAGTCAAGAATTTAGTTAAATTCTATGGGGACAAAAAGATCATTGATGAAATCAATTTTCATATCCGCCCCAATGAATTTTTAACCATTCTTGGTCCCAGCGGATGTGGGAAAACAACCTTATTGCGGATGATTGGGGGCTTTGAAACCCCAGATGGCGGCGATATTCTTTTTGAAGGAAAATCACTGGTCAATATACCGGCCAACAAACGTCCCATCAACACCGTCTTTCAAAAATATGCCCTGTTCCCCCATCTTAATGTTTATGATAATGTCGCCTTTGGTCTGAAAATTCAAAAGAAGCCTAAGGATGAAATAGCAAACCTGGTTCAGGAAATGCTGCGGATGGTCAATTTACAAGGTCAAGAACAGCGGGATGTTAATTCCTTAAGCGGCGGCGAACAGCAACGGGTGGCCATTGCCCGAGCCCTGGTCAATCACCCCCGGGTTCTGCTGTTGGACGAACCTCTAGGCGCTCTGGATCTCAAGCTCCGTAAAAATATGCAGCTGGAACTGAAAAACCTCCAGAAAAAAACCGGGATCACCTTTATTTATGTTACCCACGATCAGGAAGAAGCCATGACCATGTCTGACACCATCATCATTATGAACCGTGGCCGGATACAACAAATCGGTTCGCCGGTGGATATTTACAACGAACCCCGAAACGCCTTTGCCGCCGATTTTATCGGTGAAAGCAACATTCTCGATTCGACCATGCTTAAAGATTGCCTGGTAAAGATTCAGGATGTCGATTTTAAATGTGTGGACAAGGGCTTCGGCGAAAACGTAAATGTTCTCACGGTTATCCGCCCGGAAGACATCGAAATCGCCAAGCCTGGCGACGGCTTATTGGACGGAATTATCGAATCGGTCACCTTCCTGGGGATGCACTATGAAATCCTGATGAAATGCGGCATAATCCACTGGCTGATTCACACCACCCGGGAGTTTTTCCCCGGCGATCAGATCAGTATCTGGGTCGACCCCAATAACATCCATATCATGAAAAAGGATTCCGATGATGAAGACATTTAAGGAGTACATCGCTTACCCGTATGGCCTGTGGATGATTATTTTTATTGCGGTTCCCCTGCTGGTGGTGATCTGGTTCAGCTTTTTATCCAACCCGGATTTTAAAATGGGCGAATATACCTTCACCCTGGAAAATTACCAGGAATTTCTGGATCCGGTTTATCTGGAACTTTTGTACCGCTCCTTTTTATACGCCGTGATTGCCACCGTAATTTCTTTTATGATTGCCTACCCGCTGGGGAACCTGATTGTTTCGCTGCCGGAACATCGCCAGAATCTGATGATCGTACTGATGATTCTGCCAATGTGGGTAAATTTTCTGCTACGAACCTATGCCTGGATGGTTCTGCTCAGTGGCAGCGGTTTGGTGGTAAAATTTCTGGGTTTATTAGGTTTTACCGATGCGACCTTGCTCTATACCCAATCGGCAGTCATTCTGGGCATGGTCTATAACTTTTTCCCATATATGCTGTTACCGATATATACCTCACTTAAAAAAATCGATCCGGATTTGTTAAGGGCCGCCACCGATTTGGGCGCCAACCATTTTCAGATGTTTATGAAAGTCAAATTTCCTCTCAGTTTACCAGGAATTGTCTCGGGCTGCATGATGGTCTTTATGCCGGCCGTGAGCACCTTTGTTATTTCCAACCTATTAGGTGGCGGGAAATACATGCTGATCGGAAATCTCATTGAACAGCAATTTTTAACCGTCAATAACTGGAATTTCGGATCCGCCATTTCGATGGTGCTGATGACGATTATTTTTCTGGTTCTGGGTATTGCCCGTTTAATCGCCGGAAAAGAAATTGATACAGGAGGCCAAATCTTATGAGAAAGCTGTTTAAGAATCTCGCCTTTGGTTTCATTTTGCTGTTTTTGTACGCGCCTATTTTGGTCCTGATTATTTATTCTTTTAACGATTCAAAAATTATGGGTTCCTGGTCCGGTTTTACCTTAAAATGGTATGTCATGCTTTTTCAGGATCGTTATATCCTGCAGGCGCTGTACTATACCATCGTCATTGCGCTGGTAGCCACCGCCGTTTCCACGGTGGTCGGTACTTTGTCGGCTTTGGGTATTTATCAAATGCGTTCGCGACTTAAAAAGCCCTATCTGTTTATGAATAATATCCCGGTGCTGGTGCCGGATATTGTTATGGGCATCACCCTGATGTCGCTATTTATTTTTGCTGGCATGAAAATGGGGCTGACCACTGTGATTATTGCTCATATCACCTTTTGTATCCCCTATGTGATTTTATCCGTCATGCCCCGGTTCAGCCGACTGCCGGAGAATATCTTTGATGCCGCCCTTGATTTGGGTGCTACCCCCAGATATGCCTTCTGGAAGGTTCTCTTTCCTGAGATTCTACCGGGTGTTACCTCGGGAGCACTAATCGCCTTTACTCTGTCCATTGATGATTTTGTGATCAGTTTCTTTACCACCGGTAACGGCGTGAGTAACCTGTCGATCACCATTTACTCCATGGCCAAGGCCGGTATTAATCCCAAAATTAATGCCCTGTCCACGATTATGTTTGGTTGTATCATGCTTTTATTGATCATCATCAATATCCGCAGCGAAAAAGGGATCAAACAAATTTAGCAGTTATTTATTTAATCGAATAGAAAAATTTAAAAGGAGAATAGAATGAAAAAAATCTTATTAGTCTTAGCTGTTCTATGCCTGCCGCTAATGCTTGGCGGCTGCGCATCAGACGATCGAGCAGTCCTCAATGTTTACAATTGGGGCGATTATATGGATCCCGAAATTATTGCCCAATTTGAAGAAGAATATAATTGTCGGGTCAATTATGAAACCTATACCTCTAACGAAGACATGTACGTCAAGGTTAAAAACTCATCGGATACCTATGATGTATTGGTACCGTCGGATTACATGATTGAACGCCTGATCAAAGAAGAGATGTTGCGTCCGATCAGCAAAGAAAACATCCCCAACCTTGCCAATATTGATATCACTGCCTTAAACCTGCCCTTCGATCCCGACAATCAGTATTCGGTTCCTTATTTCTATGGCGTCTTAGGGATTATTTATAACACCGATCAGGTGACCGACCCGGTGGACAGCTGGAATATTTTATGGAATGACAAATATGCGTCTAAGATTTTAATGTACGACAGCATCCGGGACAGTATGGGTGCCTCCCTAAAACGGCTGGGCTTTTCCATGAACGAAACCAATGAAGTCAATATCAATGCAGCCCGGGATGCCCTCATTGTGCAAAAGCCCCTAGTAATGGCCTATGTGACTGACAACGTTAAAAGCCTGATGGCTACCAAAGATGCTGCCATGGCAGTGGTCTACTCCGGGGATGCGTCGATTATTATGAGTGATAATGACTCCTTGGCTTTTGCCGTTCCCAAAGAAGGTTCCAATGCTTTTTATGATAATTTTGTTATTCCCAAAAATTCCCAGAACCCGGAACTGGCCGAACAATTCATCAATTACATGCTGACACCGGAAGTGGCTGCCAAAAATGTCGAATACGTTGGTTACTCAACCCCGGTCACCCAGGCGATTGGCTTGCTTGATGAAAGCTGGCAAAAAAACACCGCCTTTAATATTACTAAAGAAGATCTAGCCCGCTGTGAGATTTTTAAAGATCTACCCAGTGATATTTTAGAAATTTACAATCGTGCCTGGACTGAAGTAAATGTTTCAAAATAAATGCTGTTCTCCCCACGGTCAATTTTTGATTATAACAATGCTTGTCTACACATTTTTTAATATTTAGATTGGCCGATGCCGACCGTACAAATAAATGCGATGGAAGTTAAATAATATAACTTCCATCGCATTTCGTTTTCTGATGGTTTTTCAGTATTTTATTGCAGTAAAAACACACTACATCAACGGTGCTGTAATTCTTAAAATTGATTGACCCACCTTTTTCAGGAAGTTCGACTTCTTCCAGTCCGAGTATAAAACCTCATGACTTACTTCAATAATGCCTAACAAATCTTCTTTGATATCCATCACCGTTTTAGAATTATGAATCCAGGTTCCATATTCATAATTCCAGGTCAGACTGCGATAATCCATGTTAATTGATCCCACAATGGCGACGTCATCATCGGTAACCAGCACCTTACCATGAAGGAATCCCGGTGTGTACTCATAAATCCGTACCCCTTCAGCTAAAAGTGTGCCATAAAATGATCGGGTTGTTGCATAAACTATTTTTTGATCCGGTATTCCTGGAGTGATAATTCGAACATCCACCCCGCTTCTTGCTGCCATTAAGATACAATTTGTGAGATCTGTATCTAAAATGAGATACGGCGTTGTGATGTAAATATATCGTTTGGCATTGACAAAAAGATTCATATAGGTATTCTGAATGGGTTCTTTATTATTCATCGGGCCATCACAGAATGGCATCACAAATTCATCGGTCTGAGGGCTCTCCTTGGTTCCCCGATAATCCTCCAACGCTGTCTGTTCTTTGGTGACATACTCCCACATGTTGAGAAACATGGCCGTCATGCTGTATACAGCGTCGCCTTCAATGCACAATGCCATATCTTTCCAATGCCCATGGACTTCTATTTCATTGATATATTCATCCCCAATGTTAATACCACCGGCAATGGCTATATTACCGTCCACAATCGTCATTTTTCGATGATCCCGAAAGCTGATAAACCGATAAAGTGATGCCGACAGCGGATTAAAAGGAACGCATTGAATCTTATGCTCCGCACAGGTTTTAAAAAAATCCTTAGGCATAGTTGTCATGCTACCGCCTGCATCAACCATCATCCGCACTTCAACACCTGCTTCCGCTTTTGCGTATAAGGCCGCCATTAATTCATCATACATTTTTCCTGCGGTAACAATGAAGTATTCAAGAAAAATGAATTTTTCAGCTTGATTAATAATATCAAGATTAGCCTGATGCATAATCTCTCCCAGTTTTAAATACTCTGTTTTAGTGTTTTTCCAAACCGGCGTATCCCCCAGGTGACTAACTAAATCAACCTGTTTTTTAATCCCAGGATCTTTTATCTCATGATAGACATCCTTATTTTGCTGGAGTTTACCAAAGGTGTTTTTATCGATGGTGTTCAAAAAATTCATCGATTTTTCGGAAATCCGACTTTCTCCCCACAGAAGAAAGAGTAGAATGCCCGCGATCGGCAAGATTAATACAAAAACAATCCAGGAAATTTTATAAGAAGCTGACTTATTCTGATAAATAATATAAAGCACCACTAAAATAGCAATGGCTTCAACTACCCAATAGGCTGCTAAAGCATGCTCCCTGAATTTGTAAATGAGTATCCCAAAAAAAACCAATTGAATCACAATTAATAATACATTGATTATAAACTTCGAATTGTTTTTAATATTGCTTACGATTCTTTTCATCATTCACCTCCATTTAAATCTCTGCTTATTTCAGTTTTTCATAAACCTTACCTATAGTGAGACCCTGAAATACCGTGGTGAACAAAACGATGGCATAGGTAGCAGCCAGAAAAATGTTATAGGTTTCAGTAGATAGCGATGTTCCAGTTCCCATAACCAGCGCCAGACAAAGTCCACCTTTTAATCCTGCCCAGGTGAAAAAAATTGTGTAACTGAACTTTGACATATCAAGGGGCAATTTCTTGGCAAAAACCACATTTCCAAAAACCCCAGCTGACCGGGAAATGGTATTAATGAAAATCGAACCGACAACGATGGCCAGAATTCCAATATTTGAAAAGCTTTCCAGATTTCGGGTGTCCACAAATAAAAGACCCACCAGAAGAAACAGGATTCCGTTTAAGAGGTTATCAATAACGCTCCAGAAGGCGTAAAATAAATCATGCACTTCTCTGTTTTTCAAACCCACTCCTTTTTTCTGCTGTCCGGCAATTCCGGTGGCATAAAAAAGTCCACAGATCACGGCGGCAATTGGTCCTGAAAAACCAAGATGCTCGCAAAGCAGATAAGCCAACATCACAGTTAAGAGACTGGTTAATACTTTAATGTAACGATTCTCCGAATATCTGAAAATCTGAAACAATAAAAAAGATACAATTAAACCAACCCCGATGGCGCCTAAAATATCCGTGGTCAATCCCCAGACAAATCCGCCCAGTGAAATATCCTGGGCGGTTTGTTCTAAAATGCTCATTAGGGTAGCAAAAATTGCTACCGCCACGCCGTCATTGAACAGCGACTCCCCTTCAATAATCAGGGACAACCGATGAGGCAATCCTACTTTACTGAGAATACTCATGGCTGAGATTGGGTCAGAAGGTGCCACAACAGAACCCAGAATAAAGGCTTCCAAAAAACTCATATTCATTTGGAGTAAATAGCCTAACCCATAAAAAAGCATCCCATATACTAAAATTGACAGTAATGTACCTAATATCGCCATTTTTCCAATAAGGAACTTATCCTCATTGAAATCACTGAATTTGATCCGGGATGCTCCACTGAATAACATAAAACACAAGACCCCATGAATCAGAAAATCATTGAAATTGAATTGCCTGAGCAGATCCAATATTTCTGTGGGAATAGTAATGACATTCAATTTTTGAATTAAAATCATAATTAGTGAAAATCCCAATCCAAACACAACCAGCCCAATTTCATAAGGAAGTTTTATAGTTTTTTCATTTATAAAGCTAAAAACTACCACCAGCAACAGGATTACCGTAAAGAGAATCAGCAGCTCATTGAAATTATACATGAACGCACATTCTGACTATAATCCCAGAATTTGTCTCTTCTTAGCGTCAAACTCCTGTTGGGTTAAAATGCCCTGATCACGCAACTGCCCAAGTTTAGTCAATTGTTCCAATTGTTCATCAACATCTGCATCTTCCTGGTAACTTTGCGGCTGATATACCTGTTGCTGTTGATATGCCTGCTGTTGTTGCGCATAGGCCTCCTGATCTTTTTGTGCAAACCGTTGCGACTGACGGCGACTGACATTATTTGATACTGCGGTAGCAGTTCCCGCTACAACTGCGGTTCGTGCCATACCTCTTAGTAATCCACCCATTTAAATTTCCTCCTCTTTATCTAATTCTGCTGCTGCATCCGGATGGATCCGGCCTTCTGATACTAGTCTGCCATTGGCTTTCAGCAGCGCTTTTTTTAAATCCTTTGCCCACAATTGTTCAATAATCAACAATCCCGCCGAATTGTTTAGATCCAACAGTTCCCCCACTTCTTCTTTATCCTCAATCGAAATAAACCCTTTATTCTCTTTGTGAGTTGCATCAATAGCCCGGGCTAATTCATTGTCCACATTACTCAATTCCATGGCAGTGACATTACCTTCATTATCTTTGTGAATCAGTGCAATATCCAATACGTTTATGATCTTTTTATTGACCGCATCAGTCAAGGCATCCAACACCTCTCCTTTAAACTGGTTTCCTACAAACTCCAATACAATATAATCAATAGGGCCGCGCATTTTTCTCTCCCTTCTGTATATCACTTCTGATATACCATGCTTTTTCTAAATTTTCGTTGTTTATAAAGCTTATGTCCATGTGAATTATCTACCCATTTTTTTGTTTTTACAACGCTAAATTTTTTTTTGTTTAAACATCAAATAATTGGGCATCTAGTAAAAAGAGTGATTATTGTTATTACTCATTACAAAATTTTCAAAATTAGGAGGTAGAAAAATGGAAAACGTTGTAGGTAATGTAACTAAGGGCCACAAAGGATTAGGTATTGCGGCCTCCATTATCATGGTTCTTCTGGGTATTGGGGTGTTTATCGCTCCGCAGTTCTTCGTCTCCATGATGATCTGGATCTTCGTCATTGGTCTGATGGTATATGGCGTATTTATTATTTATGATTATGCCAAGAGTGAGATTAAAAACGGCTGGAATCTTACTTCAGGTATTATGGCAGTAATTCTTGGATTTATGCTGATTTTTGCTCCAGCATTAGCCCGAGCTGAAACCTTCGGTTTTATGCTGGCATTTATGACCCTGTTTACCGGCATTAATCAAATTACTGCTTCTTCACTATTAAAAAAACAAGGTGGTGCTGGCACCGGATGGCTTCTGGCGGCAGGGATTATTAATACTATTCTTGGATTTTTCTTTCTTTTTAACCCATACGTCATGTTATTCGCGTTCTCAATCATTGCCGGTATTTATTTAATCGTCGGTGGTATTGCCCTTTTTGCATCCACCATGTCAACCCAGGCCTAGAAACGATTCATTAAATTAATTTTCCCAATAAAAAGATGCCTCCCCAAAAGTTGGCATCTTTTTTATTGATTTTAAGATTTATTCCGATGCTCCCGCTCCTGCAAATTTAGGGATCGGAATGGCGCCGCCGATGACCGCCCCGATGGCCATGGGAATAATGGCACTAACTGGAAACATAATCAGCAGCAGCAGGATAACTGCCAGCGGTTTTCGCAGAATGGCGCTGGTCAGGGCGGCTGTTACCACCGCTACACAAAAGATCGGATCAATGGGTAGGATAATCGCCAAAGCATAACCGATGGCGGTTCCGGCAAATATCACTGGAAAAATATGTCCGCCCCGCCAGCCCATTTCCAGACAGACATTGGTAATAAGCAGCTTAACTAAAGCAGTCACAAAGAGCAATGCCACCCCAATTGTTTCCCAACCATGCATCAATTCTTCCATTTGATGTTCACCCGAGAACATGGTATAGGGTAATAGAATCCCCACGCCCCCAAGAATCGCACCGGCAAGAACAGCTTTCACGACCACTTTATCTTTCAGCGGGCGAACTGCAAATTTAACCACGCCCTTAAAAACAAAATAAAGCATCCCCAGCAAACTCCCAACCAGAGCCAAGGGAATCACCATTGTCCACTCAGTGGTTCCCAGAGTTTCGATGGCGGGAAAGTTTCCCAAACCCGATCCCCCGCCGATGGTGTTGGACAAAAAACGGAAAGCCCCAAAACCACCAATGATACCGACGAAATACAATAGCATTTTTGTGTTTTTGGGAATCTGACTCAGACTGTTATCATCTTCGATCTGATTGACAAAACCAAATAACGGCGAATTAAAAATCACCCCAATCGTGGCCGCCATTCCAATTTCGGCAATTTCCTCAACCTCCTGAATGGTGTATTTGAATTTATCAGAGAACCAGTAACATAAACCCACAATAATCCCAGACAAACCGGCTTCCGGCCCCAGGCTGCCACCAAAAATCAGTGGCAGCAGGGCGGCCAATCCAATAATATGCAAATTATTGTAGGGGATTTTTTTACCACTTTTTATTTCATTCACAATTTCCGTAAGTTCTCTGGGATAGGGTCCAAACTTCTTTTCCCATAAACCAACTAAAAGTCCACCCACAGCGCAGATCACCAGTGGATAAAAAGCACAATCAATATGTTCAGGTAAAAACGACCATAAGAAATCAATGCCAAGGTTTAAAAGAAAGAGTAACAGCCAGGTAATTCCACCGATAACCGCACCTAAAAATGCGACAATCAAGATCATTACCAGGTTCTTTTTTAATTTAAGCCACATAATTTCACCTCGCCTAATTAATTCTGTAGTAATGTTAATACCCTGTATCCGCTGATAATCCCAATAAAATACATCCGTATTTTCAGAATTTTAGGCTAAAGTGTTTGCCCGGAAATAAAAAGGCTATATAACCAAACATAAGGAACAAATTATTGTTTTAGGAGGTAGAATAGCATGTCAGACTTGGCAATGATTATTTCAGAAGTGATTGGTACGATGATTCTCATTATTCTTGGTGATGGTGTTGTAGCAAATGTAGTTCTCAGCAAAACAAAGGGGAATTCCAGTGGTTGGATTGTTATTACAGCTGGCTGGGGTTTTGCAGTCGCTATAGCAGTTTACGTCGTCGGATGGATCGGGGGAGCTCATTTGAATCCTGCGGTTACAATTTCACTGGCAGCGATTGGGTCATTTCCATGGACTTTAGTTCCCTGGTACATCGGCGCTCAAATGTTAGGAGCATTTCTTGGAGCTATTGTTGTTTATTTGGCTTATCATGAACATTTTTCTCAAACGGAAGATCCCGATGGAAAACTTGGTGTTTTTGCAACCGGGCCAGCTATTCGTAGCAAGCTATGGAACCTGATTACCGAGATTATTGGAACAGCCATGTTGCTGATTGGTATTCTTGGTATTTCTAATGTGAACAATAACATAGGTGCTCTTGGAGCTTTGGCAACAGGTTTTTTAATCTGGGCAATTGGACTTAGCTTAGGAGGTCCAACAGGTTATGCCATTAATCCCGCAAGAGATTTAGGACCGAGAATTGCCCATGCAATTCTACCAATACCAGGAAAAAGAGATTCTGATTGGTCCTATGCCTGGATTCCCATTGTTGGCCCAATTGTTGGTGGTCTACTTGGGGCTGGTATTTACAATATGGTTTTAATGATGTGCATATAAAATTTTCGTTTTAAAAAAACAAGTTTGTATGTTTGAGTATCTGTATTTCAGGACGAACATACACAAATAGCATATAATCTGTTGAAATCACCTCATTATAAAACTGACGGTGATTTCATAATTTTTTTTATCCACGATAATCTGGATCTTTGTCATCGGTCTGAAATACCTCATTAAAGAAGCACTTTTTTATTTCAAGATTTATTCTGGTACCTCCAGTCCTAAAAATTTTGGCACCGGGATAGCACCACCAATGACTGCACCAATAGTCATTGGAATAATTCCATTAACAGGAAAGCAAATCAGCAGCAGTAAAATCACTGCCAGCGGTTTTCGCATGACGGTGGCAGTCAGCGCCGCAGTCACCACTGCGACACAAAAAATCGGATCAACGGGCAGTATCAACGCACAAGCATAACCAATGGAAACGCCCGAAAAAATTGTTGGGAAAATGTTCCCACCCCGCCAGCCCATTTCATGACAGATATTGCCCATCAAGAGTTTTATCGTCCCTGATAAAAGAAGCACCGCAAAGCCCATACCCTGCCAGGCGTTCATGACCTCGACCATTTCATGCTCACCAGAAAACATGGTATAAGGCAAAAATATTCCCACTGTACCCAGAATAATTCCGCCAATGATGCCTCGGGTTACGATGTTCTTCGCCAATGGTTTTACCGCTGCTTTAGTCATTTTCATAAATAGATAATATAGCATTCCCGCTGCCACCCCGATAAGCGCCAAGGGAATGACCGCTGCCCATTCGACAGCTGTTATCTTTTCGATGGCTGGAAAACGCCCCAAGCCCAACCGTCCGCCTAGTAAATTCTGTAGTAATGTTAATACCCCATATCCGCTGATAATTCCAACAAAGTACATCATCATTTTTAGATTTTTGGGAATTACTGTCGGTTTGTTTTCATCTTCAATCTGATTGACAAAGGCAAACAACGGGGAGCCAAAAATAACCCCGATGGTTGCTGCCATCCCAACCTGAGGCAATTCTTCCATCTCCGCAGAAATAAATTTAAAGCGATCTGAAAACCAGAAACATAAGCCAACAATTACGCCGGTTAATCCCGCTTCTGGCCCCAGACTACCACCAAAAATTAGCGGCAACAATGCCGAAATCCCGATAATATGCAAATTATTGTAGGGTATCTTTTCGCCTTTTTTGACATCCTTTAAAATTTCCGCCATTTCCCGGGGATAAGGACCAAATCGTTTCTCCCAAAGACCAATCAGCAGACCGCCAAATGCACAAACAATCACCGGGTAGAGGGTAAAATTAATTAGATTCCTGACGTCCGTCCATACAAAATTAATGCCCATATTCATGATATACAAAAGCACCCAGGTTATCCCGCCGATGGTTCCACCCAGTAAGGCAACAAACAAGGTCATCACGACCATCTCTTTAAATTTAATCCCCACACTATCCTCCAAAAATTAATGCCTTAGCAATTTATTCACTTTAATGACGATTATATCATATCGATCGATTTTTTAGAATCATTACAATATCAGCTGATTCTGGTGTAATCATAAAAAAAGCCCTACAGTAACCAATTCTTGGTTCAACCTGCAAGACTTTCGCTTATATATTTTTTATCCTGTTTTAACTGTTTTCTGGCCATAGGAACTGTTAAACTTAACAATCATCTGCTTCATTTCTGCTTCATCTAAAATCACTGGCTGACCGATTGACCTTGCCTTAACATAAACTTCAGCACAGTGTTCGATCTGCTCGGCAATATTAAATGCGTTGAGGATATCTTTGCTCCCTGTCAGCAAACCATGATTGGCCATTAATACGGCGTAGCGGTCAACCATTGCCTGATAGGTCACTTGTGCCAGTTCATCGGTTCCAAAAGAAGCATAATTGGCACACCGCACATCCAGACCTGAATATGCAACCAGGTAACTGGATGCTGGAAGTGGCTGTCTCAAGGTTGCCAGAACGGTCGAATAAACAGAGTGGGTGTGTACAACGGCATTAATATCATTTCGTTTGACATAGAAAATCCGATGCAATGCCTGTTCACTGGACGGTTTTCGCTCACCGTCGACAATTCTCCCATCCAGATCCATGACTACCACATCTTCCGGTTCAGTTTCAAAATAATCAATCCCACTGGGGCTGATTGCCATCAAACTCAATTCCCGACTATAAATACTAATGTTCCCACCAGTACCTTTGGTCAAACCAGTTGTAATCATTTTCCGACAGTATTTAACCACATCTTGACGTTCTTTTTTCAATATCATGTTTCTACCTTCGGTTTTCTTTCGCTTTACACATTGCCGTATCAGCATAGTTTAATATTTCTTCCGAGTTAGTCCCATCACGGGGGAAAATAGAAATTCCAAAACTTGCCTTGATATTAAATTCTATATTTTCGATCGTAAAAGGCTCCAACAACGCTAGTCTGATTCTTTCCACATAGTCATAGATTTTTGCTTCGGTCAGATTATGTTGAATGATTAACGCAAATTCATCGCTGCCCAGACGTCCCAGTGTATCCTCTTCATAAATGATCCCTTTAATTTTTGCCACAATCGCTTTTAGTAATAAATCGCCAATATGATAGCCATTAGCGGTATTGATCCGTTTAAAATTATCTAAATCCATAAAAACGACGGCAAAACTCATTTCTTCATTGCGAGCAAGCATCACCAAATGATCCAGTTTTTCAATGATCATTTTACGATTGGGAATTTCGGTTAAGATATCAATATAGGCAAAATAATTTTGTCTGATCTCTTTTTTCTTCATTTCATTATTGTATTCTGTCAGCTGAATGTTCTGTTTGATAATTTCTTTTTCTGAGGTTGCCAGTTCCTCATATAAGACTGTCAGTTCTTCTTTTTGTTTTGAAACTTCTTCCAGCTTAGCATCCAGCCCCTTCCGATAGTAAGAAATAATGCTAATTGTAATAATTGTACAGATTGGAACGATAATACCTGGTACAGCATTCATGTTTCCGTTACCGAAAACGAGAATTGCTACCATTAAAGCGACCACCATATTCATCGCAATGGCAATCGGATATCCTTGTTTTTTTACTGAAATAACCAAATAGGTTGAAACGATTACCTGCAGCTGGGCCGCCACGCCACTCATGTTTATATCAAATAATGATCGAAATTTAAATTGTATTAACATCGTAATTCCATATAAAAAAAGACATACGCCAATTTTTATCCACGCGGCGGACTGCTTTTCCACGGCCAACATTTCTTTATTGCCATAACGTTCAATAAATTCGGTGTTAATTCTATTCGTATCCATGCAAATCCCTTCTCAACAGTTAATAAGATTTGTATTTATAAGATGTTTAATTCTATTCATTTTAACACAGAAAGGTATCCTGTTCAACGTGTGGCAAGTGCTGTGACAGAATTTTTGTAAATATTTAAATTTGACCCATCACTTCAATCTGCATTAATTAAACCCAGTTCCATAAAAAAAACTCTGCCGTCACGCCTTATCAAAGACTGATGATTGCAAAGTTTTTTTATCTTATTTGGAACAAATCAAATCGTATCAGACACGATCATCTGCCAAAATCTAATTTAGATTGTCACTTCATTCCTTAATATTTGTCGTTGTCATCCAAAACAATTCTGGGTTCAAATGAAATATCCGTAGCTATTTTTATCGCTTTCTTTTCTACAAATCGATTCTCAGCTCTTTTGGCGCCCCCGACACTTTTTAATTCAAAGACACCTACCATTTGTTTGAGCATCTCGGCCTGACTAGATAATTCTTCGCTGGCGGCGGCACTTTCTTCTGCTGTAGCAGAATTGGTTTGCACCACCTGAGAAACTTGTTCAATGCCCTGGGTGATTTGAGCAATTTCGGAAGCTTGATCATTGGACGCCTGAGCGATACTACCAACAAGACCGGTTACCTGCTCAATTTCATTTAGTATTTCTTTAAGACTTTCGGCGGTTTCATCTGCAATTTTGGTTCCGACTTCCACTTTGTCAATGGAACCTTCAATTAAACCAGTGGTTTCTTTTGCTGCTTCGGCGCTTCTGGCAGCCAGCGTTCTGACCTCTTCCGCTACCACAGCAAAGCCTTTACCATGCTGACCTGCCCGAGCCGCTTCCACTGCGGCATTCAGTGCCAGAATATTAGTCTGGAAGGCAATGTCATCAATTACTTTGATAATTTTGGAAATGTTGTTGGATGAGTCGCTGATTTCATCCATCGCTGTAACCATATTTTCCATCTGAGCATTTCCAACTTCAGCATTTTTTCTCACTCTGACAGCTAACTCGTTGGCCTGATTAGCATTCATGGCATTTCGCTTGGTTTCTGCTGCCACTTCTTCAATGGAAGCCGTTAATTCCTGAATTGAACTTGCCTGCTCGGTGGTTCCCTGTGACAGGTTCTGTCCTCCATCCGAAATCTGTTTTGCGCCCATCTCTACTTGTCCTGCAGCGTCATTAATCTCCTTCATGGTTTGGCTGAGTTTTTCATTAATTGCGTTAAGTGATGTTTTAATTGGCAGAAAGTCACCAAGGTATTCAGTGGTAATTTCCTGATTTAAACTTCCCTGACCCATGGCTTCCAGAGTTTCCGAAATTTCGTCGACATAGCGTTTCAAAAAGACAATCGTATTATTCAAAGCATTCTTGATCTTGGCATGATCCCCTTGATAATTACCTTCCATCGTAATTTTTAGATTTCCAGTCGCTAATAAATCCAGAATGCTGGCTGCTTCAGTCAACGGCTGAATAATGGCATCCAGTGTTTGATTAAATCCATCGATGACCTTTGCAAATTCTCCCTGAAATTTGGATACATCGCCCCGATTTGCCAAATCTCCTTCTACAGCAATACTGGCCATGCTTTCAGTTTCCTGAACCAGACTTAGAATATTTTCGATCATGGCCATCAAGCTTGGGTTTAAGCTATCATTTTCACTTCGCTTGCCAATCTGTTTCAAGGTTTCCAGGTCGCTCATATCACCTGCGGCAATATGAGTAGCAATATTGACCACCCGGATGAAACGCTCATGAACAGCATTAATGGCATCGGCAATATCCGCGTAAATGCCCAGATATTGACCCGTCATTTCCTCTGAAAAATCATTGACGCTCATCTTTTCAAGAATACGCTTACCTTCTGATAATGCGCTTAAGCCGTCAATACAGGTATTTAAATTATTTTTAATGATGTTAAAATCGCCATTGTAGGTATCCGTGATCTTTTCAGGGATAATACCTCGACTGATCTGTTCAACATAGTCGGCTGCTACATTCAGCGGACCAACCACCGCATCCAGAGTCGCATTAACCCCTTCAACAATTTGTCGGTACCCGCCAGTAAAGGCATTCACATCGCCTCTGGTGTTCAGTTTTCCAGCCACGGCAGCGGCAGAAAGCATGTTTGCTTCATTAACCAGCGCCCGGATGGTTTCGATAATCTGGATAAGAGCTGGTGCCAATTCGTCTTGATCATCTCTGGGAACAATGTCAGCACTGACGTCCCCAGCTGACACATTATTCAAAGTACCAACAATAACCGTCTGGATACTCTCTGAGAAGGTATCCAAGGCATCAGCCATCTCGCCAATTTCATCTTTTTGATTCATTTTAAGACGCATAACAAAATGACCCTGGTTCATCTCGTTCAGACTTTCTGACACCTTTTGTATTGGTTTTCCAATAATCTTGCTTAAAAAGATGCCAAGTGAAATAGCCAAAATCATCCCCAAAATTGTGACCACCGACATAAGCGTAACTGAGGCATAGGTATCACCAGTGTTTTCATTGATTTGGTCTGTCCCTGAATCAGCCTTCATTTTAATTAAATCACCCATTTCTGAAGCTGCTGTTTCAAATGAAGCTGTTAATACCGAGGTTTCATCTAACATCGCGAATGCTTCTGTATCTTTATTTTCCAGTGCCAGACCAATAACAGTATCAATCTGTTTTTCAACATTGGCAATGGTTGTTTTAAGTTTAGCAAATTCGACTTGCAATTCTTCATTGCTTATTGTCGCTTCAAATTGATCCATCGAGCTGCTGATAACTTCTTTATCAGCAGCAATATCTTCCGCATCTTGCTTGATCTGATCTACATCTGATTCCAGAATTATATCAACCAATTCATATTTCATCTTTTCCAGACTTGAAAGCAAGTTTCCGGTACTCATATGGGCAGTGGTTACATTATTATAGGTATCAATATACGTTGTATTAATTTTAAACAGATTAACAACTCCAATTAATCCGACAATACCCGCCACCAAAGACACTAGTATAAAACTAATAACCAGTTTCCGGGTGATCTTCATATCATAAATCCATTTCATATAGCTTCGCTCCTTTTGTTGCGTAATTAAGATAAGATTTTGTCAAATGCATTTGTGAAATTCGATTTTAGTCATCGTTTATTTTTCGCGCTTGAATCAAATTATCGCTCCTTTCAAAATCAAATAATTTTTTGCCTCATAACGCTGATTTTCTAGTCAATTTATCAAATTGCATTCATCATTATAACCAGTATTATACAATTTTTATTTCCAAAATACTATCAATATTTACTAGTAACTAATACTTATTAACAAATTTGTAATCCGATTATTGAAGCTGTCAATAGCACTTTCGACTGGTATCTTGATAACCATTGTAGCGTCTAATTAAAAAGAAATCAATGCGGGGCATTTCCAAATCATAAAGAACACAACCTAATTCTTTCCTACTCTTTCTAGATTGGTTCGTCGGTGTCTGGGCGAATACGGTTCATCTACATGCTAATAATAGATCGACAGAAAAAATCACCGTGATGTTTTCAATCACGGTGATTTTTTGTTTATCATTGTCTTTATCTCTGGCTATTCGTAATAAATTTCGTCGATGGCACAGCCGGCCGGAACGATGGGGTAAACCCCTTCTTCATTGGAAATTTTGACATGAACCAGTAACGGTCCCTGTTGGTCTTTAATTTCTTCGAGAGTGTTTTCCAGTTCTTCCATGTTAGTGACCTTGTAACCGGGAATCCCGCTGGCGGCGGCCAGCATGATGTAGTCGGTACATTGAACGATATCGGTTTGAGCATAGCGTTTGTCATTGAACAGCTTTTGCCATTGTCGAACCATCCCCAGTGCTTCGTTGTCAAAGAGGAAGATTTTTAAAGGAATCTTATATTTACTGACGGTGATCAGCTCCTGACAGTTCATTCGAAAGCTGCCATCCCCAGCTACCAGCAGCACATCGGCATCGGGATTAGCCAGTTTGACTCCGATAGAAGCACCCAGGCCGTAGCCCATGGTACCTAAACCACCGGAGGTAATAAATTGAGCCGGACGCTTGACGTTCCAGTATTGTCCTACCCACATTTGATGCTGACCAACCTCGGTGACCACAAAGGCTTCCGGGTAGGCGGCGTTGATGGTGTTAAGGATGTTCTTAGGATGATAGTTCCCTTTTTCGGCACAGGGAATAATCCAGCCTTTTATTTTTTCAACCCATTCGGGATGAGACTTTTCTTCAATCCCTTCAGTCAGTAGTGGCAGAACATCTTTGATGTTTCCCTGAATCTGAATTTCAGCTGGAATGTTTTTGGCGAATTCGGTGGGATCCACATCGATATGGATGATTTTCTTGTCACGGACGAAGGCATCGCAATTACCAGTGACCCGGTCGCTAAAGCGGGCCCCAATGGCGATCAGCAAATCTGAATTGATGACGGCCAGATTGGTTTCCTGGAAACCGTGCATCCCGACCAATCCCATGGACAGCTCGTGATCTCGGGGAATGCCCCCTAATCCCATTAATGAATTAGCCACCGGGATTCCGGCTTTTTCCGCAAAAGCCAGTAATTCTTCGTGAGCTTTTGATTTAAGCACCCCACCCCCGGCATAGATCATTGGACGTTTGGCGGCATTGATGGCAGCAATCGCTTCAAAGACCCGTGATCCCATAATTTCCGGATAAATCTGTCGCAATTTGGGAATAAACATCTTTTCGTAATGCGTTTTGGCCAAAAATATGTCTTTGGGGATATCGATTACAACAGGTCCGGGTCGTCCCGACTGGGCAATGACAAAGGCCTCCCGGATTGTGTCAGCCAAATCTTCAACCTTGGTGATCAGATAGTTATGTTTGGTTATCTGCATGGTTACGCTGGTAATGTCAATTTCCTGGAAGGAATCCTTACCCAGCAGTGGTGAGGCCACCTGACCGGTGATAACAACCAGTGGTACCGAGTCCAGGTAAGCGTTGGCAATCCCGGTAATGGCATTGGTTGCTCCCGGGCCGGAGGTGGTAATGGCGACCCCCACCGTATCGCTTGTTCTGGCGTAACCGTCGGCGGCATGCACACCGTTTTGTTCGTGGCAGGGACCAATTTCGGTAATATCGTGATCTAATCGATAAAAAGCATCAAATAATGGAATAACCACACCGCCGGGGAATGAAAAAACATGCTTGATACCCTGTTCTTCCAAACAACGTACTGTGATTTCCGAACCTAATAATAAATTTTTGTTTTCCAAATTTTCACTTCCTTTCTGCTGTTATGTATTTTGATTGGTATAGTGGTTCGTCGGGACGGCTGGCAAGCACTTGACGTTTGTTTTGACATTACGTTGCGGGCGATTGATAATACCCAAAGAGCAGACCCTCGCCCCGACGAACCGTTTATATACAACATTGATTATTATGTTTTATTTTTCGAATACGGCTCCCGTGGAGGCGGAGGTAACCAGTTTGGCATAGCGAGACAGGTAGCCAGTTTTGATTTTTGGTTCAATGGGAACCCAGTTAGCTTTTCGTTCGGCCAGAACGGCATCATCTACCTTTACTGCCAGGGAACGGTTGACAATATCAATGGCAATAATGTCGCCTTCTTCAATCAGACCGATGGTTCCGCCGGCGGCTGCTTCTGGAGATACATGTCCGATACAAGCACCACGGGTGGCTCCGGAAAAACGACCGTCAGTGATAAGGGCCACATCTTTATCCAGACCCATACCGGCAATGGCAGAGGTTGGGAAAAGCATTTCCCGCATCCCGGGGCCACCTTTTGGTCCTTCATAACGGATGACAACGACATCTCCAGCCACAATTTTTCCTGCTTTAATGGCTGCGGTGGCTTCTTCTTCGGAGTTAAACACTCGGGCCGGACCTTCATGTTTTAACATTTCTGGTGCCACGGCTCCCTGTTTAACAACGCCGCCATCTGGGGCAAGGTTTCCGAACAGCACCGCTAAACCACCGGTTTTGCTATAGGGATTGTCCAGTGGTCGGATGACTTCCGGATTTTTATTCGTCACACAAGTCAGATTTTCAGCAATGGTTTTTCCGGTTACCGTCATTAAACTGGTGTCAATCAGCTTGGCGTCGGCCAATGTTTTCATGACTGCCTGAATCCCACCAGCATAGTAAAGATCTTCCAGATGGTGGTTTCCGGCTGGGGCCAGCTTACACAAATGAGGCGTTTTGGCGGAAATCTCGTTGACTTCTTGTAAGTCAATGCAGACCCCGGCTTCATTGGCAATGGCAGGTAAGTGGAGAATACTGTTAGTAGAACAACCCAGAGCCATATCGCAGGCCAGGGCATTTCTAAAGTTGGCATCGGTCATGATATCCCGAGGTTTGATGTCCTTTTTCCACATTTCCATAACCTGAATGCCAGCTTTTTTAGCCAATCGGATTCGTTCAGCAAAGACAGCTGGAATGGTACCATTACCAGGCAATCCCATTCCAAGCACTTCGGTTAAACAGTTCATGCTGTTGGCGGTAAACATTCCCGAGCAAGAACCACAGCCGGGGCAAACGGAATCTTCAAAAGATTTCAGTTCTTTTTCATCGATTTTGCCAGCGTTGAAAGCACCAACTGCTTCAAAGGCGGTATTTAAATCGGTTTCTTTTTGTCCCACAGCCTTACCAGTGAGCATTGGTCCCCCACTAACGACTACGGCAGGAATATTGAGCCGGGCTGCTGCCATCAACATCCCGGGGACGATTTTATCGCAATTGGGAATCAAAACCAGTGCATCAAAGGAATGAGCAGTGGCCATGATTTCAATGGAATCGGCAATGATTTCCCGGGAAGCCAGGGAATATTTCATCCCCACATGTCCCATGGCGATGCCGTCACAAACGCCAATAGCCGGGAATTCGATGGGTGTTCCGCCCGCCATGCGGATGCCTTCTTTAACCGCTTTGGTGATGGTATTTAAATGAATATGGCCGGGGATAATTTCATTAAAAGAATTGACTACTCCGATTAATGGTTGCTCCAGTTCTTCATCAATATAGCCCATGGCTTTGAACAAAGAACGCTGGGGAGTTGTTTCTACACCTTTTTTTACACGATCACTTTTCATTTGATTTCCTTTCGTTTGTGGTTTTGATGGTTTCAAATTAATACAGTTCAGGTTTGCGGGCGGTTGATAACCGCCCCTACGAACCTGATAGTAAATGGCTTCTATAAATTTTCGATGATTTTTTGGCCCATTTCAACGGTGCCGACCAGAGTCATGCCCTCACTGAAAATATCGCCGGTGCGGTATCCTTGAGCCAGGGTTTTTTGTACAGCGGCTTCAATGACATCGGCTTCTTCAATCAGATCCAGCGAATAACGTAGCATCATCGCAACCGAAACGATCGTCGCAATCGGGTTGGCTTTGTTCTGGTTGGCAATATCTGGAGCCGAACCATGGATTGGTTCAAACATTCCGAATTTACCGTCGGCCATGCTGGCTGATGGCAACATTCCGATAGAACCAGTAATCATGCTGGCTTCGTCGGATAAGATATCGCCGAACAGGTTTCCGGTGACAATGACATCAAATTGTTTAGGGTTAATGACCAGTTGCATGGCGGCATTGTCGACATACAGATGGTTCAGTTCGACTTCGGGATAGTCTTTGGCGACTTCTTCCACACAGCTTCTCCAGAAGCGGGATACTTCCAGAACATTGGCTTTGTCCACGTTAGTGACTTTTTTGTCTCGCTTCATGGCAATTTCAAAGGCTTTTTTAGCAATCCGCAGCACTTCTGGTCGGGTGTATTTCATAATATCCCAGGCAGCGAAGTCGCCATCCCGGCCTTTTTCGCCGAAATAAACATCACCCGTCAGTTCACGAACAACCATGATATCCAGTCCGTCCCCAATAATTTCTGGTTTTAAGGGACAGGCGGCTTTTAATTCATCATAAAGAATGGCTGGTCTCAGGTTGGCATACAGACCCAGGGCTTTTCGCAGACCCAGCAGGCCGGCTTCTGGTCGTTTGTCGCCAGGTAAGTTATCCCATTTTGGTCCACCCAGGGCGCCGAGTAACACGGCATCGCTGGCTAAACAGACGTCAACCGTTTCCTGAGGCAGGGGGTTGTCACAGGCATCAATGGCGGCACCACCGGCCAGAACTTCGGTGTAGTTAAAGGTATGGTTATATTTTTCAGCGATTTTATCAAGGACTTTAATACTGGCTCCGACAATTTCGGGGCCGATGCCGTCTCCGGGGATTACTGCTATTTTATAATTCATGGTGTTCTCCTCTTTAAGTTTTATTTGGTGATTATGCTGTTTTTAAATGAATGACGTTTGCGGGCGATCACAGATACCCTAAGGGCAGACCCTCGCTCCGGCGAATGAATAATTACAGAATAATTTAGTATAATGTAGTTTTTATAAATTTTTGTTAATGCTGTTGACCAGGCCACCAGCTACGATGATTTTTTGCATAAACTCGGGGAAAGCTTGTCCCTGATAGGTCGTGTTTTTGGTAATATTGGTGATGATACCGGTATCAAAATCCACGGCTATTTCATCTCCGGCTTCAATCCCGGCGACGGCTTCCGGACATTCCAGAATCGGCAGACCGATATTAATGGCATTGCGGTAAAAGATTCGGGCAAAATCGGCGGCGATCACACAGGATATGCCGGCGGCCTTGATGGCAATGGGGGCATGTTCCCGGGACGATCCGCAACCGAAGTTTTTGTCAGCTACAATGATATCGCCATCTTTTACATTTTTGATGAAATCAGCATCAATATCTTCCATACAGTGTTGCGCCAGTTCCTGAGGGTCACTGGTATTTAAGTATCGTGCTGGTATGATTACGTCGGTGTCAACGTTGCTTCCGTATCTGAATACGCTTCCTTGTGCTTTCATGTACTTTCCTCTTTCCTATAACTCGGTGGGATCAGCTATCCGACCTAAAATAGCAGTCGCTGCTGCAACCTCAGGGTTGGCCAGATAAACTTCGGAGTCGACATGACCCATTCGTCCGACAAAGTTACGGTTGGTGGTAGCCAGACATCGCTCGCCAGCGGCCAGGATACCCATGTGTCCACCCAGGCAAGGTCCGCAGGTCGGCGCACTGATGGTGGCACCAGCTTCCACAAAGGTTTTAAAGTAACCCAGTTCCATACATTGCAGATATATCTTCTGGGTTGCGGGAATAATCAGCACCCGAACCCCTTTAGCCACGTGATGGCCTTCGAATATTTTGGCCGCTTTTGAAAAATCAGACAGTCGTCCATTGGTACATGAGCCGATGACCACCTGATCAATCACAATCGGTTCGGTGATTTCGTCGGTAGTTTTGGTATTTTCCGGCAAAGATGGAAAAGCAACGGTCGGTTTGATGGTTGACAAGTCGATTGAAATGGTGCGAACATATTCGGCATCTTCGTCGGCGGTGTAAACCGTAAATTCTCTTTTGGAATGATCTTTCACGTATTCCAGCGTTCGATCATCGACCATGAAGATGCCGTTTTTGGCACCAGCTTCAATAGCCATGTTGGCAATAGTAAAGCGGTCATCGATGGTCAGGTTGGCAATACCGTCGCCGACAAATTCCATGGACTGATAAAGAGCCCCATCCACCCCGATCATACCGATAATATGGAGGATTACGTCTTTACCAGATACGTATTTATTCAGCTTTCCGGTTAAGACAATCTTAATGGCAGCTGGCACTTTGAACCAAGCTTTACCGGTTGCCATCCCGGCGGCCATATCGGTACTACCGACGCCGGTTGAAAAGGCTCCTAGTGCCCCGTAGGTACAGGTGTGGGAATCGGCACCGATAACTAAATCGCCGGTGACGACCAGTCCTTTTTCGGGCAACAGGGTATGCTCAATACCCATTTGGCCGATTTCAAAGTAATTGGTAATCTTATGCTCTCTGGCAAAGGTTCTCATTTTCTTGCATTGTTCAGCGGCTTTGATGTCTTTATTAGGGGCGAAGTGGTCTGGTACCAGCGCCACCTTATCTTTATCAAACACGGTTTTTGCATTGATGCCTTCAAAGACGTTGATGGCTACCGGTGCGGTTATATCATTTCCAAGTACGAGATCCAAGTCGGCCATGATCAAATCGCCTGGTTTTACCTCTGTTAATCCTGCATGGGCTGCTAATATTTTCTGAGTCATTGTCATTCCCAATGCCACTCATCTCCTTCCGAGTTGTAAACATTTCCGGCAATTGTGTGATTGCCCCAAGCTTTGCTGTCAGTTTGAATGTGTTATTTTAAGTTCCCGCCAACAGAACGATGTCGTGAGAATTACGTTTGCGGGCGATTGATAATACCCAAAGGGCAGACCCTCGCCCCTTGAACCGATATAGTAATTTTGTTAATTATTTTCCCCGTTCCTCATCGCTTAAGAGCTTATATTCAATAGAGTCGATCAGGGCGATCAGACTGGCTTCGATAATATCGGTGGAAACGCCGACGTTGGTCCAGATGTCGTTGCCGTCGGAGCTTTCAATCAGCACCCGAACCTTGGAGGCGGTGGCCGATTTGGAATCGATGACGCGCACCTTGAAGTCAGTCAGGCGGACTTCGCTGATTTTGGGATAAAAGACTTCCAGCGCTTTTCTGAGCGCCTTATCCAGGGCGTTAACCGGTCCGTCGCCTTCGGCGGCATTGATTTCCGATTGACCATCGACATTGATCTTTACTACGGCCGAAGAACTGAGGGCTTCCTTGGTGTGGGTTTGCTCGCCAATGGTTTTGAAATCTTCCAGGGTAAAGAAGGGTTTGTGCAAGCCCAGTTCCTTACGGATCAACAGTTTGACACTGCTTTCAGCGCCTTCAAACTGATAACCCTGGTATTCCAGTTCCTTGATGCGATCCATCACCCGGGTGGTTTCTTCGGATTTCTTGGTCAGACTTGGATCCACCTCATTAATTAACTGAATAATGGTGCTGCGACCGGAAACCTCGGACATTAAAATCCGTCGTTCGTTGCCAACCGTTTCTGGTGAGACATGTTCAAAGGACGCCGGATTTTTCATCACCGCATCGATATGCATGCCGCCCTTATGGGCAAAGGCTGATTTTCCGACAAAGGGTTCTCGTCCGGTCAGAGCGTAATTGGAAATTTCGGCAATTCGGATCGCCGAAGATGTGAGTTTTGAAAGTTCTTCAGCGGCCAGACAGTAGAATCCCATTTTCAATTGGAGATTAGGGATAATCGTGGCCAGATTGGCATTGCCGCAGCGTTCACCATAGCCCAGGAAGGTTCCCTGAACCTGCCGGGCACCAGCGTGAACAGCCATCAGCGAATTAGCCACAGCCAGCCCGCTATCGTTATGGCAGTGAATTCCCAGAGGGATTTTCAGTTTGTTTCGCACATCGGTGACGATCTCCTGAATTTCAAAGGGCAGGGTGCCACCATTGGTATCGCAGAGCGCCAGACAATCTGCGCCCCCCTCTTGTGCTGCCAGTAAGGCTTCGATGGCGTAAGCCGGATCATTTTTATAACCGTCAAAGAAGTGCTCGGCATCAAAGGTGACATCTTTTCCCTGGGCTTTGAGATAGGCCATGGTTTCTTCGATCATTTTGAGGTTTTCTTCAAGCGTCGTTTTAATAATGTCGGTAATATGGAAGGTCCAGCTTTTTCCGAAGATGGCGACTCCCGGGGTCCCGGTTTCCAGAATGGCTTTTAAATTGGCATCGTCCTCAACGGCAATGCCCCCGCGGCGGGTGCTGCCAAAGGCGACCAGTTTGGCGTGGTTAAGCTGCACGCCTTTGATCCGATTAAAAAATTCGATGTCTTTCGGGTTCGAACCGGGATTGCCGGCTTCGATATAATCAACCCCCATTTTATCCAGGGTTTCCATTACTCGGATCTTGTCTTCAACCGAGAACGAAATCCCCTCCGCTTGGGCTCCATCTCTTAAGGTTGAATCAAAAACTAATATTTTTTCTGACATCCCAAGTCCTCCCTTGTTATGGATTTAAACTGATTTTACTGAGCTTCGCTTGTTTGCGTTTCTTGTATATAAAGCATCTGGTTTACTGCATCAATATAAGCTTTTAAACTGGCATCAATGATATCAGTGCTCAGTCCCCGACCATGGTACACATGGGTGCCATCCGAAATTTTCACCTGGGCTTCACCCTGGGCATCGGTGCCATCGGTGACCGCTGTCACCCCATAATCGATCAGGGTCAGTTCACCACAATCAACCAGTTCGCCGATGGCTTTAAACCCGGCTGAGATCGGTCCATCTGCCAAGGATACGCCTTCGATGAGATTGCCATTTTTTCTTAAGCGAATTGTCGCGGCAGTCGAAATGGTGTTCCCGGTGCTGATGACAAAACGATCGAGGGAATAAACTTCTGGAATCGCCAATTGTTTTTGTTCAACCAATGCTAAAATGTCTTTATCAGAAATGACTTTTTTCTTGTCAGCCAATACCTTGAACTGATCAAATAAATCCAGGACCTCATCATCACTTAAGGTATAACCCAGAGATGCGAGTTTATCGACAAATGCGTGTTTACCGGAATGTTTTCCCAGCACCATCTTGTTTTCCTTTAAACCAATCGATTCGGGCGTCATGATTTCATAGGTTTCCTTATTGGCCATCATGCCATGCTGATGAATACCAGACTCATGGGCAAAGGCATTTTCGCCGACAATGGCTTTATTGGGCTGTACCCGAACCCCTGTCAACTTAGATAACAAGCGGCTGGAGCGATAGATCTGAGTTGTATCGATGTTGGTATCTACCTGGTAAACATCATAACGGGTTTTGAGTGCCATGACAATTTCTTCCAGCGCCGCATTACCAGCCCGTTCACCGATCCCGTTAACCGTACATTCCACCTGACCGGCACCGGCCTGAATGGCCGCTAATGAGTTGGCCACACCCAGCCCCAAATCGTCATGAACGTGAACCGAGATGGTCGCCTTGTCAATGTTTGGCACGTTGTTGCGAATCCCTTCAATAAATTTAAAATATTCACCAGGGGTGGTGTACCCTACTGTATCCGGTACATTGACAATGGTAACACCTTCATTAATAACCCCTTCCAGCACCTGATATAAAAATTCTGGTCGGGTTCGGGAGGCATCTTCGGCCGAAAATTCAACCTCGCCGCAAAGGTTTCTGGCAAATTTAGCCATCGCAATGGCTTTTTCCAGAACCGCTTCCGGGGACATCCGCAACTTGTACTCCATGTGAATATCCGAAGTTGCCAAAAAGTAATGAATCCGGGGATTAACCGCTCCTTTTAAGGCTTCATAGGCGGTGGTAATGTCTTTTTCGGTGCTTCTGGCCAGGCTGGCCACGGTAGCATTTTTAATTTCATTGGCAACCAGTTGAACTGACTCAAAGTCACCAGGAGATGCAATGGCAAAACCTGCTTCAATGACATCAATTCTCAAGCGTTCGAGTTGTTTCGCCATCTCTAATTTTTCTTTCAGGTTCATACTGCAACCCGGTGACTGTTCCCCATCTCGAAGGGTGGTATCAAATATTTTTACTATTCTGCTCATTACATCTCCTCCTAATTATTTTGTTTTTCTATATAAATTTTCGTTTTTGTGTTTTAAAAAAAGGCAGAAGGACTTCTGCCTTTTTATTTATGTCGAACGGATAACGCAGTACCGACAATTGTTTGCATGTTGTACCCAAAAGGCAGCCCCTGTGCCTCAAGGCGAACAGTTGCGGACAGTTTCTAATAAATTCAGATTTACTGATTTCGCAACTGTACGAATTGCGCGCATTCAACAGATTAACAATTGATCGATACGGTAGTTTATCAGTCTCTCGATTATTTTTTGATCCAGGACATCATGGTTCGTAATTCGGCACCAACTTTTTCAACTTGTGTTTCAGTTTCAATCCGTCTTACGGCATTGAAGTATGGTCGGTTAGCCTGGTTTTCAAGGATCCAGTTACGAGCAAAAGTACCATCCTGAATATCATTAAGAACACCCTTCATCGCTTTTTTGGTGTCTTCAGTAATGATTTTGCTGCCAGTGATGTAGTCACCATATTCTGCTGTATCACTGATGGAATAACGCATGTAGCCTAATCCGCCCTGAACAACTAAATCGATGATCAATTTCATTTCATGGACGCATTCGAAATATGCGCTTTCTGGTTGGTATCCGGCTTCTACTAAGGTATCAAAACCAGCTTTCATTAGAGCAGTTACGCCACCGCAAAGAACCGCTTGTTCACCAAAAAGATCCGTTTCGGTTTCTTCTTTGAAAGTTGTTTCAAGGATACCGGCACGGCCGCCGCCGATTCCGGAAGCATAAGCTAGTCCCAGATCATGGGTATTACCTGTTGGATCCTGGTAAACTGCAATCAGACATGGAACCCCTCGGCCTTCCTGATATTGGCTTCTTACTGTATGTCCTGGTCCTTTTGGTGCGATCATAAACACATTTACATCCGTTGGTGGAATGATTTGACCGTAATGAATATTGAAACCATGGGCAAATACAAGGCTGTTGCCTGCTTCAAGGTTTGGTAAAATGCTTTCTTTGTAGATTGCTGCCTGTCTTTCATCGGGAAGAAGAATCATGACGATATCAGCTGCTTTGGTGGCATCGGCGGCTGTCATAACTTTTAATCCAGCTTCTTCAGCGATTGGCCAGGATTTGCTGCCTTCATAAAGACCAACAATAACATTCACACCTGATTCTTTCAGATTCAGCGCATGAGCATGCCCCTGACTTCCGTATCCAATAATTGCGACAGTTTTTCCATCGAGTAACCCCAGATTACAATCTGCGTCATAAAATAATTTTGCCATTTTTTAATTTCCTCCTTGAAATGTTTTAATAGTTTAATTTTCTAATTATATAAATTCACTTGACGTGACCATTATATACACTATCGTGTAAATCGTACCGACCAATTGTTAATCAGTTGAATGCTTGCAATTCGTACAGGCTATCGCCTGTTCGCCTTGATGCACAGGGTCTGCCCTTTGGGTACAACACGATTAACAATTGTCGGTACTTACTTTTTGTTTGTTTATTACACTTAATTTTATAACGTTACAAACTAAAAAAATCCGCCTCTGTATAACAACAGAGGCGGATATAAGTATCCACGGTACCACTCTAAATTTGAAATAGTTTTACAACTAATTCCTCTTCTGGTCTGATCGCAAGACGAACCTAACCATAGTCATTTAACGTTGACATCCTAATGGATTACGGCCGTCCCTACTAATTGGGTAAATTTTCAGGTTGGCAACTCGCAAGTGAGTATTACATACCATCGTACTATTGGAATCACACCATTCTCCAACTCTCTTAAATACAATTTTTGGCATCTTTCTCTTGGTCATAGCAGTTATTTTATTCTATTTTCTAAGCTTGCTAGGCTTACTATTTGAGTCATTATATCTATTTATTTTATCTTTGTCAATCACTAAATATGAAAGAAATCATGATATCGGTTTCTAGTTTGCAACCCTATCAAAACCGCATTTAAACTTCGGTAATTTCATATTCCTTGTTGCCAAGACCCAGCTTGACGGCATGATCGACGCAGACCTTCCAGTTTGTATCCGGGTGAACCAATGTGAAGACATCCAGATCAGACAGATCATGGACTTCATTTTCGACTATCCGTTCTTCAGCGCAGCTGCCCCGGAGAATCCGGGCATTGTTACAGGCGTCGGCACAAGCCATATCCAGCGCAACCGGGTCCACGGATGCAAAAATTCCGACGTCCTGGATGATTGGCAGATCATTTTCCACGTGACAATCACAGTTGGGTGAAACATCGATGACAAAACTGATGTGGAATTGGGGACGACCCGTTACTACTGCCTTGGTATATTCAGCAATTTTTTTGTTGAGAATATCATTACTTTCATCATATTTTGGCGAAATCGCATCAAAGGGACAAACGCCAATACAGCGACCACAACCGACACATGTATCCGGCTTGATTCGGGCTTTTCCATCTTCGACCCGATATGAGATAGCGCTAAATGCGCAGATTTTTGAACACATTTTGCAGCTACGGCATTTCTTCTCTTTGACAAAGGGTTTGCTGTTTGAATGCATTTCCATTTTTCCTCGACGGGAACCACAGCCCATCCCAATGTTCTTTAAGACGCCACCAAAACCAGTGTTTTCATGTCCTTTGAAATGCGTCATCGAAACAAACACATCCGCATCCATTATCGCCCGACCGATTTTTGCACTTTTTACACATTCGCCACCTTCTAATGGCACCTCAATATCGTCAGTCCCCTTTAAGCCGTCGCCAATGATTACGTGGCACCCAGTGACAAACGGATTATAACCATTTTCATAGGCGGCATCCAAATGCTCCAGGGCATCTTTTCGGCGACCAACGTAAAGGGTATTGCAGTCAGTAAGAAATGGCTTCCCGCCTTTTTCTTTGATCATATCGACGATTACCTTGGAATAGTTAGGGCGTAAATAAGCCAGATTTCCCGGTTCGCCCAGATGGATTTTGATAGCGGCAAATTTGTTTTCAAAATCAATATCGGTCATTCCAGCGGCAGTGACCAGCTTTTCCAATTTTTTTAATATATTGTTGGAACCGGTTGTTCGTAATGTTGTAAAATATACCTTAGATTTCTGATTCATTCGTATTTCTCCTATTCTAAATCATTTTAGTCGAACCGTGTATTGTTCAGACAATCGCTCCATTGTTGTTCTTGTTTGAGATACACATGTTTCTCTATGAAGAACATGTTATCATATACTACGCCTTAATTCAATACCCAATTAAACGGCTTATTTCACAGATCTTTTTAAACTTCTGAATACTTATTCAAATTCTCTTTTTCTCAAAAAAATCTTTCAGTAAATCTTCACATTCTTTTTCACAGATCCCAGCATAGATTTCCATCTTTTTGGGGAGCATCGGGTGTTGACCTAAAAAAGCGGTAGACTCCACTCCGCCAAATTTCTTTTCAGCCACCCCATAGACCAGCATTGAGATTCGCGCCTGAATAATGGCGCCCATACACATCACACAGGGTTCAGCCGTAACGTATAGTCGGCAGTCATCCAGCCGCCAACGTCCTAATTTTTGGGCGGCTTCCCGAATGACCAACATTTCGGCATGAGCGGTCGGGTCGACCAGGGTTTCTTTTTGATTATGGGCTCTGGCAATGATCTCACCATCACAAACGATGACCGCGCCGATGGGTACCTCTCCGTTTACTTCACCCAGCCTGGCCATTTCGATGGCCAGGGACATTATTTCCTGGAGGTTGTTATTTTTTTTGATATGGAATTACCTCCTTTTGTTAAGCATTACTGGATACTTGTCAAAAGTATCCGTCGTTATCCACCGAGCTTTGCGGGCGGGTAGTACCCGCCCGCAAACGTTGATTTTATAGCAACAACAGCTCTTAAAACCACAATTAATAAACTCAGAAGCTGAAGACTGATTGAAACAATATTATCCAGTGCCATTGGCCATAGCCGGTTCGGGGATTATCGGATGACTGCTTTTGTATCGGCTGCGGATTGGGCGCCGGTTGAGGATTAGGTACCGGTTGGGGTGCCGTTCCAACAGTGACGTTAGGGGTGTTAAGGGCCGTTAAAAAACGATCATTTCCGGCAGTCTGCAGATAGCTGATAAAGGATTCATCACAGGCTGAATACTCATTGATAATGGCCGTTGCTTTTAGACTCGGGTAGTCACTGCTGGTGGCCAGATAATTGTTGCAGGCTACGGTATACATCTGATTCGGATCCAGGTTTGCTCCCCCGACGGTTGCCGAGAATACCCGTTCGCCTTTGGGTTTGGATAAATCATATTGGGCGGTGATACCACTCCACTGCAGGTAGCTGCCGCTATTGCTGGGCCAGGAGTTGTCATTTTTATCTTTGGCAATTTGGTTGTTGACTCCAATTTCAATGCTCGTCTCCAGCATATTTTTGACGTCTGCTCCGGAAACTCGCTTGGTGACCAGATAATTTCCAAAGGGAAGCACATCAATGACCTGCCCTTTGTTAATCTCTCCAGCCGGAATCTGAGCCCGGATTCCGCCGGCATTTTCAACAGCAATATCGGCGCCCGTTACAAAACGATAACTGTCAGCTAAAGCTCTGCCCAGATTCAGCTCTCCCAACCGCACATCCTGCCAGATGTTATCCGTTGGTCCCCCTAATTTCACCGGAGTGTTGCCGACCACCTGTTTTTTAATCGGATCTTCCCGGGCTTCAATCGCTGCGGTTAAGGCGGCAACTGTTGGATCCGCCGGAATGACATCATCAGTAGCCTGGGCGGCGGTTGTCAGAGAAGCGGTTTTATTTTCTACTACATAAGTGGTTTTAATGGCACTGGTATTAAGCGTTTCTGCTTTTGGGGCAGGAACAGCTGTTTCAGTTAGCATTTCTACTTCAGAAACATCCTCTGGATTTATTTGTTCTGACGCTGCTTCATTTGTTATTTCTTCTGCTGGTAATATATCTGTTTCCTCTGTTAACGCATCCGTCACAGTTTCCTCGGGACTTTCTACCCGGGCAACCAGAGCCACTGCTTTTTTCAGGGTAATATCCACCTCACCCACGGCACTGGAATAACAACCGGTTTGGACGATCAAGGTACCGTTAACTTCGCGGTTTTCCACATCATGGGTGTGCCCATCCACAATCACATCAATACCCGGAGCACCTTCGGCAATGGCATCGCTGCGCATCAGGGTACCGTTATCTGAATCGCCGATGTGGGTCAGGGCGACAATCACATCACAGCCCTGGGCTTCCAGGGCCGCCACGGATTGCTTGGCAGTTTCAATCGTGGATTCCCGGGTACCAAATGAAAGTCCCGCCACATTGGCTGGTGCCGTATCGGAATAAATGTCCGGGCTGATCAGTCCAAACACGCCGATTTTGATGACCTCACCATTGACATCAATTTCTTTTATTAAATAGTTCTCACTAAAAAAGGAGTTTCCGGAATCAGCGTAGACGACATTGTTCCCCAGAATTTTGGTGTTGGCCATGGCACCCAGTTCCAGCAACCGGGCACTGCCGTAATTAAAATCATGGTTTCCCGGAGCGATGGCGTCAAAACCCACGGCGGCCACCAGTTCAGCAATGCTGCCGCCTTGTTCAATGGTGGCAAAGGACTGTCCATGAAAAATATCGCCGGCATCCACCGTCAAATCAGGATTTTCCTGATTGATGATGGTTTTTAGTTTGGCATAACCGATGGTATTATTTTTGGCACTATAGGTATAACGGGAATGCGTGTCATTGGTATGAATGATCTTCAGGGTAATGGTTTGGTCATCGTTTACGGTTGCTCCAAAAACTGAGGATCCCCAAACTCCTGATACCAAAAACACCATCAGCACAATACTCAAACTCTTTTTCCAATTTTTCATCGTTTTGCTCCTCATTCCTTAATTGTTCGATTCTTAGATATTGAAATTCTTTTTGGTTTCTTTCATTTGATAATCATTATATATTCTTTCAGAAAGATTTCAAAGCAATAAAAAGTAAAATCAATAAAAAAAACTGCCTCAGGATTTTCATCCGAAACAGTTTTATTTGCTTTAATCAATTTCAAATTATTGTATTTTGTACCTGTACCTTATTGGAGTGCCGCTTTGTTCGTGTACCTCAGTAATGCCTTGCATATTGCGGCAGTGAGAATTCCGGCGACAATGGCTTCTGGAATGCCATTGATGGCAATGACCGACAAGATTACGCCGTACAGTGTGGACAAGGCCACATTTTTAGCTTCGGCATAGCTTTGGCCAAAAAACAGATAGATAAAATTCATAACCAACAGGGTATTCGTAAGCGATCCGCCGATACCGGCAACCGTCAATGCCAAAGCATCATTATTTTTGACTTTTTTCATGCCTTTATAAATATAATGTGGTACCACGCCGACCAGAATTCTTGGCACAAAACAGACTATCAGACTCCAAAAATTACCGGAATAGGTTCCCAGTGAATAAAAAGGGGTAAAAACAAAAGATGTCACCGTGGGATTAAAGGTGTTGTTGATCAGGCTGGTGAGACCAAAAACAAATCCCAGAAAAGCACCATAGAATGGTCCCAGAAGAATACTGCCAATAATGACAGGGATGTGGATAATGGTGGCCCGGGTAAATCCCAGCGGTATATAACCTAAAAACGGTGTCGCTGCCAACAAAATAATGATTGCAACAAAAAAAGATAGTTTGACCAGGTCATTGGTCTTGGTATTTTTCATTTCTTAACCTCCTGCTATCGTTCCAGTCACGCCGGATACAATGCACCTATATTTTAACGCCCTTTGTATTTAATTACAATAAAAAATTACAATAAAAACTTATATTTACTCCTTGCCCCTGGGTTTGGTATAATGATTATGAAAATGAATGAAAAAAATTTCGTAAAGGAAAGCCAATGAAAAATTTATTAAAAAACAAAACCGTTGTTTTGGGTATTACCGGAAGCATCGCTGCCTATAAAATGGCCAATGTGGCCAGCAGTCTGGCAAAAATGGGCTGTGATGTCCAGGTTATTATGACTAAAAACGCCCAGGAATTTATTTCACCCCTCGTCTTTGAAAGCCTAACTGGCAATAAATGTATTGTGGATACCTTTGATCGCAATATTTCATATGATGTGGCCCATATCAGTCTGGCCAAAAGAGCCGATCTTTTTATGGTGGCTCCGGCCTCGGCCAATGTTATTGGCAAAATCAATGCCGGTATTGCGGACGATATGCTGACCACCACCATCATGGCCTGTCGCTGTCCCAAGCTGATTGCCCCAGCCATGAATACTGCCATGTACGAAAACCCAATTGTTCAGAATAATTTAAAGAAACTCAAAAGCCTGGGTTACAAAATTATCGATCCGGCTGTTGGTATGCTGGCCTGTAAGGATGTTGGTGCTGGTAAACTACCAGATGAAGAACTGCTGATTAATCATATTCTCCATGAAATTGCCTTTCATCATGACCTGACTGGAAAAAGCATTCTGGTTACTGCCGGTCCCACCGGCGAAGCGATTGACCCGGTTCGCTATATTACCAATCATTCCAGCGGTAAAATGGGTTATGCCTTGGCTAATGCCGCTATGCTCCGGGGTGCAGATGTCACCCTGATCAGCGGAAAAACTGCTTTAGCGCCACCGGCCTTCGTCACGTTTGTACCGGTTTTTTCTGCCAGTGAAATGTGTTCCGAGGTAATGGATCATTTCGAAAAGACGGATATCGTGATCAAAGCCGCTGCCGTTGCCGACTTCAAGCCAAAGAAATATGCTACTGAGAAGCTGAAAAAACGTGATGGAAAGCCAGAAATTGTGTTAACACCAACCATTGATATTCTAAAAACAATTGGCGAAAAGAAACGACCGGATCAGTTTATTTGCGGTTTTTCCATGGAAACAGAAAATATGATTGAAAATTCCAGGGAAAAGCTCTATTTAAAAAATGTGAATATGATGGTGGCTAATAATTTAAAGGAAAAAGGTGCCGGTTTTAACACGTCCACCAACCGGGTGACGATCATTACGATTGAAAGAACCGAAGCGCTTCCGCTTTTATCCAAGGATGCAGTAGCCCATCGAATTCTTGACGCCATCCTGGATGAACTGTAATGACCGGTTCCCAGCTAAGTCATGTGGCCATGGAAATGGGGATCATCCTCCTTTCCAATGGTGCTGAAACCTACCGGGTAGAAGAATCAATGCAGCGGATTTGTTTTGCTCTGGGAGCCCGGGAAGCTGAAATTTTTGTTGTCCCCTCGACCATCATTATCACCATTACAATGCCAAATGAAATTCCCCTAACTCGAACCCGACGGATTCACTCCCGCAAAACCGATTTGCACAAAGTGGCCGATATGAATCATTTATCCCGGCAGATTTGCTATGAACCCCTATCCTATGATGAACTGATCAGCGAAATTGATCGCATCAATGCCATTCCATCCTATTCCTATCTTCTCCATTTATTGGCATTTGCCTTTATCGCGCAGATGTTCACCCTCTTTTTTGGGGGGAATTTTCTGGACAGTTGCCTGGGTTTTATTATTGGTTTCGGTATAAAATTGCAAATGGATGTGATGGGTCGTCTGGAAACGAACAGCTTTTTCATCAATATCGTGGGCGGAATTATTGCCTCTACAGTGGCAGTAATTGCTGCCGGTTTAGGGTTGACGGCTAATATGAACACCATTATCATCGGCTCCATTATGACTTTGGTTCCTGGTCTTGTCATCACTAATTCGATTCGAGATATTATTGCCGGTGATTATCTTTCCGGTTTAACAAAAGGCGTGGAAGCGCTGTTAATTGGTTCTGCTATTGCTACTGGCGTCGCCGTGCCACTGAGTCTGCTGCGACCATTCTGGGGAGGATGAGATGATGAATTATATTTTACCCTGTTTATACGCTTTTGGGGCTTCCTTCGCATTTGCCATCGTTTTTAATATTCAGCGAAACAAACTGCTCCTTTCTGCCCTTGGCGGCATGTTGGGGCAACTGGCTTTTGTGGTATTTTTGAATGTCCTTTCCAACCAGGCGGCGTCTTACATGCTGGCAACCATTGCTATTGCCCTTTATGCGGAGGTCATGGCACGATTGACCAAATCCCCCACCACCATTTATCTGGCGGTGGCCCTGATTCCCCTGGTTCCCGGAGGAGGTATCTACTATACCATGTTGTATTTTATCAATGGCGACATTGAGCTGGGAGCATCCACCGGCATTGAAACCCTGTTGATTTCCGGAGCCCTGGCCGTCGGAATTATCATGGTCTCTTCCACTGTCAATCTGGTCCGGAAGGTTATGTTAAAAAGCAAGGCCCGGATGGGAAAGAAGTATCCTTATGGCAAAAAAAATTAGTGTCTCCTTTCTTTTCGTCCTGATCGTGTTGTCTCTGGGGGGATGTTGCGTAAACCAACCGGAAGATAATTCCGAGCTGGCCAGTTACACCACCAGTGATTCGCATACCTTAGCGGTGGCAACCCCGCTATCAAATGAAGCGGGGCTGTGTTTTTCGTTTGTTCAGAATGAATTAAGCTCGCCACTGGGTGGTATTTACACCAATTATCAAAACAATACTCAAACCACCGACTTATCAACCGGTCATGAAATTCTTTCGGAATCCATGGGCTTGCAATTAGAATATGCCTGGCTTACCAGGGATCAGCAGTTATTTAATCAAACTGCCGACTATATCGAAAAAAATCTATTGGTTAGTGATATTCTGCTGTGGCGGATTGTTGAAGGAGAGGCGCCGATTACCGATGTTTCGGCCACCATTGATGATCTGCGGATCTATGAGACCCTGGCGCAGGCCCAAAAGCTGTGGCCCCTCAACGATTCGGGCAAAAAATTGTTTGAAGCCCTTGAAAGCCAGTTACCCTCCCGGGGCTTTCATGCCAATTACCTGGTCAGCTATTACGGCGCCACCAGTCCCACCCAGGACAACAGTGTGGAAATGGCCTATCTCAACCTCAGTGCTATTAGCACACTGGTCCAGGCCGAACCTCAAATAACAGATGCCCTGAAAGTAAATAAAAAACTGCTGTTAGGCAGCTTTATCAGTGAAACCCTTCCGTTATACCACAAGACTTACAACCCCCAAAAAGGTATTTATGAAGATGCCGACGGGAAAATCAATATTCTCGACAGCCTGATGGTGATGCTGAATATGGCCCAGCTGGGGATTTATTCACCAAAGTCACTGGACTGGCTGGAAGAAAAAGTTGTCAGCGGCACCCTCTATTCTTACTATGATTCCAGCACTGGGGAAGCCCTGGACAAACAGGAATCCTCGGCGGCATATGGTCTCACCGCCCAGATCGGAGCGGCCCTGGGAAATGATTTTTTAACCGGCAACGCTTTAACCCAACTGAAAAGTCATCAGAACACAGATAAGCAGAGTACCTTTTATGGTGGCTTTGCTTACAACGGCAATGCCTATTCCTATGATAACCTGCAGGCTCTTTTGGGTCTGGTTTATAATCACTAATTAGACCGCCTCGGTGATATCAAAAAAGCTGTCCCCCTAATTCAACAATACAATGAATTAGGGGGACAGCTTTTTTAGAGACTATTGATTTTCAACTGTAAAATAATCTGCCAGGGCTTCACAAATCCGCTGCGATGCTTTGCCATCACCATAAGGGTTGACGGCATGAGCCATAGCCTGGTAGGCAGCGGGATCATCCAGAAGATTTTGGGTGACTTTGAGAATGTTATGCTTTTCTACGCCACCCATGATCACCGTCCCGGCGGCGACGGCCTCTGGCCGCTCGGTTTCCTGGCGCAGTACCACCACCGGCTTTCCTAAAGCTGGGGCTTCTTCCTGAATCCCCCCTGAATCGGTAAGGACCAGATAGACGCGTCCCATCAGATTGGATATTTCACCATAATCCAGTGGAGATAAAATATGCACCTGATCAAGATCTTTAAGCAACGGCAAGGCTTTTTCGGAAATGGCTGGGTTGGGATGCATCGGAAACACGACCTCAATATCCGGATTGGCCAGCACCAATTCCTGTATGGCTGAAAAAATCTGTTCCATCGGTTGCCCCAGATTTTCACGGCGATGGCAGGTTAACAGAATCACCCGGTGGTTTTGATAGTCAATAGCATTAAGCACTGGGTTAGCAAAATGATAATCTACTTTCACCGTCATTAGTAGCGCATCGATAACCGTATTACCGGTAATCACAATTTTTTCTGGCGAAATATCTTCTTTTAAAAGATTGGCTTGATTCCCGATGGTTGGCGCAAAATGCAGATCCCCCAATTGTCCGATCAGGGTACGGTTCATTTCCTCCGGGTAGGGGGAATATTTATTTTTAGTTCGCAGTCCCGCCTCCACGTGGCTAATAGCAATCTGCTGATAAAAAGCCGAAAGGGCTGAAGCAAAAGCGGTGGTGGTGTCGCCGTGAACCAGAATCATCTGCGGCTGCTCTTGTTCCAGAATTGGTTTCAGCTCTTCCAGAATGCTTGCTGTTAGATAGGCCAGGGTTTGACCCGGCTTCATTAAATTGAGATCATAGTCCGCCGCAATGGCAAACTGTTCCAGCACCTGATCCAGCATTTCCCGGTGCTGAGCGGTCAGAGTTACCATGGTCTCAAAGCGGAGATCTTTTTTCAAAGCAATCACCAGTGGTGCCATTTTAATCGCCTCCGGCCGGGTACCAAAAAGAATCATGATTTTATTTTTTTTCATCGTCACTCGCTTTCTCGTATTAACAACCTCATCCGATGTGGCTTACCCCACATCGTATTCCATTTCTTTTCGGGCTCTTTCAATAAATTCCAACGGTGATACAATTTCTCCTTTTCCACTATCTTCATAATGAAAAACACCGATTTTCAGGTCGATATCCACTTCATAGGGCGCCGTGATCGTATAAAAATCTTCATGTTTCATAGAATCTCTGATTCGCTGCTCGACAATTTTTGTACCGGCTGTGTCGGTGATTAAAAACAATCCAAAGGTAATGTCATCTTTTTCAATCAGATACAGGGTATCCTCAACTCTGAGGCTGCGATGCATAACTTCGGTCATCTGTCGGATAAACAGCGGCAGTCGTTCTTCCCCCAGAATTCGCTTGATCTCCTTATAATGTCTGAATTTAATCATCATCAGCGATAACTCAATCTGCCCTCTTTTGGACATGCCAATAAAAATTTTCGCATCAGCAATCAAGGTACGCAGGTTTCGTAATCCGGTTTCCGGGTCAACGGTGGAGAGGCTGACATTTTCATCTTCCAACTCTCTCACCCGTCGCTGAAGCGCCAGATTTCCGCCAGTCATTAAGGTAACAACGTAGGTATACAGGGGCAATGCCACAATCCAAAAATAGTTTTTTGCCTCGATCGGTTCCCCATAACCCAGGGTCAGAAAAATCGTGTAGGAAATATAAGCAAAAATCACAATTCCATTGGTCACCAGGCCCAGGGTAATATTGCTGAAATAGGTAATAATGATTACCACAAAGGTGACATTGAGCATCACCAGATTCAAAATATAATTAGCCGAATCCGAGGCGGTAAAAACAATGGTAACAAAGGACAACACCAAAAAGAAGACGATGCCAAGATCTGACAAAACCTGATCTCTATTTTTCATTTCCGCCAGCCTCCCTTCTTCAGTTGAATGCCATTCTTACGAATAACAAAGGCGACGCCCACTGCCAGCAGAATCAGGAACATAACGCTGACCAGAATAAAAATCTGGGCATCCTGTCGCAAGGCAACTTGTTTAACCACCGCAACGGTGGGGTTTTGAATGGCTTTGAATCGATAGGTCATCACCTTTCCGTTGGTGTCTGCCAGGGCGGCGTCACCGGTCAATCTGCCAAGATTTTTCAGCTCACCGAGATTATTGCCAATGGCTGTCAAACCAATATTTTGAGGGGCTGTGACCATCAAGGCGGCCCGACCCGGTTTGCTGTAAAGCGAGTTCAGCAGCTGAACTGACCCCAGCGTTTCACCATAAACTGGGTCAATGATGAGTTTCTCATTGGTTTCAAAGGTTGTGCCCTCGGCATTGAATTTGAAATACAGCTTATCGTTACTGTTTTTAATAAAACTGTTATTCTGATCGGTACCCAGGGCAATAATATTGGAAGACACGGCGGTTTCATTCATCCCATCCGGATGGATCACCGTCAATTCGCCGTTATTGCCTTTTGTATAGCGCCCTAATACCCGGAACATTTTGGCCAACGTATTGCTGGTGTCTTTATCCAATTGATCGGGCACCACCATGGTCACCGCATTAAAATTGTAATCCGATACAAACGGTGACGGATAATTTTCAAAAATCAAATCATCACTGGCCACCGAATTTATTTTGAGCATCGTCTCCTGGGTAAGATAGGCCCAGGGCATATCGCCCTGTCGCAAGCTGCACCAGAGATCTTTGATTTCAAGATCAAAGGCAATCTTTACCTGAAAGGCACCGCCAATGTCAATGTCGGTGGGGATGGCAATGGTCGCTTCATCGCCGCCGGCCTTTTCCAAGAAAAGCTTTCGGCTACCTACCGGAATATCATTGATATAAACCGTCATCAATGACCGGTCAAAATCGAGGTTTTCAGAATACCGATAATTCAGATAAAACTCGCTGGCGTCAGAAAGACTACGGTTGGCCGGATAATTGATGGTAAATTCTTTGACCTGCCGAAAGGCACCCTTAAAATACGTACCCTCGTTGCCAGCAAAATTGATGTACGTTTCCGGTTCAACTACCGGAGTTTTGACATCTTCGTTTTTTCCCAACACTTTTATGTTTGCTTTGAGCTGGTTCATTAACGAGGGATTCCCCAGCATCTCACCCGCATTGATTAAGGCGACATCATTTTTTGCACTTATGACAAGCGTATTTGTTCCGGTGCCTTCATTGACAAGCACCAGCAGCGCATCTTCATCATTAAGCCCAATCTGATCAACCACACTACGATAATTGGCAGTCAGCTGGTCGTACTTTGATATCACAATTCTGTTTTTGGCCTGATTGGCGGCGGGATCACTGCTGGTCAAAATGGGAAAATAACCGTCGGCATAGATGGTTTGATTGGATAAACCAGAGACACCCCAAAGGGCCGCATTGAGTTCCCCGGTATTATTGGTATCTGAAACAACAAACACCGATTCACCATATCGTAATGAATCGACCTCAAAAAAACGATTATAAAAGGATTCAATACTTGTGGTAAAGGCATTCTTGTCATATTGAACAAAGATGGCTGATTCCTTGAAGATATCTAGCCAATTTGCCTCACTGACATCATCTACACAGGGCAGAGCGTCCTGGGTTCGCATGTAACCGTCAATTCGGATATTATTGTAGCCGGCATTCAAAAACTCCAAGGGCACATAAATATCAATGCCGTGGCGACCGCTGGTGTTGTCCGCCGGGCGGAAGGAATAAAAATAGGAATCATTAATAGCCACCGTCAGACTGGATAATTGGGTGTCCGCCAAAGGCGTCGCCCGGTATTCCAGATGAAGCAACACACTTTGGACATTCCAGTCTTTTGCCACCCAAAAAGTTTGTTCCACCGTTGAAAACAGCCCCTTCATGGCATAATCTGTAAAGTTGGTCGTAAAAGTCTGGGGGGCTGTTCGCAAATCGGTTTGCGCTTCCCCACCATAATTGGCCGCAGCCACCGGCTGAATCAACATCACCAGCAGACTTGCCATCAGGATCAGCGTCATGGTTAATCTCTTTTTCATTTTCTCCTCCTTTGTCTGTCGTTCTAGCCCTGGAAGCGTTCGGTTTTATACCATTTGCTATCCTGTTTTTTAATGCGGTCTTTAAAATATTGAAATACGCCATAGACAGTTACGATGATCCATAACTGACAATAGGTAAAATACATCAGGGCAATGACAAAGAAATTCGAAACTGACATTTCCCCTTTTTCGGTGGTCAGAGAAATAAATACCCCTAAGACAAACATGATAAAAGCGGTAAACCAGAGTAGATTACTGAATCCCTGGATGGAGGTGGATACCAGTCCCGCCATATTCATGACGAAAATGATATCCGATACCACCAGTGCCGTTAATAATAGGAAGTAGGTTGATAAAAAATAAAAAATATCGAAACGAATTTTTTTTGCTTTAGGGTCCACCAGATAACCGATATTTTTGATGAGCACATAAACATTTCCTTTTACCCAACGGGTTCGCTGTCGGAACCAAACCGCCAGCGTTTGCGGCTCCTGCTCCCAAGTGACCGCCTTGGGTTGAAATTTGATCTTATAACCCATTAAATAAATCCGAAAACTGATCTCGGTATCTTCAGCCACGGCTTTTTCGTCCCACCCACCGATGGCCTCGATGATGGTTCGGCGGAGAATAAAATTGGTCCCCGGGATAGTACACAGCTTCATCAACTGCCAGCGGCCCGCCTGAGCCATCCACTGAAAGGACAAGGTTTCAATATTAATAAACCGAGTCAGCAGATTAACCTCCTTATTTCGGGTTCGGAATTTTCCAATCACTGCCCCCAGGGAATCATCAGCTTTCAGTTCCGCTGCCAGATACGAAAGGGCCTTTCGTTCCGGGGTATTGTCGGCATCGTAGATAGCGATGAATTCGCCGCTGCTCTGCTGGTAGCCGATATTAAGGGCATTGGATTTTCCCTTTCCTCCGGTAATCTTATTGGTATTGATGACAATCAACTTCCTGGTTGGATTTTCATCCTGAATTTTTTTTAACAACTCGGCACTGTTGTCAGTGGAATTATCATTGATGACGATGATTTCGTAACGGTCTTCGGGATAATCAAAATTCAGCAAGGCTTCCACGGTTTTCACAATAACGATCCCTTCATTATGGGCTGGTACCATAATGGAAACAAAGGGATGTTCTCCCACAACCTGCGGCGGTGACTCATTTTCAACCTTGATGTAATAAATATAGCCCCCAACAATCAGGACAATATTCACAAACAGCAGGCTCCAGATCAGAATGATGTTGATCACCATTAAATAGTCGAATACATTCATTGCGGTTTGTCCTCCTCGCTTACGGGCTTTTTGTGCTCATCCTGATCAACAATTCTGCGAAACTTATTTAAATAAATTCGCCGGCTGAATATAACAATAATGATAAAAACGATAATAATGATCCCAACGACGGTTAACAGAAACACATTCCCTGCCGTAAACAACTTTGCCAGATTATATTCCGGTGGTTTCTGGTAGGCGTACTGATCATCCACCGGTTCTTCATTATAAGCCAATGAAACCGGCATCCCATTGAGACGAATTTCCCCTGATCCGCTTTGAATGGTATTCTGTCCGATGCTCCAGTAATTCTCCAGATTTTTATAATCGGTTAACGACAGCCATTTATTGTTGATCACTTCAACCTGGTCAGTTAAAGCCGCCTCATCTTTCGGCAAAGATAAAACAATGGCGGTGCTGATGGGATAATTTCTAAAATTCCGGGGTTGACTTTGAGTATTCACCACCGTTTCCAGATCAATCCCCAGACTGGCTCGATTGAGCGCCCAGGTTTCATTTCCAGCGGGGATGATTTGCGTAGCTTGAACTGGATCCGATATAATAATGCCTGATGAGAATGCATTGAGCGGGGTAAGTGAATTGAAATCATCAAAAAAAAGATCTTCTCCAGTTACCAAACCCAATGGGTAAATTCTATTTTCCACCATTTTATTCATCACGGCATACATTTTCTCGGCCAAATCCGTATCACTGTCAGAGACGGTTTCCGGGCTGGGACGATGAATGAGAATGGTACCATTTCGCGATTGAACATAACGTAGCACCTGGTAAAACCGTGCCATTGCCGGATAATCCATATTGTCATCAATGAGCACCACACCTAAAGCAAAGGGAATCCCACTGGCATAAAAAGCATCACTCATGGCAACCACCTGATTCAAGTCTGAAAAGGGATAAATTCCCGGAACCAGCACGAGCATGCTGACAGCAGCACTGGGTGTGAGCCAATTTTTAAGAAGATCCCCGAGACAAAGTTGAAAACTTTGATTGCCAATATAGGTGGGGACAACGGTTATGTTATTAAGCTTTACCGAAAAGGGATACCGCTTTTCGCCCGCCACAATGGTTGCTTCTCCAATACTGGGTAACTGGTTAATTACCCGTAAATCCTCCACCCAGATGCTGTTGATGGTCATCTCGCCTTTGTTTAAAGACACCGTTCGCCCCATCTGGCATTCTATTGAAAGCCCCTCCAGTCCGGGCAGCAATCCGGTTGAGATAAAACCGATATATACTATTTCCCCGGAAAATTTCTGACAATCCAATCGGAAGGATTCATTGTCGATGGCATTCTCGGAATTTTTTAAGATAATCACTTTTTGATAATCCATCATCCGCCCCGCCTGATAATCATCAATCATTGTTATTTCTGCTGTCTGGGTTAGGTCTGAAAGTAGGGTTTCCAACGAATTAAGATTATTGCTGTTGGTGGTACCAATGCCCAAGTTATCAAAGATGACCAGTACCTCCTTTGGTTCCATCATATTATTCCCGGTTATCTCATTTTGCGCCGCATTTACTTGAATCATATTTTCCTGGTCATTTAGCCCAGTCATTGGCACCAGAATGAAAACCAGCACCAAAAAGATCAACTTTTTTCGTTTCATCATCGGTAGCCTCCCTGATCATCCTGATTGCCTTTATTAAAGAAGATCTTCTTCTGAGCTTCCCAATCCACTTTTCGCAATTTTTTTTCAAACCAGTGAATCAGTTTTCCTAAAACGACAAATGAAACCAGATCAAAGGTAAGGGAGAAAATAAATAGTCGTCCCAGAGAATCCATGTCTCCAGAAGTGATGATTGAAAAATATAATTGCCAGAGACCGATAAAGAGCCAGGTCATCAGTCCGATAAACCGCAGTGTGTTTCGTTCATTTTTTTCAATAATACCGGTTCGGAAATTTCGCACATAGACGACGATAATCATACCCATCCAGATGGTCACAAATCCAAAATTTCCAGGCATTATCTCCGACTTGAAGGTACTCCAGATCGTAAAAAATTTGGTTTGTGTTCCCGGCGGATAGCCCTGGGCGATTTCATAATTACCGAGCCAGGAAGGCCGGATATTAAAACTGCTGTCAACGGCTTGATTGAGCATGCTATATAATTGATTGGGATTGCCCGCATAATAAACGGCAACACTCACCGGATTAAATTTCTTGAAAAAATTATTTTGCATTTCAGAACTATTCATGGTTGCTGGAGAAATCGCCTCATAGTAAGAACTTCCAGTTAAGACTGCATATTGAGGATTGATTCCAAAATATTCCAGAGCTGTTTCCGGATTCTCAGCAGTCATCAAAACACCGCGGGTCATACTGTGATATTTACTGAGGTTTGTCAAACCATTGGGCATAAAAATCCAGCCCACCAGTGACACCACAATCAGCAAACTGCCACAAATCCGACAAAGATCTTTGTATCGCTTTCGGGGATTTATATATTTCAGGTTGAATCCCAAAATCCCCAGACAAACACCCAGAAAAGCATATTGCTGATTGAGCAAACAAAAAAGCAGGCTGCTTAAAAAATACAAGCTGACCAGCAGAAAATCACTGAGTTTTTCCTGTCCCATTAAAATGAGGGAGGTTCCCAGAATGATGATCAAAAAAAAGCTAAGGGCCTGGGTATAAAAGGAATTGATCCAGGCTGTATAGGCTGTATCCCCAAAAATAACAACCCCCAAAGCGACAACTGCATAGGTCCATTTTGAACGTTTGCCATAGGTTACTGTTTCAAATAATAAATACATAGCCAGAAGATAAAATACTGTAATTACAGCGGCGTAAAACCGCATATCAAACAGCCAGTCCCAAGTAAAGGCCATGTCCAGTCTCTTTCCGGTGAGGAGAAAGGGCGTCTGCGATGTGATCTGGATATTGGGAGCATCATTATAATACTGCCTGATCCCCCAGTTATTTTGAAAATACTCCATCGATTCCTGGGGACTCAATTCACCCAGATCGTATAAATCACTTCCAGCAATAACCCCAGCGGTGCTACCATCATCGCCCATTCCAATAACCGGATTAAGATATAAAACAAAGCAGAGCAGTCCAAATAAAACAAGAATACCCAACACCGAAGGTCTTAGGAGGTAGGTAAAAATCCAGATACCGATTTTTTCATGCATCTTTTTTGAATCCGCAGGGATTTTCCTTGAATCGATTACATTATTGTCATTATTTCTGCCGTTGATGTCTTTATCCATGACCCCTTCCCCCTGTTTTATAAAAGCTCCATCAGCCAGGAGCTTTTGTTTATTAAATTCTGTATAGTATATCATAGTGTTTTACCCAATACACCTCTTTAAAATCATTTAGTTACCGGAGAACCGCTATTTCCTTTCATATATTCACAGTTGTTTCGGGAAAACGCCATTGCTTTTGAAGATTCAATTGATTATAATGTATTTAATGCGGATCGAATCGTTTCGCAAAACTAAAGCGATTTAAATAAAGGAGAAAACCATGAAAATAATCGTCATAGGTGCAGTTGCCGGTGGCACGTCTGCGGCGGCTAAAGCACGTCGAAACAATGATTCTGCAGAAATTACTATCTATGAAAAAGATCAGGATATTTCCTATTCCGGGTGTGGTCTTCCTTATTTTATCGGGGGCAAGGTTTCTTCCATTATGGAATTAACACCCCGTACAACCGAGTTTTTTAAATCTAAATATAATATCGACATTCATGTCCGCCATGAGGTATTAAAAATTGATATTCCCACTAAAACGTTAGTGATTAAAAATCTGGAATCCGGTGCTGTTTTTAACGATCGTTATGATAAGCTTATCATCAGTACCGGTGCTCAGGCCTTTGTCCCATCCATCAAAGGTGTTGACAATGACAATGTTTTTTTTCTGAGAAATGTTCAAGATGCCCTCGCCATAAAATCCTTTATCGACACCCAGCATCCCCAGACTGCTGTTGTCGTGGGGACAGGTTTTATTGGCTTTGAAGTGATGGAAAGTCTGATGGAAAACAACATCAAGGTAACATTGGTTGAACGGGCGGGCAAACTCACGCCGAACCTGGATGAAGATATGTCCCAATATCTTGAAACGATGTTAATCAAAAAAGAAATCCCGGTTCTCAAAAATGCCAATGTGGTTGAGGCCACAAATACCGGTGTCATTTTAGAAGATGGTACCGTTATCGATGGTGATATGATTATTGTGGCCACTGGCGTTAAACCCAATGTCGCCCTGGCTAAGGAAGCCGGACTTCTTTTGGGCGTAACCGGTGCCATCCGGGTGGATGAACGGATGATGACAATTGATACGGATATCTATGCCTGTGGTGACTGTATCGAAACCTGGTCAGCGATTACGAAGCGACCACATTATCGACCTTTGGGATCAACCGCCAATAAAACCGGCCGAATCTGCGGCGATAACATTACCGGTGGTAATGTCATCTATCCTGGCAACCTGAGTACTGGAATTTTCAAAGTGTTTGATATCAGCGTAGCCAGTACTGGTCTTTCTGAAGCTGAAGCAATAAATTTAGGCTATGATATCGAAATTTCTCACAATATCAAACCGAATCTCCCGGGCTATTTGGGCGGCCAGGAAATGCTAATTAAAGGCATCGCCGACCGGGCAACCCAAAAAATTCTGGGGGTCCAAATTATTGGCCATGAAGGCGTAGATAAACGCTTGGATGTATTTGTTACGCTGATCACCTATGGTGCCACAGTGAATGAGATTTTCAATCTGGATTTGGGTTATGCCCCACCATTTTCAACCACCAAAGATCCCGTTCACTATACTGGGATGATTTTAGATAATGCCATCAACAAGGGACGAAAACTGATAACGCCCCAGGGCTTAAAAAAAAAAACTGATTGACGGGAAATCTTACCTAATCATCGATACCCGGGTTCCTGAACAGTATGCGGCCGGGCATTTGCCTGATGCGATCAACCTGCCTCATGAGTTGCTCCGGCAAAAGCTTGATCAGCTAGATCCCACCCGGCCCATTGTCACTTATTGCAACAAAGGGGTGACCGGCAATGCCACCCAGAATATTTTACTCAACCATAATTTTAAAAACGTTTATAATCTTTCCGGCGGCTATCAATTTTATGATGCCACCAAAGACTAACAGAAAAGAGGCTATTTATGAATGCTGATGATGTTTCAGTAAAAATTTTTAAAGCGTTGGGACATCCGGTTCGCTTACAAATCGTGAAATTTCTTTTAATTGAGCCCCAATGTGTATGCGTACTCAATCAGTTGTTTGATTACAGCCAAGCCAATCTCTCCCAACATTTAAAAATACTTCGGGAAGCCGGCGTATTGGACAATCAAAAAATTGGTGTTGAGATGCATTATCGGGTAAAATTAAAAGGTATTGAAAAACTTCTCGCGGCCATGGATCTAACCGCAGCTGAGTATTTCAACACCCTGGAATTTTAATTTATGTCGTTTTTTACCTAAGATTACTTGTTAGACACTAGCACCGATCAATTATTAATCTGTTGTTTGCGGGCAATTCGTACAGCTGCGAAGTAAGTGATATCAAATACGCTAGCTTTTGACTGCAACTGTTCGCCTTGAGGCAAACAACATGATCTAATAATTGTCGGTACTGCTTTTTTATTCTTCTATGTTTTTTAATACTTCATAGCCCTGGGGATGGTTTAAATGCCATTTCCAGGCTGTTTTTATGATATTGTCTAAATCAGAATGTTCGGGCGACCAGCCCAATTCTTGTTTGGCTTTTTCTGATGAGGCAATCAGCGTTGCCGGATCTCCGGGACGACGCTCGGCCATCGCCACTTTAAATTCTCTGCCAGTGAGTTCTTTCGTTTTTTTAATAACTTCCTTTACTGAAAAACCCTGACCATCACCAAGATTATAAATATTACTACCACCACCGGACATTAGTTTTTCCATGCCCAAAATGTGAGCCGCGGCAATATCCAGCACATGGATATAATCCCGGACACAGCTGCCGTCTGGGGTATTGTAGTCTTCTCCAAAAATGCTGATCTTTTCTCTGAGTCCCAGGGCTGTCTGTAAAATAAGTGGAATCAAGTGGGTTTCCGGATCATGATCTTCGCCAATTTCTCCGGTCGGATGGGCTCCGGCGGCATTGAAATAACGGAATACCATGGATTTTAGACCATAGGCTACATCCATCCATTTCAGCATTTTTTCCACGGTCAGTTTTGTTTCCCCATAGGTATTCGTTGGACTTTTTTCAGTTTCTTCAGTGATCAGCAGCTCTTCCGGCTCGCCATAAACAGCTGCTGAGGATGAAAAAACAAACTTCTTAATATTATATTCAACCATGGTTTCCAGCAGACATAAGGTACCATAGACATTATTATGGTAGTATTTAATTGGCTGTTCCATCGATTCGCCAACCAGCGAATTGGCACAAAAATGCATGACGCAGCCAATGGTGTGTTCTTCAAAAACCCTTTTTAATAAAACCTGATCCCGGATATCGCCTTCAATAACTGGCACATTTTCTGGCACTGCTCCCCGATGTCCGGTTGAGAAATTATCCACTACAACCACATCGTATTGAAGCTCCGCTAGGGCTCTGACCACGTGTGATCCAATATATCCTGCGCCTCCGCAGACGAGTATTTTCATCGCTATTCCTCGATTCTATTTTTATTAACAAATTATCTTTATTATAGATCTTTTTTCAAAAAAAAGAAACCCCGAAGGGTTTCTGATGATTTATTTGTCAGTAAATGAAGTTTTGTTTTCGCTTAAAACTGCTTGAGCTGCTGCCAGTCGGGCAATTGGCACCCGGAATGGTGAGCAGGAAACATAGCTCAGTCCTACCTGGTGGAAGAAGAAAATCGATTTTGGATCGCCGCCATGTTCGCCGCAAACCCCGATTTTAAGATCTGGTTTCGTTTTACGACCAAGGGTGACACCCATTTCTACCAGTTTGCCGACGCCTTCAACGTCAATACTCTGGAATGGATCATTTGGCAGAATCCCTTTGTCTTTGTAATCGGTAATAAATTTACCAGCGTCATCTCGTGAGAAACCATATGTCATCTGAGTCAGGTCATTGGTTCCAAAGGAGAAGAATTCCGCTGTTTCGGCAATTTTGTCAGCAATTAAAGTCGCCCGTGGAATTTCCATCATGGTTCCCACCAGATATTCAATATCGGATTTTTTCTCTGTTTTAACCAGCTCCGCAGTATCTCTGACAACTTTATCAAGGTAAGTTAATTCTTCGTTAATCCCAATCAAAGGAATCATGATTTCTGGAATCACGTTAAAGCCATACTGTGCTTTAACTTCAATAGCTGCTTCCATGATCGCCCGAGTTTGCATTTCAGCAATTTCTGGGAAGGTGATCGCCAGACGACAGCCACGGTGACCCAGCATTGGGTTAAATTCTTCCAGTCCTTGAATAACGGTGATCATATCTTCGGTGTCGATCCCCATATCTTTTGCTAAGGTTTCAATATCCTTGATTTCTTTTGGCAGGAATTCGTGAAGGGGTGGATCCAGTAAACGAACAGTAACCGGGCGTTCTTCCATGGCCTTATAAATGCCGATAAAATCTTCTTTTTGCATTGGCAGAATTTCAGCTAATGCTTTTTTTCGTTGCTCGGTGGTTTCAGAAAGAATCATGCGACGAACACTTGGCAGACGTTGTTCATCAAAGAACATGTGCTCAGTTCGGCAAAGACCGATTCCTTCAGCACCAAAACGGACGGCAACTGAAGCATCTTTGGGCGTGTCAGCATTGGTTCGAACTTTCAGGGTTCGGTATTCATCAGCCCAGGCCATGATCTCACCAAAATGACCAGATAATTCTGGTGTTACGGTTTTAATACTACCCTTGTAAACACTTCCGGTGCTACCGTTTAAGGAGATATAGTCGCCTTCAGTAAAGACCTGACCACCAACTGTAAATTGTTTGGCTGCTTCATCCACTTTAATGGATTCACATCCGGCTACACAGCATTTACCCATGCCTCTGGCAACAACAGCCGCATGAGAAGTCATCCCACCGCGGGCGGTCAAAATACCATTGGCAGCGTACATACCTTCAATATCTTCTGGCGATGTTTCTTTTCGTACCAGTAGCGTTTCTTCACCATTTGCCACTGCTGCACAAACAGCTTCGGCAGTAAAGTAAATTTTTCCGGTGGCAGCTCCTGGCGAAGCAGGAAGTCCGGTGGCCAGCAGTTCCGCTGCTTTTAATGCCGCAGCTTCAAAGGTTGGGTGAAGCAGTTGATCCAGAGATAGAGGATCTAACCGCAGAATCGCTTCTTCCTTAGTAATTAAACCTTCCTGTTCCATTTCGACAGCAGCGCAAAGTGCCGCAGCGGCAGTTCTTTTTCCAGTTCGGGTTTGGAGCATGTAAAGTTTACTTTTTTCAATGGTAAACTCAATATCCTGCATATCTTTATAGTGATTTTCAAGTAAATCGGCAGTTTCGTGGAATTGTTTATAAACTTCAGGCATGATGTCTTTAAGATCATCAATATCTCTTGGAGTCCGGATTCCGGCAACAACATCTTCCCCCTGGGCATTGATTAAAAATTCACCAAATAGTTTTTTCTGGCCGGTGGCGGGATTTCGGGTAAATGCAACCCCGGTTCCACAGTCATCGCCCATGTTTCCATAAACCATGGACTGAACGTTGACAGCCGTGCCAATGTCATGAGGGATATCATTCATATTTCGGTAGCTGATGGCGCGGTTATTATTCCATGATCGGAATACCGCTTCGATCGCCATTAATAATTGCTCTTTAGGATCCATTGGAAAATCTTTTCCGGTTTCATCTTTAACAATTTTCTTGTATGCGACAACAACTTCTTTTAAATCATCAGCTGTCAATTCGGTATCGTCTTTATAACCATTTTTTTCTTTAGCAGTTTCTAAAACATGATCAAATTTAGCTTTGCCAATTTCTTGCACGACATCACCGAACATTTGAATAAAACGGCGATAGCTGTCAAATGCAAAACGTTCGTTATTTGTTGATTTTGCAATCCCCGCAACGGTTTCATCGTTGAGGCCCAGATTCAGGATCGTATCCATCATCCCTGGCATTGAAAATTTTGCTCCAGAACGAACAGACACCAATAAGGGATTGTCTACATTCCCAAACTGTTTTTCACATTCTTTTTCTAAAATTAGTAAATTATCATTAATCTGACCGATGATTTCATCCGAAAGTTTTTGATCTTGATTATAATATTCTGTACATGCCTCTGTTGTAACGGTAAAGCCTCCTGGAACTGGCAAACCGATGTTTGTCATCTCCGCTAGACCGGCACCCTTACCCCCTAGCAATTCCTTCATGTTTGCATTACCTTCTTTAAACAAATAAACCCATTTTTTTGACAATTTCCTCTACCTCCTCATTATATTTGCAAGTATAATCGCTGCAATTTCTTCAATTGCTTTTGAAGTGACGTCAATGACAGTACACCCTAATTTATCGAAAAGCTGTTGTGCTTTTTCTAACTCCAACATCACTCTTTCGTAACTTCCATAATTTGATGTTCCTGTGAGTCCCATGGCCCGGATTCTTTCCGAACGAATATTCACAAGATGGTGTGGATCCAAGATCAGTCCAAATATTTTTTTGTTTGATATTTCAAATAATTCCTTTGGCGGTTCTACCTCCGGCATTAAAGGAATATTGGCAACTTTATAATTATTATTGGCCAGATAAATGCTAATTGGTGTTTTTGATGTTCGGGAGACGCCGATCAAAATGATATCTGCCTGATCCAAATCAGAGGTGTTTTTCCCATCATCATATTTTACGGCAAACTCAATGGCTTCAATTTTTTTCATATAGTGGGCATCCAGTTCCCGACTGGATGTCAGGTTTCTGGCCGGTTCTTCGCCAGTGATATTTCTTAGCGTTTCTACCAGCGACCCCATTACATCATAAATGGGTACCCCTCTGGCTTTAGCCTCAGTTTCCATATGAGTTTTTAATTCGGCTGATGCAAAACTATAAACGACTAGACCATTTTCATGTTTCGCTAAATCCAGCAGGTAATCAATACTCAACTTATCATCCACAAAGGGATGAAAACGCACTTCCCGAATAGAGTTTTCAAAAACACTCGTCCCTGCTTTTACCAGGAGCTCACCGATTTCGGTAGGTGTATCGGAAACGACGAAAATTACAATACTTTTCAATTTTCTACCTCATTATTCTGCGCTTCTCCCCATGTTTACCACATAGCGGGTAATGTTTGTGCGTGATACCTTACCAATCAAAACTAATCGCTGGTTTCCCTTTTCATCAATTTCCTTGGTAACAATGGGCAGGGATTCTACCTCATAGTACATGGTTTTATAGGCGGCATCATAAACAGATTCGTTTTGTTCCAGATAAATAATGTTGGGCATTCGCGTCATGATCATTGGAATTGGTAGCGACTCTACCTCTTTTCTCCCAATCATGGCTTTGATAAAGTCCTTTCTCGACACAATCCCCGATAGGTATTTTCCGTCGACGACATACAGTGTTCCAGCATTTTTTGTGAACATGGTAATAATCCCATCATAGATGGATGTTGTTTCTTCAACCACTGTTGGCTCGGTTTGGATATCCATAATACTGATCGTTTTGATATAACTTCCTAAAATGTTCAACAAAGAACGTCCAGTATAATAATAACCAACCTTTCGCTTGGCTTCTAATATACCCATCATGGTCAGGATTTTAAGATCCGGACGAATGGTAGCACGATTGATATTAAGCAACTCAGCAATTTCATTGCTCTTTACGGGTTGCTTCTCTTTTACTATTTCGATTATTTCTTTTTGCCTGCTTGATAACTCCATGTTCAACCCCTTAGAATCTGTTTGATTTATTAAGTATAACACATATCATTCTATTGTAAACAGTTAAATATTTTTTTTAAACTATACTGATAACTTTTTATCATTTAAGTTGTATGTAACCATTTTCATATGGTTATTGAGTCGATTATTCCTTCATATATTTTATCACCGATCCGATTAACATTCTTCAATTCTTCTAATTGCTTGAATCCACCGTTTTTTTCGCGGTAATCAATGATCCCCTGAGCGATGACATCGCCAACGCCTGGTAAGCTTTTTAATTCTTCCAGACTGGCAGTATTGATATTAATTTGCTGACTGGTACTGCTGTTTGAAGTTTGGGTCACCTCGCCAACGGCGGGAACATGAATTTTCTCTTCATCTTGCAGTTTCCTGGCTAGGTTTAGACTATTCACATCGGCATTTTCAGTTAAACCACCAACTTTTTCGATAGCTTCAACCAATCGCGCATCCGCATTTAAAGAAATCACCCCGGGCTTAACAACAGCACCAGTGATGTGGACCATAATTTCAGTGCTATCCGATTCATTGTTTTCGCTGCCAACTTCCTTTAACGTCGCCGTTTCGGAAACCTTCATTTCCACCCCATTAGCGGTTTTAAAATAATACCAACCCCAAAAAACGCCCAAAAAAACAAGCACGATGAGAATGTACAGGATTTTATTTCGATCGAGCTTATCCATTCTACACTCCTAGGGGCTGTGCTTCCCATCGGCCTTTATTTAGCATCCAATATTCGTGATAGCCACATTTTTCTAAATATATTTCTGCTTCTTCATATTCATAAACAATTCCGGTAACTGAATGACTATCGCCACCAATTGTAATCGGGATATTTCGTTTTTTCATTTCGGGTATCATCCAATCTGAAGGGTAACGTCCCACTCCGGGAGTCCGCATATTTGCTCCGGTATTAATTTCTATTTTAGTTTTTGTTGTTGCAATCACATCCAGACAGCGCTTTACCGTTTCCTGGTACCAGATATCCTTTTCGTTGAAGAAGTAATTATTCTGATTATATTTTTTGATTAAATCAAGATGTCCTAATATGTCCGGTTCAAACATGGTCACCATCTTTGCAATTCCCTGATAGTATTCTTTAATATACGCCTGGGTATCCCCTTGATAGTATTTTTCGATACCCTGCTCAAAATCATGCTGAGATTCATCAATATAGGACACATCGTCTCCCTTTGTGTTTCCCAGTGAATGAATGGACATAATGGTATAGTCTAGTCTTGGAATAATTTTTTTTGCCAGATCACTGATATCCTGGCGATCAATGAAAAAGTCAATTTCGATGCCACAGTAAAGTTCAATTATTGATGCATACTTTTCTTTAAGATTTTTGACATCATTCAGATATTGGTCAATATATTCTTCTTTCATTGTCCAATCATTTGCAAATGGTAAGGGTAAATGGCTTGATAGACCTAAACTGGTTAGACCTGCAGTGATTCCCGCTACTACCATTTCCTCGAGAGTATTTTTGCCATCGCAATAATCTGAATGAATGTGATAATTTGCCAGTAACATTTTGATCCCTCCAAAAGTTTGCATGTGATGATTGTATCATGACATGTATTGTAAAGCAAATAAAAAAAAATTGCCGATCCGACAATTTTTTATTCGTTGTTTATAAAATTTTATTGAGAAAACTTTTCGTTCTTTCTTCTTTAGGATTGAGCAGTACTTCTTCGGGAGTTCCCTCTTCACAAATGACGCCGGCATCCATAAAAATAACCCGGTCCGCCACTTCTCGGGCGAAGCCAATTTCATGGGTAACAATAAGCATTGTCATCCCTTTTTCAGCCAATTGCCGCATGGTTGCCAATACTTCGCCAACCAGTTCGGGGTCAAGCGCTGATGTTGGTTCATCAAACATCATAATTTTAGGATCCATCGCCAGGGCTCTGGCAATTGCTACCCGCTGTTGCTGTCCCCCGGATAATCGCGACGGATATTCGTCTTTCTTTTGCGACAGTCCAACCATGCTCAGAAGATCCAAGGCTCTGGTTTCAGCTATTTTTTTATCTGTTTTTTTCACAATTAAAGGCGCAATTGTGACATTATCAATGACGGTCAGATGCGGAAAGAGATTAAAATTCTGAAAAACCATGCCCAGATCGGTACACAATGACTGCACCTTAGCTGCATCAATCTTCATCAGATCTTTATTGTTGGCTCGCTTATCTGACAGTTCATTCTCAATATAGATCTCGCCGTCGGAAATACGTTCCAGTTGATTAAGACAACGTAGCATGGTACTTTTTCCTGAGCCGCTGGCACCGATTATACAGACTACTTCGCCTTGCTGAACCTCAAGATTAACACCCTTGAGTACCTCCAAATCGCCAAAAGATTTTCGTACGTTCACTAATTTTACCATACTCATATTCATTTCCCTATCTTTCGTAAATTCCAAGTTTCTTTTCCATTATGTCGAATACTACCTGAATAATGGTTGTTAAGAATAGATAAATGGCCGCTGCATAAATGTAGTAAACCCATGATCCGGTTGCGCTTGCCATTGTCTTTGTCGTTCTTAATAAGTCAAACAATGCAATTGTCGATACCAGCGATGTATCTTTCAAGAGCATGATCAACTCGTTACCCAATGGGGCAACCAGCCGTTTATAGGTTTGCGGAATAATGATTTTTGTCATCGCTTGACGATAACTCATTCCCAAAGCCTTTGCAGCCTCCATTTGTCCACCGTCGATGGATTCAATAGCGGCCCGAATAATCTCTGCCAAATAAGCTGTCGCATTTAAAGAAAATGCCACAAACGCACAAATCATCGGATTGATTTCGAATGTTATGCCGGTTGCATCCAGATAAATAATCGGAATGGCATAATAAATAATAAATAATTGGAGCAATAATGGCGTTCCTCTAAAAAACCAAATATAAAACCATGATAGTGCATTGGCTACCTTATTTTTCGAGAGTCTTCCAAGAGCAACAACTACGCCGAAAATCGCACCAAAAACAATTGCTACAATTGCAATTTCAAGAGTTACAATGGTTCCATTAAAAATTGCCCATAATTGGATTTCAGTTAACACGTTGATCTTCCCTTCGTCATAAAAATTTTGAACACTGACTCCTGTCAGACTGCAGACAAAACCTTTTTCAACCATGCTCTTAATCATCAGATCTAATCAAAAGATCTAATCACGCATCACTGAAAAAGACATTAACAGCTTAATTACTTTGTCTACAACCCTCACGAATAGCTGCTCATATTATATATTAGAAACACACTTGGTGGATTTCCTGATGCTTTAGACCAGACATCACAGATGTAAATTCCACCTTAATTATTTACCAGTCTGTAAACAGATGAACAGGACTTGTCACAGAATCTGTACCAAGTCCTATTCCATTGATTTATTTAGTTTTGGAAAATCCTACTCAATAACAACCAGTTTAGAATCAATATTTTTTGTCATATCTTCGCCAAACCATTTCATTGAAATTTCTGACATTTTCCCACTTTTTTGTAAAGCTTTGATGGCTTCATTCAATTTTGCGGTTGTTGCTGTATCAGCTAAACGTGAGGTAATACCAATCGGTTCGTTTGTTAATACATCTGAACTGACAACATACAAATCAGGATTTTGAGCAACATAGTACATTGCTACCCCAACATCAGTAATAACGTTATCGATTTGTTTTCCTTGCAGTGCTGCAAACGCATCTAACATCCCATCAAATTTCTTGATTTCAACGTTAACGCCTTCTTGAACCTTTAACTTTTCAGCGGCGATATCTGCAGTCGTTTCAATTTGAGCACCCAGCGTTTTTCCTTCAAGTTCTTTGAACGTTTTAACGGGTGTGGCATCTTTTCTCGAAACAATAACAATACCATTAGCTACGTAAGGATCAGTCATGCTGAATCCTTTTAAACGCTCTGGTGTAATACTGGTGCTGGAAATAATAGCATCATATTGCTTGGCATTCAAGCCATTGAAGATACCATCCCAGGCAACGGTCTGAAATTCAACCTTGACCCCCAATTGTTCAGCTAATGCATTGGCAAAATCAATATCAAAACCAACTAACTCGTTTTGATTATCTCTAAATTCCATTGGTAAATAAGAGTCATCCACACCAACACTTAATACGCCATCTGCTAAAGCATCCTCTGAAGTTTTTGATCCTCCTGAGGAACAGCCTGTCAGGGCAAAAGCTGCTACTAATAAAACAACCAGTGATAAACCTAATAATTTTCTTTTCATTATTTTCTCCTTTCTAAATTCCTAATGCTGTTAATTATATATTATTTTGTAAACATTAACAAGTTTTTTTGAAACCCAAAGAACATTCAAAACTACAAGAGGAAACCTTAATCCTGTTTTTATGAAAACGTATTGATAAAAATACCAATGATATTGATCCCGCCTAACCAGGTTCCCAAACTGCTCCCCAAATTAGCAAAAACAACCACCATTAAAACCTTTGTTACCTTATTTCGCCAAAGACCTCGGATACTGCCCAGATCCTTCGGTAGTGATTCAAAGTCTTCTACTTTTGGTTTTCGGAAATGGGCTTCGGTCATCCCGGCAAACCAACCAGCCGCCAATAATGGATGAAGGGTGGTAATCGGCGCTGCGACAAAAGCAGTCACTGCCGAGAGAATATGCCCACCAGCCAGCAAGGTTCCCAGCGCCGCCAGCGAACCGGTCCAGAGAATCCAGGTTTTTGCCTGTTCCCAACCGGAGCTGGGATTAAAAATAAAGGTAACCACAATTAAAGCGATTAACAAAATGGGAATCATCCAGCCAATCACTTTACCGACGTTGGATTTAGGGGGGATGAGCTCCAGTTCTGCAATATTCTGTTCTTTGTAAATTTCTTCTTTTATACCTGGCACATGGGCAGCACCAAGAACTGCCACGATCTTATCGCCGGGAGCATTCTTTATTTTATAAGCCAGATATTGATCCCGCTCGTCGACCAGATATTTTTTGACACCTTTGAAAGCAGAACCCATCTCTGAAAGAGCGGCGGTGAGCATATCTTCTGATTTGAGATTTTCCAGATCTTCCTCGGTTATTTCTTCGTCATCGACCACACTGAGCACGATTGAAAAAAGCACCTTAATTTTTTCCCACAAACTGCAGCCCCGCCAGATGCGATTAAAGGTAACCTGAATGCTGCGATCGGCCAGCACCAGTTCAGCACCGTATTCTTTGGCACAGGCGATTCCTTCCATCATTTCCTGACCAGATTCAATTCCGAACTGTTCGGCCAGCTTTCGCTGGTAGTTGGACAATAAAATATTGACAAACATAAAACCAGCGCGTTTGCTTTTGATAATCTGGACAAGATCAGTATTGGACCATTTGTCCTTTTGATTAATTGCTTCAAACCGTTGTTGGTCTAATTCGATGCAGATGGAATCCGGCCGCTCCTTTTCAATCGTTTCCCGCACTTCATCGACGCTATTTTTTGAAACATGAGCCGTTCCGATTAAAATAATTTCTTTGTCATTATAATTAAGCCGTGTAATATTTGATTCCAATGAACTTCCTTTCTTTAAGCCTAGAAAAAACTGGTCAACACAGTATGATACAAAATCAACCACGCTGACCAGTTATCCTAATGCTTAATTGCTGATATTAATATAAAATTAAATCAATTAATGTTTTTGAATCCAGTCCATTTATATAATCCGCCAGATCAATGTTTTTCAGAACAGCTGATAAGGCTTCTTCAGTGGGGTTAACCCCGATAAATCTGGTTTCCAATTCCTGAACATCCCCATTGCCAAAATAATCGCCATAAAAATGAAGCTCTTTGATTTCGCCCTTTTCAACCTGCAGCAGGATGGTGATTAAACCAAAATTACATTTTCGTTCTTTCCGCAAATTATATTGGGGGGATTTTCCATAATTCCAATCCCAGGTTGCATATTTTTCTATTTTTAATTGTTCAATCGCAAGAATATCTTCATCTGTAAGTGTGATTTCTTCTAAGTGATCATTTTCAAACATTGCAGCAAGCAAAGCCGCTTTAAAATTCTCCAGGGTGTACCCTTCATCCAGATAGTCGACAATGTTGGTAACCCGACTCTTAATCGATTTAATTCCCTTCGATTCGATCTTATCATTTTTTACATTTAAAGCACTCTGGATGGTATCCAGTTTGGAATTGAACAAGATGGTACCATGGTGAAGTATCCGTCCGCGTTTAGCATACTGGGAATTGCCGGAAAACTTTTTTCCGTCGATGGCAATATCATTTCGACTATTAAATTCGGCATCGACTCCCATGGTTTTAAGTGCATCCACTAAGGGGCGGGTAAAGGTTTTGAAATCAAATTGATCCTTACTGCTATCATTGACAATAAAGGTGAAGTTCAAATTACCAAGATCGTGGTAAACTGCACCACCACCAGAAAGTCGGCGAACAACCTTGATATCATTATCTTTAATATATTCCTGGTTGATTTCCTCAATGGTATTCTGATGTTTTCCGACAATGACAGCATTATCATTCTGCCATAATAGAAAATAGCTTTCGTTTTTATCCATTTGGTCAAAAACATATTCTTCAAAAGCAAGGTTTATTTGAGGATCTGTTTCTTTCCAATCAATATACTTCATATCAATGTAATTCATAAAGCTTTATCTACGAATCAATCTTTGCAACTGAACCCCGGATATGAACCTCATGAGGTACATAAACGTTTTTTACTGTTCGGTCGCCATCTTTTTCACAAAGCTTAATCAGCATCCGCATGGCGATGGCACCAATGTCATACATTGGTTGCGCCACGGTGGTAATTTGAGGTCTGGTCCATTCGGCAATCCAAAAGTTATTGAAACCACAAATACTAATATCCTCAGGAATTTTTTTACCCATTTCTTCAGCACAGCGAATGGCGCCCAGTGCAGTTTGATCATTAAAGCAGAAAACACAGGTGAAATCTACACCGGAGTTAATGGCTTCTTCCATCATACTGTAGCCACCAGAAAGACTCAGCTTTTCTCTCAGGATGCGGCTGTCATCAAATTCAATATTGTTTTCATCGAAGGCTTTGATAAAGCCTTTTTTTCGCTCTTGATAAATATAACCTTCTTCCAGTTCATCAAAAAACAACATAAATTTTTTGTGCCCCATTTTAATGAGTTCAGTCGCTAATTCATAAGCAGCTGCTTCGTTATTGATTAAAACCCCACTGAGAAATCCACTATCATCAGGAATACAGCCTAAAACGACCTCGCTGGGTGCATCAATCAGTTCTGCCTGCATTTCAGCGCTGAGGTCTTTGCCAACATAGATAATCCCATCACATTGTTTTTCAACCAAAACGTTCAGTGATTTTTTTTCCTTTTCCGGATCAAAATCAGTATTACTCAAGATAATATTATAGTGATAGATGCCGCAGACATCTTCGGCTCCACGAACGATTTCGGTATAGTAGGGATTGGTAATATCAGGAATCATGATCCCCATGGTATTGGTTTTCTGAATTTTCAAACTTCTGGCAATGGCATTGGGTTTATAGCCGGTTTTTTTGATGGCTTCCAATACCCGTTCCTTGGTCTCTTCGTTTACTAACGGAATATTATTAACAACTCGGGATACTGTTGCAACGGAAACGTTCGCTTCTCTAGCAACATCAACGATTTTTACTCTCATCTCTTCACCTTTCAAATTTCATAAACAATAGGTGCTTGCGACACTGCCGTGAGCTTCGCAATTACTTATTTATAAATGCCAATTATTAACGACCTTCCACCTCATTAATCGCTTCCAGGATTAACTGTGGAGAGCGGCGACACTTTTCTTCTGATACTGCACAGGGAGCAAAACGAAGGCCTTTTCCCAAGGCTACCACGAAGGTATTTTTTTCCATTAAATGACTACTGACTTCTTTTGGTTTATCGCAAGGGATACTGATAAAGAATCCATCGCAATAGGTCATCATTTTCAAGCCTATTTTATTGGCTTCTTCAACAAAGGCGGCGGCTCGACGTCTTAAAACACTTTTATTGAAACTCTGTTCTGCCATAGCCTGATTATACAGCTCTTCATTACTGAAAATTTGGGTGATGGTTTCCATGGCACCCCGGGTACCGTTTGACCAGTTACCGCGGTTGGAATAGGTACAGGCGTTGGCAAATTCACTGGCGATTTCTTCGGTGGGCGCCACGCAAAGAATGGCACCATTTCTGAGACCATACATAGTATAACCTTTTGAACAGCTGAACGCATATAGGGTCAGCACATTGTGTGGCATCCCGGTAAGCATCTTCATAAACTGTCGGGCTTCATCCCCTTCACCGGCAAAATCAATGTATGCCAGATCCACCAGTAGAATGATTTTTGAATCAGGCTGAGCTTTGGCAGTTTCGGTTACAAAAGTTTTGATCGCTACCCATTCTTTAAGTGAAATGGTATAACCGGTAGGGTTATGCGCTGGTGTATTGAGAACAGTTAATACCCGTTGCTGTTTTTCTAAAAGTTCTAGAATGTTCTTTTTCCAGGCTTCTATATTAAATCCGCCCTGTTCATTATATAAAGGGAAGGTTGTGATCTTTCGGTGATTTTCATCGGCAATGGTGCTATAGGCTGCCCAGTACCAGTCGGTCAGTAAAATAGTGTCGCCCAGTTGAGTATAATTACAAAACGCATGTCGAATGGCACCGGTTCCGCCTGGGGTTGCGATTGCACGAATAAAACCTTCGGGCTTGCATTCTTTAAAACAGGCTTCAGTAATTTTTTCCAGAAAATCCGGCTGTCCGGCAAGACCTGAATAATCAGCAATCAGATTATTTGGTAGTCCCTTTAAGGTATCGTAAACGGCCTTAAACGTCACTAACTCACCATTGTCATCCATCAGTGCTCCGATGGTTGAATTAATCACTGCTTCTGGTCCCAATTCTTTGGTACGGGCTGCCGCTTCTCCGGCAATTCTGAAAATAGGGTCTGTTCCACCCTCTCTTAACGATGTTTCAATAACCATTTGCGCTTTTTTCATTTTTCCTCCCATTAATTCCATTGCTTATTTGCGAATTTTTTTCTTTCTGTTTCATATAAGTTATTTCCCAGGGTATCGATTACGACAATTGCCGGAAAATCTTCTACTTCAATTTTCCTGATTGCCTCGGTCCCCAGATCCTCATAGGCGATAATTTCAACTGATTTGATGCAGTCTTGCAACAATGCCCCGGCCCCGCCGACACAGGCAAAATAAACGGCATCATTGCTCATCATACTATTGATAACCCGTTCACTTCGGTTTCCCTTGCCAATCATCCCAGCAAGTCCACGATCCAGTAGTTCTGGCGTATAGCTATCCATTCGTCCGCTGGTTGTCGGTCCTGCTGAACCAATGATTTCTCCCGGTTTAGCTGGGCATGGTCCCACATAATAAATAATTTCATCAGTAAAATCCATGGGTAATGGCAACCCTTGTTCCAAAGATTCCATCATCCGCTTATGGGCAGCATCCCGAGCTGTATAAATTGTCCCCGAAATCCGGACATGATCTCCAGCTCTTAATTTTCTTCTTTCCTTCTTACCCAAAGGTGTTTTAATATTAACAACAGCCATTCTAAAATTCCCTTTCCACATGTCGATTAACGTAACAGGTGATATTAACTGCCACCGGTAGCCCCGCTATATGTGTTGGAAAGACCTCTACATTGACCCCCAGCACGGTGTTGATGCCGCCGAGTCCCATCGGACCGATTCCCAGATTATTACAGGCCTCCAGAAGATGATCTTCCAGGGCTTCAATATGCTCCAAAGGATTATGTTCACCTAAAGGTCTTCCTAATGCTTCCTTAGCCATGATTGCCGCCTTTTCCATGGTACCACCCACACCAACGCCCACGACAATCGGCGCGCAGGCATTGGGACTGCCGATTTCGACAGTTTTTAAGACAAACTCCTTGACTCCGGCCATGCCATCAGCTGGTTTTAACATTTTAAGCGCACTGGTGTTTTCACTGCCAAATCCTTTTGGCAAAATCTTTATTTTTAATCCGTTGCCAGGAACCACCGTATAGTGAATCACTGCCGGGGTATTATTATTAGTATTGGTGCGGATAAAGGGATCGGAAACGACCGATTTGCGGAGATAGCCTTCCTCATATCCTTTTGCTACCCCTGCCTGAAGGGCCTCTTCAAGACTCCCTCCTGCAATGTTCAGATCCTGCCCAAAAGACACAAACATGACGACCATACCGGTATCCTGACAGATGGGAATATTTTTATTTTTAGCTATTTCAAAATTACTGAGCATGGTTCCGAGGATCTCTTTGCCATTCTGAGATTCTTCTGTTGCTTCTGCTTTGCGCAAACCCGCGATCATATCTTCTGATAAAAATGTATTGGCTTCAATACACATTTCAGCAACATTATCGATAATCTGCTTTATTTGGATTGTTTTCACTGAATTCTCCTTGTTTTTCACTTTCCTCAATGACAAGATTTACTTCTTCATCTATTTCTTCTTCGATGGCCTTTACTCTTCCTTTACCCATTTTTATGGAATGGATCGATAAATAAATACCGCCAAATAATAGAATAAAATAAAAACTGATCATCCGCCACAGTATCATTGCTACTGGTGTGTAGGCAGGGCCGAAGATAGGACCAAAAATTAATAAAAATCCGGCCTCGGCACCACCTGCCGCTCCCGGTGTTGGCACAAAGGCCACTGCAACATAAAGAATTGCCTGGAGCGAAATGATGGTTATCGCATTAACTGCACTTAATCCCAGGGAACGATACACCCAGTAATTAATGGAATAAAAAATCAATATTTGAATAATAGAAATGATGAACATTTGAAAAGTCTGTAATTTATGACTTTTTAACTCTTCAATTGCAATTTTATATTCGCCAACAAAATGATCAACTTTGCGATAGTATTTTTCAGGATTCTTGAGAATCCGAATTTTTAACAGAAAATTCACACAGCCCAGAATAATCGCCTTGGCCGACTTTGGTCGAAAAACCAGAATAATAATCAGAATAACTGCCCCAACATTTAATATCAACCCAATGATGATTAGCCATTTTGCTGCATCCAGACTTTGATGAAGTTCAGTAATACTGAAGATGATTGATATTAATGCCAGAAAAGTAGTGGTAATTTGATAAAGTGCATATTTTTGAATCAGAACCGCTGTCCCAGATCCTAATTTATAATTTCTTTTTGACATCTCATATAATTGAACAGGTTGCCCACCGGTTGAACTGGGATCCAGTAAATTGTAGTACTGACCAACAATGGTCAGCGTCCATGCAAAATGAAAAGTTTCTTTTGGATTATCTCGCAGCATCAGTTTAAAAAGCATAAACGCTTCTAAAGCCCAATAAACAAAAACACAAACGATTCCCAAAAGCAGATACCATCCATTAGCCTGCTTAATGGTGTTTATAAATGTCTCGGGATCAACCTGGGTTAAAATTATTAAAGTAGTCGCACCAATTAGAAAAATTAAAAAAATAATATTGGAATACTTTTCCCAGATTTTTGATACCCTCGACTTTTTTTCAATTTTCATATGATCCATTCTATCCCACCCTACTATACAATTCCCTTTATTATAACACACGACTGTAATAAAGTAATGTAATTTTCAGTTATTTTCATACGTTTTCATGCCACTTTTATTCATTTTATCTTCGCCATCCAACAACAATGGAAACTGGTGTTGCTTAAGTCTCCAGGTAACGCCGAAATGTGCGACTCATTTCTTTTAAATCAATCCGATAAAATCATTTTGTCTTAATGCTTCAAAAAGAACGATATTGACCGCATTTGAAAGATTCAGCGACCGTGCTTTTGGGTGGTTTCTCATTGGAATTCGAAATCGGTTATCCGGGTAAGCCTGATGAATTTCTTCGGGAATTCCAGCGGTTTCCTTACCAAACATCAAAAAAGCATTGGGATCATATTCAATTTCATGATAAAATTTGTCAGCCTTAGTCGTCAGGAGATACAGTTTTATATCAGGATTCTTTTCAATAAAATCATCAAACGATTCATAGACATTGACATTCACCAAATCCCAATAATCCAGACCCGCCCGCTTTAAATGTTTTTCATCCAAGGAAAATCCCAATGGTTTGATCAGATGAAGATTGGTCTCTGTTAAAGCACAGGTTCTGGCAATATTTCCGGTATTTTGAGGTATTTCTGGTTGATATAATACAATATTCATATTTTTTCCTTTTCATCTCTGTCATTCGTATTTATTATTATAATGGGAAAAAAGTCCTACTTCTTCGTTGATTTTATTCAAACAAAGAAATTGGACTTTTTATTTTTGATTATTTATTGGAAGGTATCGCTTTTTGCGTTGCTTTTTTTTGAATCTGGTTTTTGATTGGTTTTAGGTAAAACAATCGAAAAAGTACTTCCCTTATTGGGCACAGAATCGATTTTTATTTTACCATTGTGTTTTTTGACGATATAATCGGCAATATTTAAACCAAGACCGACGCCACCGGTTTCCCGGTTTCTGGCATCGTCGACCCGATAAAAGCGACTGAAAACTTTCGCTTTTTCTTCTTCGGTCAAGCCGATGCCCGTATCCTTGACTTCTATCACAAGATGTCTTTTTCCTTGGACCAGACACAGTTGAACTTTTCCGCCAACTGGTGTGTATTTAATGGCATTGTCAACCAAAATTCGCACTGCCTGTTTAAGACGTTCTTCATCGCCCCGATACTGGATGCCCTGGGAAATATTTTCACTGAGCTCAATTTCTTTTTCATTGGCCAATTCGGTCATGAGATCAACCATTTGCTGACACATGGAAGATAAATCAAAAACGTTCTTGTCCATGGCGAGCTGTTGATTTTCTGCCTGGGCAATCAGCAATAACTCAGAGATGAGTTTTGCCATGGTTTCCCCTTCACTGGCAATGTTGTTCAGCCACTTCATATTATCCTTGATCTGTTCATCTTCTTTGAGTTTCAAAACTTCTACATTGGTTTGAATGACGGTCAGCGGGGTTCGCAATTCGTGGGAAGCATTGGCAATAAACTTCTTCTGATCTTCGAAGGTCTCCTTAATTGGCTGAAGTGATTTTCCCGCCAGAAAATAACTGATCGGAATCAGTACCGCAATAGAACCCATGCCAATTAAAAACAGGAACGAAATCACATAGGCAATAATCGATCTTTCCGTAGACACCTGTTGAAAAACCTGAAGTGTATAATCATTGGAATTATTTGAATAAGGAAGTGTATATACCCGGTATTCGACATTTTCTGAGGTCAGTAAACTAAACTTAGGGGTTGTATTTTCTTTAATGGCGAGTTCATAACCCAACATAATCAGGTTGCGATCATCCACTTTCATGTTTTTCACCGTGTGACCGCTATCCCACATGATAAATTGATAGCCAAATTTGTCGTGAACCGAATCAACCGAGTCAATCGGTTGGGACGTCGTTTGGCCGTTGTTTTGAATGATTTCTTTGGCCACATTGGTCAGGTACATTTCACCAGAAAGACTGAGACTCCAATTGACTAAAAAACCCAGCAGAAATATAAACATGAACATGAAAATAATCAGAATCAGCGTATTAAATAGTGTAATCTTTCGCTTGATTTCTTTAAACATGGGCCTTAACTCTCCAACTTATTTTTTCCCAAGCGTATACCCTACCCCTCGAATGGTATCAATCTTGACTTGCGTATCGACGATTTTCTTGCGTAAATTGTGAACATAAATTTCAATATTATTTTCATTTACTTCTTTGTCAAATCCCCAGACCCGGTCTAGGATCTGTTCTCTGGTAAAGACTTGATTGGGTCGTTTTAACAGCATTTCCAGAATTTTTGCTTCTTTAACTGACAGCTTGAATTCTTTATTCTCGGTTTGCAGAATGTTCTTTTTGGTATTAAAGCTGACATCTTCAAAGACAATCGTTTCGCCTTTGATGCCATGATCAGGGCGGCGTCCCAAGGCGCGAATTCGAGCAAACAGTTCCTTAGCAGAAAATGGTTTGATTAAATAGTCATCGGCGCCCAGATCAAGACCTTTGACCTTGTCATCAATGGTGCCTTTTGCTGTCAGCATTAAAACCGGGGTATTAATCCCCTGATCGCGGATCTGTTGTAAAATTTCGATGCCACTTTTAATGGGCAACATGATATCTAAAACAATGACATCATAAATAGGATTCAGAGCAAACAATAATCCTTCCTCTCCATCATTGGCAATGTCACAATCGATGTTTTGTATTTTACATAATTCCTGGAGTGCATCGGTTATCTTTTTTTCGTCTTCTACAAATAATATACGCATAAAGCGACTCCTTCCATGTTTTGAATTTTGATTATAAGTTAACAGTCTAATTATAGTGCCAAAATCTTAAAGCTATATAAAACAAGAAAAATATGGTATTATTCTTATCAGGTAATTACGAAAGTGCCGTGAGCTTTACGCTCAGTTTCGCACGAAACAATTTCTACACTGTACGGCGTACAGGCTACCGCCTGTTCGACTACACGTTACGAAATTGTTTGTGGAAACTGAGCGTAAAGCAAACATTGTTCGATGTTTATGAACTGCAAAATCACCTATATCATTTTAGTAATTTGGAGGTTCCTATGAAAGAAATACTCATTATCGAAGATGATAAGAAAATATCACGAATTATTGAGCTTCAATTAAAGCATGCTGGTTTTGAAACGGTTAAAGCGTTTACTGGTCGGGAAGGCATTGAAGCCTATAATCAAAATCCGGCTTTTGATCTCGTTTTACTTGATATCATGCTCCCAGAAGTCTCTGGTTACGATGTTCTTAAATACATTAAAGCGCAAAATCATCATCTGCCCATTATTCTGTTAACCGCAAAAGACGATACCAGCGATGTGGTAACTGGTTTTGAACTGGGTGCTGATGATTATGTCACCAAGCCGTTTAATTTTGATGAACTGTTAGCCCGGATCAAAGCCAATATACGAAAAAATATGCCGGAAGCGTCTTTAAATACCCATCTGGTCTTTAAAGATATTGAAATCGACCTAGATGCCTTTAGCGTCAAGCGACAGTCTCAGGAAATCACCCTTTCTCGTACCGAATTTGATTTATTTTACTATCTTGTTCTCAACCACGATCTGGTTCAATCCCGGGAACAGATTTTAGACAAAGTATGGGGATTTGATTATGATGGCGGCGATAATATTGTCGATGTATACATTAAATATCTGCGGGACAAAATAGATCGGGATTTTGATGAAAAGTATATCCAAACTGTTCGGGGGCGGGGTTATGTGGTTCGATAAGCTAAATTTTCCCGGGCGAAAAAAGCCGCTCAAAATCTATCATCGCATTGTTTTCTTTTTTATTCTGGCCTTGACCGCTGTTTTGACCCTGTCATTTTTAATGGTATTCTTTTTTTCGCAACAACTTATTTTAAATGAGAGTAAGTCGACGATGATTCGTTTCAACAATTATGTTATCAACACACTGAATGAAAACATGCCTGATCTCCTCAGTTTACCGGCTGAAAAACGGCTAGATTATATTTCGGAAAAACTCTATCCCTATGTTAAGGACAATTCCCTGATTGCTTATCAGTTAAAGGATAACAAAGGAAATATTTATCAATCATCAGAAATCTTAACTGATCTTCTGATTGCTGAAAATCTGGAGAAATACGATTTTCATTTATTTGAGTTCAGTTCGAAAAACAATAGCGATCAAATGATCTCGGTGAATTCCCTGCGCTATCATCAAATCGAATATTTTTATCTTGGGTCCTACTACGTGCTGGAAGATGGCGATATTATCTATATTCAGATCGTTAAAAACCTTAACGACAGCTATGTCTTTATGACAACCTTATTCATTTTGATGGTCTCGATTAGTATTCTTGGCCTGGTTGCCATTATCCTGCTGGGCATCTATGGCACCAAACAAACCTTAAAACCCCTGATTGAAATTTCCGAGACGGCTAAAAACATTACCGAAAATAACCTTAACATTCGGATTGAAGAAACCGGTAATAAAGATGAGTTGGATCAATTGATTATGTCCCTGAATCAGATGATCAAAAAACTAGAGTCAGCTTTCAATAATCAAAAGCGGTTCGTTTCGGACGCCTCCCATGAATTGCGGATTCCCCTCACCGTTATCCAGGGCTACATTGATATCCTGGCGGATTGGGGAAAGAGCGATCCACAGCTTTGCGATGAATCCATTGAGGCCATTCGGGATGAAATCCAGGGCATGAACCGAATGGTTGAAGACTTGCTATTAATTACCCGAATTGAAAACAATTATTTTGATGAAGATTTCGAAATTCTCGATGTCTCCGTCTTGCTGGAAAAGATTTATCACCAAAGTCTGATGATTGATCCAAACCATCAGTACATTCTGGAATCCTGCGAGGATGCCTTTGTTCGCGGTAATGAAGGATTACTGATCCAGGCGATTCGTGGTCTTCTCGACAATAGCCGCAAATACACCCCCATTGGTGGCACCATCACAATCAACTGCAAGGTACACAATAAAAAAATGAATGAAATCTCGGTCATCGATACCGGCTGTGGCATACCTGGAACCGAATTGGGGAAAATAAAAGAACGATTCTACCGTGTTAGCAGCGATCGTTCCCGGGCAACCGGTGGCTCCGGTTTGGGTTTATCCATTATTGACAGCATCATCAGCATTCATCGTGGCAAACTGGTAATCACCAGCGAATTAAATCAAGGCACTAAAGCTTCGATTTTTTTGAAAAAGCATTAAAAAAGGGCGAATCATTAGATTCGCCCCATTAACTTATTGATTGAGTTTCTTTTATAAACATTCAGAAAAAATCTGTACGGCCTGATCAATTTCTGCTTTGGTAACAACCAGCGGTGGCACAAAACGAATGGCGTTGCTGCCGGCAGTGATCAGCAGTAAGCCCTTTTCCATGGCCTTGGCAACGATGGCGCCAAGATCAGCGTCAACCTGAACACCCACAATCAGTCCCATGCCTCGGACCTCTTTAACTGAAGGATGGTCTTTTTTTAATGCTTCCAGTTTAGCTTTAAGATAGTCGCCCTTTTCGACCACTGATTCAAAAAAGCCTGGCGACGTCAGGGTTTCAATGACATATTTGGCCGTCGCACAAACAAAGGGATTGCCTCCAAAGGTAGATGCGTGGGTTCCTGGTTTAAAGACTTCGGCTATATGGTCTTTGGCAATAATGCCGCCGATCGGAACGCCGCCACCTAAACCTTTGGCCATAGTCACCACATCTGGTATAACTCCATATTGCTGATAGGCGAAGAGTTTTCCCGATCGTCCAATCCCCGTTTGAACTTCATCAAAGATCAGCACGATGTTTTGTTCATCACAGATTTTACGGACTGCTTTTAGATATTCCGGATCAGCTGGATAAATCCCGCCTTCGCCTTGAATCGGTTCTAAGATAATGCCACAGGTTTTAGGGCTGATCTGCGCCTTGAGGGCTTCAATATCATTGTAAGGCACATGATAGATTTCCGGCATCAATGGCTCCAGATTTTCCTGATATTTTGGCTGGCCGGTGGCGGTAATCGCCGCATAGGTCCGGCCATGGAAAGACTGGTTCATGGCAATGATCTCTACCGCTTCGGTATTTTTCTTGAGTTTTCCGTAAACACGGCAAAGTTTTAATGCCGCTTCACAGGCTTCGGCCCCGCTGTTACAAAAGAAAACCTTGTCCAGGCTACTTTCTTTGGTCAGCATTTCAGCCAGTTCGATTCCCGGTTCAGACCAATATAAATTGGAGATATGAACCAGTTTTTCCATTTGGATCTGCATTGCCTTTAGCAATCCTGGGTGAGCATGACCGAGTGCATCTACGGCAATTCCGGCCACAAAATCCAAATATTCTTTGCCGTGACTATCGGTGAGGACGCAGCCCTGGCCCTTATCAAAAACGATCGGAAACCGTTTATAGGTTTCCATAATTACGTTACTTCCACGTGTTATTAAATCCATTTTAACCTCCTATATAATCGAACGACGAATCATTGTTCCCACACCAGCGGCTGTAAAGAGTTCCAGCAGCATCGAATGCTCCACCTTACCGTCTAATATATGCACCGAATTAACTCCCTGGTTCAAGGCATCAACGCTGTTTTCCACCTTGGGGATCATGCCGCCGGAAATAACTCCTTCTTCAATGAGCTTGGGGACATTTTCAGCAAAGAGCCGGCGAATAATTGAATCAGGATTATCCGGATCCATATAAACGCCATCGGTATCGGTTAAATAAATCAGTTTTTCCGCTTTAACCGCTTTGGCAATGGCATAAGCCACGTGATCAGCGTTGATGTTATAGCTTTGTCCGGTCTTATCCGTTCCAATCGGTGCAATTACTGGCAGATAATCATCTTTGAGTAATGTCGTGAGTAGTCGGTTATCGACATGGATAATATCGCCCACAAAACCGATGTCCAGATTATTGACAAATTTCTTTTTTACCTTGATCATACCACCGTCTTTACCGGAAAGTCCAACGGCGCTTATTTCACGATTCTGAAGCAATTGGACCAGTTCTTTGTTGATTTTTCCGGACAATACCATCTCGGCAACTTCCACCACCTTTTCATTGGTGATCCGCAACCCCTCCACAAATTCAGTTTGGATCTCCAGATCATTCAGCATTCCAGAGATATCTTTACCGCCGCCATGTACAATGATCAGACGGATACCCACCAGCCGCATCAGGGATATGTCATCCATTACCGACTGCTTTCGCTCCTCATCATACATAAAACTGCCGCCGTATTTAATAACCATGGTTTTCTTTTTAAACTGTTGGATATAGGGCAAAGCTTCAATCAGAATCTTTGCCTTTTCAATATATTTTTCCATTTGTTACTCTTTTCTTTTTAATATTAACTTCGGTAATCGCCATTGATCTTAACATAATCGTAGGACAGATCACAACCCCAAGCTACTGCTTTTTCGTCCCCTTCTTTCATTTCAACTGAAATATAAAGATCGGTTTCCGAAAGGACTTTTTTAGCTTCATCTTCATCAAACGAAATCGGTACCCCATCATTTAAAAGGGTAATCATCCCGGCCTGACTTGAGAAAACCAGCGATACTTTTAATGGATCAAAGGTTGCTCCGGAATAACCCAATGCACATAGCACGCGGCCCCAGTTAGCATCTTCGCCGAAGAGAGCCGTTTTTACCAGACTGGAAGTGATCACGGATTTTGCCAGGGTTCGGGCATCTTCTTTGGTTTTGGTTCCGTGGACTTCGACTTCCACAAATTTGGTGGCGCCTTCGCCGTCACGAATAATTTTTTTCGCCAGAGTTTTATGGACATAGATAAATGCTTCTTTAAAAATTTCGTAATCAGCGGAATTTTCTTCCAGCGGCTGATTACCAGCCAACCCGTTGGCAATCACCGTAACCATATCATTGGTGCTGGTATCGCCATCCACTGAAATCATGTTATAGGTATCAATAGTGGTTTCTTTCAGGAGCTTGTGTAACAGTTCCGGTTCAATCTTCACATCGGTGGTGACAAAGGACAGCATCGTCGCCATATTGGGATGGATCATCCCGGAGCCTTTGGCCATACCGCCGATTTTGACCGACTTACCCTGAATTTCGACTTCCACTGCCACTGTTTTTTGAACCGTATCGGTGGTCAAAATGGCATTAGCGGCCAGGTCTCCATCCGCTTCAGTACTTCCAAGTTTTGGTGCCAGCGTTTCAATCCCAGTGAGGATTTTCTCAACCGGCAACGTCAATCCAATAATGCCAGTGGACGCCACCAGCACATCTTCCGGTTTTAAATCCAGAACGGCAGCCACCTTATTGGCCGTTGCTGCCACAGCTTCAATTCCTTTTTGCCCGGTACAAGCATTGGCATTGCCACTGTTAACGATAACTGCCTGCTTGTAGGGGTTAGCGATCACCTTATTACACCAGAGAATCGGGGCAGCTTTGACCATATTGGTGGTTGTCATAATACTTGTTGCTCCTAGTACTTCCGAAACAATCATGATCAGGTCATTTTTTCCGCTATTTTTGATGCCACAGTTCAGTCCCCCCGTTTTAAAGCCCGTGGGTGTTGTGACTCCGCCTGTCTTTATTACTTTCATGTCTTTACTCCTTATTTAAATGGACACTATCCATCACTTTATTTAAATGGGGAAATCGGCGATAAAGTCGATTCCAGTTTTTTCTGCTAAATCAAAACAGATATTCATATTTTGAACGGCCTGTCCGGCTGCACCTTTAATCAGGTTGTCAATGGCACCAACCACAATGATGTGGTTGGTACGAGGATCAATGGTGAGCCCGATATCACAATAATTTGTGCCTTTGACCCAGCGGGTTTCCGGCATCCGATTTTCCAGAATTCTGACAAAATACTCACCTTGATAGAAGTCCCGGTAAATCGCTTTGACCTCATCCAAACTCAGATCCACGGTTAAGTTTGCATAGGAAAGCGCCAGAATCCCCCGGTTCATCGGAACCAGATGAGGGGTGAAAAGGATATTAAACGCTTCGCCATTTAGTAACCGCAACTCCTGTTCAATTTCCGGAGTGTGCCGATGCGACCCAATTTTATAGGCTTTAATGGTTTCGTTGCATTCGCTATACATCAGCTCTGTCACAGTGCCGCGGCCAGCTCCAGTGACGCCAGATTTCGCATCAACGATGATGCTTTTTGTATCAATAAGATTATTTTTAATTAACGGTGCCAAACTCAAAATACTACAGGTGGTATAACAGCCGGGATTTGAAATCAGCTGCGCTTTTTTTATCTCATCCCGATGCAGTTCACACAATCCATAAACCGCATCTTTTAATAATGGTTGGTTAAAATGTTCGGTTTTGTACCAGTCTTCATATATATTGATATCCTTAAGCCGGAAATCAGCTCCCAGGTCAATTACTTTTGTTTTCTTTAACACTTCCTCGGTAATCGTTTTTGAGGCAATCCCATGGGGTAAAGCCAAAAATACCACATCCGACTTTTCTGCCAATTCGTTAATATCGGTTGCTTCACAAACAAGATCGGTAATGCTTTCAAAGTTCCCATAGATATCACTGAATTTTTGCCCCGAATAACTCCGGGTTCCGATGGTCACCACTTCAACTTCCGGGTGCCGCATTAAAATGCGGATCAGTTCCTGTCCTGCGTAACCAGTTCCTCCAATAACAGATGCTTTAATCATTTCATCATCCTTTCTTAACACATTCACTTAAGAATAGTAAGAGTCTAGACAAACAGGGTTATTTTGATCGTGTCGATATTTAATCGGTACAGTCGTTTGTCTACAACCTCAATATTCTTGTCACAAATACTTCTTGAAACACTTATTTTACCAAAATAAATGTTATCTGTCTGTTAGTTTGTGAAATTAATTAATAAGTTATTTCTGTATTATACAAGACATTTTATGTATAATCAAGCGTTTTTATGCATAATTATTAACTAATTCTATTTTTTTTCTTTTTATACTTGCATTTCCTATAAAATGATTGTATAATCATTCATGTAATTAAATAGATTATACAGAGTGATAATTTTCAGGAGGATATAAAATTGAAGAAAAAAGTAATTCTTGCCTATTCCGGTGGATTAGATACCACAACGATTATACCATGGCTTAAAAACACCTATGACTACGACGTTATCGCCGTGTGTGTAGATGTCGGACAGGGAACCGAACTGGAAGGCCTTGAAGAACGAGCCCTTGCTTCCGGAGCCAGCAAGTTATATATAGAAGACGTTACCGATGAGTTTGTGGAAGATTTTGTCTGGCCTGCCCTTAAAGCTGACGCTATTTATGAGAAAAAATATTTGTTAGGGACTTCCCTGGCTCGTCCCTTAATTGCCAAGGTTCTGGTAAAATATGCAGAACTGGAAGGCGCTGAAGCCATTTGTCATGGCGCTACCGGTAAAGGAAATGACCAGGTTCGTTTTGAACTGACGATTGGCGCTTTGGCACCACAATTAAAAATCATTGCCCCCTGGCGAATTTGGGATATTAAATCCCGAGAAGATGCCATGGACTATTGTGTCATGCATGATATCAAGGTGCCGATGTCGATCAGCAATAGCTACAGCCGTGATAAAAACATCTTACATATGAGTCATGAAGGTCTGGAATTGGAAGATCCTTCTTTGGAACCACAATATAAAAAACTACTGCAAATGACAACCCCTCTTGAAGAAGCCCCAGATGAAGCTGAAATTGTCAGTCTTGACTTTGAAGAAGGTATTCCGGTCCGATTAAACGGCGTTGAACTTTCCGGCCGCGAGCTGCTGGAACAACTCAATATCATCGGCGGACGTCACAGCATTGGGGTAGTAGATTTAATTGAAAACCGGGTGGTTGGCATGAAATCCCGAGGGATTTATGAAACTCCCGGCGGTTCAATCCTCTACAATGCTCATGAAGAATTGGAGCATATGTGTCTGGATCGTCAAACCTTTGGCTTTAAACAACAGGCCGCCGTTAAATTTGCCGAATTAGCCTATAATGGCGAATGGTATACGCCGCTTCGCGAAGCGCTGACTGCTTTTGTGGATGAAACCCAAAAAACCGTTACCGGAAATGTTCGCTTAAAACTCTATAAAGGCAATATTATCCTGATCGGCGTGAGCTCACCATACTCACTTTATAATGCCGAAATTGCCAGCTTTACCACCGGCGATTTATATGATCATAAAGATGCCGAAGGCTTTATTCATTTATTTGGCTTACCGCTTAAGGTTCGTGCTTTAATGCGACTCAGCCGAGAAGAAAAAGGGGAATAAAATATCATGAAAAAAATGTGGGGAGGTCGGTTTTCTAAAAAAACCGACCTTTTAACTGATGATTTTAACTCGTCTATTTCTTTTGATCAACGCTTATATAAGCAGGATATCACCGGAAGTATTGCCCATGCCCGGATGCTGGGGAAACAGAATATCATTGATCCCGAAGAGTCCGAACTGATTATTAAAACGCTGGAAGAAATCTTACTGGACATTGAAGCCGGACAAATTGAATTTTCTGTTGCCATGGAAGATATTCATATGAATGTGGAAGCGATTCTCACCGAACGGATCGGTGATGTCGGGAAAAAACTCCATACTGGCCGCAGCCGAAACGATCAGGTGGCCACCGATATGCGTCTTTATGTTAAAGAAATTGCTGCCGACAGCAAATTATTAATCCAGAATCTTGTCATTACCCTGCTGGATCTGGCCGAAGATCACACCAATACCATTATGCCGGGTTATACTCACTTACAGCGGGCTCAACCGATTACCTTCAGCCATCACTTGATGGCCTATGTGGAAATGTTTAAACGGGACATGATCCGAATGACCCAGGTTAAAGCCATGACCGACACCCTGCCGCTGGGCTCCGGAGCGTTGGCAACCACTACTTATCCACTGGATCGGGAATCGGTTGCTCAGGAACTAAAATTCTCTGCCGTATCACTTAACAGTCTGGATGGCGTTTCCGACCGGGATTTCTGTCTTGATTTTCTGGAAGCCGCCTCTGTTTTAATGATGCACCTCAGTCGTTTTTCCGAAGAAATTATTCTCTGGTGCAGTAGTGAGTTTAATTTTATTACCCTGGATGACGCCTTCAGTACCGGCAGTAGCATCATGCCCCAGAAAAAAAACCCGGATATCGCCGAGTTGGTTCGCGGCAAAACCGGACGGGTTTATGGAAATTTAATGGGTCTGTTAACCACCATGAAGGGGATTCCTTTGGCTTACAATAAGGATATGCAGGAAGATAAAGAGCCGGTTTTTGATAGCTACGATACCATTAACATCTGCCTGATCACCTTTGCCAAAATGATCAAAACCTTAACCGTCAATAAAGACACGATGAAAAAGGCTGCGGCGGGCGGATTTTCTAATGCTACCGATGCTGCCGATTGGCTGGTAAAACATGGCGTTGCCTTTCGTGATGCCCATGAAATCATCGGCAAGCTAGTATTCTTTGCCCTGGAAGAGCAGAAAAGTCTGGATGAACTGACATTGGAAGAATATCAGAGTGTTTCCCCAGTTTTTGATGGAACTATTTTTGAAGCCATTGACTTAAATGTCTGTGTAAATCAGCGTAATATTATCGGCGGGCCTGCCGAAGAACAGGTCAGAAAAGCTATTGCTATTAATCGTCAGTGGTTGGCGCAGAATTAATCGTCTGGAATAAACACTGATCCTTAAATATTGTGACACCTGCAAAAGAGAAACCGACACTAAACCGGTTTCTCTTTTTTGTGCACTTATCAAAATATTTTTGTGAATTGATTTAATAAAAACATTCCCCGACAAGTTTTTCCTGCCACATTTTTTTAAGAATTTCAAGATCTTCTTTGAATGACTTCTTGGTTTGATCAGCCCTCATTTCCAATTCTTCCAATATTTCAATCGTGAAATCGTCACTGTTTTCCGGTGTCCATTCTTTTTGGAGTTTGATGGTAAAACATAATTTCGTTTTTTTAGAAAACTCAAATCGATTCTCAATCCCGACAATATTTGGCGTTGCATCCAAAAACAGTTTGCCTGATCGGGTATTTCGAATAATATAAATCCCACCAACCGATTTCTTCTCTTTATAGGCCGTGATAATTTCTTTCTTCGTTTCGCTTTTTCTCATTCTAATAACCCATTTCTTTTAAAATCCCTGCCAATCTGGCTAGGCGCTCTCCTAAAAGCTCATCATCCTGTTGAAGCACTTCAGCCACCATTTTGATATCTTCATCTAAAAAAGGATTATCCATGCAGACAGAAACATTCATAGCTCCCCCTTGTAAGGCAATGCGATCAATTTGGGTTTGATTTTCATCATATAATTTTTCATATTGATAAGCTTCTCTGAAATACTGCTTGGCGCGGCAAACAAATATAGCCAGATCGATGACCCGATGCAGTGGCATTTCTTCGGACTGACGAGACCATTTTTCGCCAGTATAGCGCCATATTTTAGCTGATATATCGACCTTTCCCCGATCATTCCACTGCGCCAGTCCGACCGATAACCCCTTGGCATCCGATTTGATATCTCGACCGTCTATTTTATCGTAATCCTCTGAGACGATCACTGGCTTATGTTTAAGTGTTGTTGGAATTTTCATTTTTATCCTCATTTCATTATTGCATTTAGTACTTTAGTAATTTAGTAAACTACTAAAGTACTAAATGCAATATTAATTTATCATACCGTGCCAATTAAGTCAAGAAAGTTTTTTTCACTTCCTTTGTCTTGTTTTTCACAATGAAATATGTTATGCTTTAAAAAATGAATAAACGTAATTTTAAACTTAACTAAAATATAGAAATAGAGAGTAAGATATGGGAAAATATAAGGTTGGCAAAGAAACAAAAGAGAAAATCTACGAAGCTTCTAAAGCTTTATTTTATGAGAATGGTTACACCAATACCACCTGCCTGAAAATCGCTAAAGAATCCGGTGCAAATGTTGGGCTGATTAATTATTATTATGGTTCTAAGGGTGGTTTGGGAATTGAAGTATACAATGACATTATGTCTTCCATCAAATCCCGGGTTTCTGAAAAATTAACAGAATTAAATATCGAAACCACACTTTTATTACAAACCGCCGTCGAATGGCGGGTGTTAAATAACAATATGCGATTTAATAAAAATTTCAGCCGTTTTTATTATGATCTGCTGGGTGAAAATGTTCTCTATAAAGAGCAAAGTATTGTAACCGATTTTTATCGCAAGCTGGCACTGAGTTGTGGTCTTCATTACAGTGAATTTGAAATAGCTTTTATTTCTTATGCCAGTGCCGGAGCTACTCAAGGGATCAATCTTGCCTATGATGCCGGACTAATCGATTGTTCTTCTCAAGATTTCATTAATGCCAGTATTCATCTGTTGCTGACCAATATGGGGATTGATCCTGAACAAAACAATCATGTTATTAATGAATCCTATGAAATTGAAAAAAAGTTTTCTGTTCGTATCGAAAAAAACTTTTCAGTCATCTCTTCCATATAAACATAATTTTAGACATCTGCAATATCAGCGTAGTGAATTGTCACTACGCTTTTTTTCTAATTTCTCAAATATATAATTTAACTTCAATTAATATTTTGATCATTCTTTAAACTATTCCATCTATTCCTTCATTCTCCCAACTGTAAATACAGTTTGTTTTATGTTTTAAACGTTTATCAATTGATATTTTTATGCTTTTTTTCGTAATTTGCAATTTTTATATATTTTATGCTGGACAAACGCTGTTTATCATGCTATTATCAAACCATGTTTAAACATAACTAATATTAATTGCAGATAATTTAATTAGTATGTGCTTTCTGACTACTATCAATAATGTGCACTATCATTGAGTTTTAGAGCGTATTTCTTACATTCAATCAGACCTCTGGTTAATATCGAAGTTACTTCCTGATGATAGTTTAACCAATCACGGTCTTAGCGCTTATTATGTAAACGCTTGCCCTATTTGTAAATTCTCACTTATAACGACACTCAGTAATTAAAATATTGCTATGAGTGTATGCTATAAATACCAAAAACCATAATTAATTTCATTCAAAGGTTATAAATAACTATTGTACCTTGTATGGAAAATCTTTCAAAAAGGAGGGTCAACGGATAAAACTAATTACTTTGCCGTTAGCACTGAGTCGCAAAGTAAAAAATGTTTCGCATTTATTACTAAACTTGTTATTTTAAACCAGTGCAGCATTTTCAGTGTAGCTGTATTGTCATAACCGTGTTTTGAAACTACGGTTATTGATAAAAATTAACGTCTTTCAAATTCAATTTTGAGAGATATTCTGAAGAAGAGGTGAAATTATGAAAAATAAGACATTTTTAAAAGTTGCTGTTTTGTCTGTATTCTTTGTGCAAATGGGTGTTGGTACCATTACGCCAGCAATTGCTAATATTGCTGCTGCCTTCCCGTCTGTTCCATTTACAACTCTATTACTTGTATCAACCTTGGCGGTACTGATGTCTGTACCGGCAACACTCATTTCCGGTCGACTAGCCGGTGGTGCGGTTAAATACAAAACGTTGTTAATTATCGGTATGATTCTCTTTATCGGTGGTGGTATGGCACCTTATTTCATGACCACTTCCAGCTTTACTGCAATCCTGGCAGTTCGTGCGATCTTTGGGATCGGTCTTGGGATTGTCACACCGCTTGGTGCTGCGCTAATCATCGCTTTCTTTGATGGTGAAACTCGAGCCCAGATGATGGGTTTAAGTAACGTTGTTGCTAACGTTGGTGGTATTCTTTTCCAATTGCTTGGCGGGTTTGCCGCAACAATTTCCTGGGAATATGCTTTCCTGATTCACGGATTAGGTATCCTAACCTTAATTATTATTCTGTTTCTGCCAGAGCCAGCTAAAGCTCCAGCTCAAGCTGCTGGCGAAGCAAAGCCAAAACTACCAGGCGCCGTATTCGTATTTGCCGGTCTAATTTTCTTTATGATGATTCTCATCTACCCAATGCTGGTTAATATGTCAACAATTATTGCTGTCAGCGGTATGGGTACTGCTGGTGATGCAGCGCTTGTTTTAACCATGTTCACAGTTGGTGGAATGCTTGGTGGATTGATTTTCGCAAAAATATTCGGTATTTTCAAAAGTAATACCATGCCAGTCGGTGTTGTACTTTTAGCAGTTGCCATGGCCAGTATTGGTTTGGGAAACAGCATTGCATTTATGTATATTGGCACAACCATTGCCGGCATTGGCTTCAGTTTTATCATGCCAAGTATCTTTATGAATTTGGGCGCTGCAGTTCATCCAAGCCAAATGCCAACTGCATCCGGCATCGTTATGGCATCCATGAATGTCGGCGGATTCTGTTCAGCCTATTTCTTCGCAATTTTAGCTGGAATCATGGGTGTGGATATGACTGTTACCATTAAATTCCCTTTCTATATCTCAATGATTGCTTTTGCGGTTATTGCGGTAGCACTTCTGTTTATTAAACCAAAACAACAAAGTGTGCCTCAACCAGAATAACATTTGTAGATTTACAACAAAAAAACCACAACTTCAGTGTTGTGGTTTTTTTGTTGTATAGTATTATTCTGACCTACTCATTAATCTCTTCGAGATTTTTGGGGCGAACCATTGTCAGACCAATTCCCATCAGAATGACCGAAAATCCGGTTAATGAGAGAAAGGACGGGGTTTCTCCCACAAAAAAGAATACAAATATAGGATTAAGGATGGGTTCTGCCAATGATAAAATCGACGCTTTCAATGGCGAAATCAGGCGAACACCGCCGGAGAAAAAGAGATAGGCAATCCCAATCTGAAAGACACCCAGAAAAATCAATCCCAGCCAGCCATAAACAGAGATACCGGAAAAGTCCAGCTGATTAGACATGGTCAAAAGGATCACCAGACCCAGCCACAGGTTATTTAAACCAACGATTGAAGCATCGGATATCGGATAGTCTTTATCCAATAAATACTGAACCACCGCATAGGCAATCCCATTGGTTAACGCCAGCAGATCACCCCAGGCGTTTCCGCCATCTGAAGCACTTAGGATGACGATGATTCCTAAAAGAATAAACAATCGCGGAATCAAATCACGCTTGGTTACTTTCTTTCCTTTGACTACGTAAAACAAGTAAAGCCATAAAGGTGCAGTACACTGAAGAATGATGGCATTAGCCGCCGTTGTCATCTTAGTTGTCAGCACAAACATCACGCACAGATAACAATAAGCAATGACAAGACCGACATAATATTTTGAAAACCTTATTTTTTTCCATTGAATCATGGGCAAAAAAATAAGGCCTGCGATGAGCGCCCGTCCAAACGTAATGGTAAAAGCATTGGCGTCGATCAGCTTGATAAACAGCCCGCCGGTACTGAATAATACCATCGCAATGAGCACATACAAGGTGCCCTGTGTATTTTTTTCCATGGGTACCTCCTTCTGTTGATTTCTTTTTTTATGATATCATAACCCTCAAAATTTTTCCCTATGTTTTTGTATTTATTTGTTTTTATTTCCGGTATAATAGTTTTAATAAGGCGGAGGTAAACTTTATATGTTGTCACAGATTAAAAGTAGCGGATTGCTTGGTGTAAATGGCGTTATTGTCACTGTCGAAATTGATATTTCCCGGGGCTTGCCCTCCTATTCCCTGGTGGGCCTTCCTGACACCGGCATTAAAGAATCAAAAGACCGGGTTTTTTCGGCTATTAAGAACAATGGCTTTAAATATCCGATGGAACGGATCACGATCAATCTGGCCCCGGCAGATCTCAAAAAAGAAGGGCCTGCTTTTGATTTGGCCATTGCGCTGGGGATTTTAGCCGCTTCTGAGCAATTAACCTGGGATCATCCAGAGGATTATCTGATTATCGGAGAGCTCTCTCTCAGCGGTGAAATAAGAAGCGTCAACGGGGTACTGCCGATGGTATTGGCAGCAAAAGAAGCTGGTATTTCCAATATTCTCGTGCCCTTTGATAACCGACACGAGGCGGCCGTGGTTCAAAATGTTGATGTTTTTCCAGTAAAAGACTTTGATGAAGCCGTTTCTTTTATCAAGAAAGAACTGATCATCGATTCCTTTAAGGTTGATCTCAATATGCTCTTAGCTCTGGAAAGCAGCAGTCATGCCATCGATTTTTCTGATGTCCGCGGTCAGGATCAAGGCAAACGGGCGTTAGAGATTGCTGCCGCCGGGGCTCACAACGTAATGATGTCAGGCCCTCCCGGATCTGGAAAAACGATGTTGGCCAAAGGTTTTCCGTCCATCCTCCCTGACCTGACCATCGACGAGGCGCTGGAAATCACCAAGATCCACAGTATTTCCGGTCTCTTAAAAAACAATGCCATTATCAGCCAACGCCCCTTTCGTTCGCCGCATCATACCATTTCCAAGGTTTCCTTGGTGGGCGGTGGGCGGATTCCCAAACCCGGCGAAGTTTCCCTTGCTCATTTGGGCGTGCTCTTTCTTGATGAACTGCCTGAGTTTCAAAAATCAGCCCTGGAAGTTCTGCGTCAACCGATTGAAGATCAGGAGGTCACCATCTCCCGGGTCAATGCCTCACTGACCTTTCCGGCCAGTTTTACCCTGATCACATCCATGAATCCCTGCCCCTGCGGTTATCTTACCGACCCTGCTCATGAATGTATCTGCACCCCCCAGCAAATCAAAAACTATCAGGGAAAAATATCCGGACCGCTGATGGATCGATTGGATATTTTTGTGGAGATTCCCAGTACGACCTATGATGAACTGCAAACTAAACCCAAGGGCGAAACCTCTCATGCCATCAAAATGCGGGTGGATGCTGCCCGCGAACGGCAAAATCAACGCTATCAGGATCTGGATATTTTCTACAACGCCCAACTCACACCAAAGCTGATGGAAAGCTTCTGTGCTCTCGGTACTGCTGAGGAAAAGTTGATGGAAAAAGTCTATACCAAGATGAAACTCAGCGCCAGAGGGTATCACCGAATTTTGAAACTGGCCCGAACCATTGCTGATTTGGATCGTTCCGAAGCCATTCAGGTTTCACATTTGACTGAAGCCATTCAATATCGGGGAATGACTAAGTTGCCCTAACTGACGCGGTCACAAGTTTAGCTCCACGAACCTCGCTGTTGCACGCAAAAAGACTGCCAGTTCATAATAACTGACAGTCTTTTTTTAACTTATTTATTTTTTATCAGTGAATTCGTAAATCGATCTTCGTTTTTCCGCAAATACCAAAGTCCGCCAATTCCAATAATGACCAATGCCAGACTGATCAGTTGGGCTGTTCGCAGTCCCATAAACATCAGGCTATCCGTTCTTAGCCCTTCGATGAAAAAGCGTCCGACAGAATATAAACCCAGGTAAACAAAGAGTAATTCGCCGTCGACCTTTTTAATTTTATCTTCATAAAAAAAGAGAAAACCAAAAATCATCACGTTCCAAACCGACTCATAAAGGAAGGTCGGATGCACCTTGATGATTCCCAGGGCAGCGTCATTTACTGTGATGGCCCAAGGTAAATCGGTTTGTGAACCATAGGCTTCCTGATTAAAGAAATTCCCCCAGCGCCCAATGGCCTGGCCTAACGGTAAACCGGGAATCAGGACATCCGCTAAAGCGAAAAAACTGATCTTTTTGACCCGACACAAAATAATGGCCACGATCATACCGGCAATAATACCACCGTGAATAGCCAGTCCGCCATGCCAGGTTGCGATAATTTCTTCCGGATGGGCGACATAATAGTCATAACTAAAGATGACATAGTAGAGCCGGGCACCAATGATCACCGCTGGTGTCATGAACAGAAAGAAATCCATAATGATCTCAGGATCAAGCCCATATTTGGGTGCCCGTTTTATCGCTATGAACAGACCAATCAGTAATGCGGAGGCAATTAAAACCCCATACCACCTGACTTCAAGGCCAAATGCGGCAAAAGCGATTGGGTTTGGTGCAATCATAATTAAAGAATGGTTGCGATTTGCCCGTTTTTAGCAGCGGCTGCATTTCCTTCTTCAACGTCAAGATGCATGTCTAGTTTGAAATCTGGGTGAACGCGAACTAATACGTTGTCAAATGTCAGACCACGAGGACCATCCAATTTTACACAGACAACATCTTTGTCTTTTAATCCATAGGCTGCGCCTTCTTCAGTGCTCATATGGATATGACGGGCAGCCACGATGGCACCTTTAGCAATTTCTACTTCGCCTGCAGGTCCGATTAGTTTAACCCCTGGGGTGTCGGCAATATCTCCTGAATTACGAAGTGGTGCTTTGATTCCTAAACAGAAACCATCTCCGACAGATACTTCCAATTGGGTTTCAGGACGAACTGGTCCAAGAATACGAATCCCTTTTAATGTTCCCTTAGGTCCAACCACATCAATTTTTTCTTCTGCGGCGTATTGTCCTGGTTGTGATAAATCTTTCATTGGTGTTAATTGGTAGCCTTTACCGAATAATGTTTCTAAATCTGCCTGTGATACATGAATGTGCTTGTTTGATAACCCGATGGGTACTGTTCTTTCCAATTTATATCTCCTTAATTAAATATATTTTTAACAATCTTTATTTTATCCAATAACTGATGAAATGTTAAGACAATATTTTGTCTTTTTTGATTTTTTTTGATTTTTTTATTTTTTGGCTTAGTTCCAGCATTTCCTGGGCATGCTCCCAAGTTTTTTGGGTTACTTCGGCACCGCCGAGCATTCGGGAAAGTTCCTCTTTTTTACCCTTTTCGTCCAGGGGTATAAAACGAACCTCCACAGTATCCTCGGTCGCCCGTTTTTCGACCATAAAGTGCTGGTCGGCCATGGCAGCAATCTGGGGTAAATGGGTAATACAGATAATCTGCCGACCGGTAGGCGGGGTGACACTTAAAGCTTGTATTTTTTCGGCAACAACCTGGGCAGTACGGCCACTGATGCCCGTATCGATTTCGTCAAACACCATGGTTTCAATGGCATCCAGGGCACCGAAAATACTTTTAAGACTCAGCATAATGCGGGAAATTTCCCCGCCAGAGGCAACCTTACCCAGCGGTTTTGGAGGCTGTCCCGGATTAACCGAAATTAAAAATTCTACCATGTCCTGGCCATAGGCGGCAATCCGCTCGGGATCATGTTCCACCGAAATCTCCACCTGAACTTTCTCCATCGCCAGTTCGCCCAGTTCTTTTTCAAGGGCAATCTTTAAAGTACTGGCGGTTTTTAAGCGCAACTGATAAAGTGATTCACTAACCTTATAATACTTATCTTGAACGCCGCCTAATTCCTGATAGTAAGACTGCAGGCTTTCATCTCGGTTTAACAGGCTTTTAAAGCGGATCTCGATTTCTTCTGCATAGGTCAGGATTTCAGTAATATCATGGCCATATTTTCGTTTAAGTTTGGCAATCACGCTGAGCCGGGTCTCGATTTCATCCAAATCACCCAAACTATATTCCATATCTTCTAAATAAGAGCGGATCTCAAAAGAAAGGCTTTCAGCTTCATTGAAAATTCCATTGAACCTTTCCAGTTTTTCCTGAAAACTGCTGTCTATTTTGGCAATTTCAGCAATGTTTTCGGCCAGCAAACTCATAGCATCAAGAATTGGGTTCTGATCAGAATTTTCCCCTCGGAGCAGCTCGTAAGCACGACTGGTATTGGAAAAAAGTCGCTCCTTATTCTCAAGAATTCGCTTTTCTTCTTCCAATTCTTCATCTTCACCAACAATCAGGGCGGCTGCTTCAATCTCATTGATTTCAAACTGTAGGGTTTCTTTTTCCCGTTCCAATTCCCGTTCATTTGTTTCCAATTCATTGATCTGATCTTTGATGCGTTTGATTTCATCGGCATCAGCGGCTGTCTGTTGCCGGTATTTACGGCTTTTCTCTCCACCAAAGGCATCCAGCAAGTGCCGATGGTTTTCCCGTTTAAACAGGGATTGATGCTCATGCTGACCGTGAATATCAATGAGCGCATCACCAATTGTTTTTAATTGGGCGACGGTGATAATCAAGCCGTTGGCCCGGCAAATATTGCGACCCCGATCATCCATCTCCCGAATCAGAATTAATTGGCCATCTTCCATGGGGATGCCGTATTCTGAACATTTTTCAATCAGACTTGTTTGTTCACTGATGTCAAAAAGCCCCTGAACGGTCATCTTACTTTTTCCCTGACGGATGTTGGTTTTGTTACCGCGATTTCCCAGCACCAGCGTCAGCGCATCAATCACAATCGATTTACCAGCCCCGGTTTCGCCGGTGATCACATTAAGTCTCGGACTAAAATCCACCGACAGATGGTCGATCAGTGCATAATCATTTACAACGAGATTTCTCAGCATAGAGCCCTCCCTATTTCATCAACTTTTTGAATTTTCCCACAATTTCACCCACCATATCACGGTTACGGACGAGCACAAAGATCGTATCATCCCCAGCGATGGTCCCGACAATTTCGCACCAGTCCATGGAGTCAATGGCCAGAGCGGCGGCCTGAGCCATGGCCGGAAGGGTTCTTAGCACAATGGTATTTTCAACATAATCAATGGTTAACACCGATTCTTTAAAAACCGCGGTAACCCGCTCATTATAGATAGTGCCAATGTCCTTTAACGGTGCATAATGCTGAATCCCATCATGACTGCTTACCTTAATCAGCTTTAACTCTTTAATGTCCCGGGATATCGTTGCCTGAGTTACCGGAAAACCCGAGTCTTTTAATGCCTGGGCAAGTTCTTCCTGGGTTTCGATAAGGTTATTTTCAATGATTTCAATAATTTTTAATTGTCTCGATACTTTCATATTTTCATCCCTCCTTCTATAAAGCCAGTTTTTAATAGTCGCTGGAAAGCTTAATTCTCAACCGATCATAGCTGCTCATATTATTGAGCCGAATGAGACGGGTACAATAGGTGGCTTTTTTTACCTTAACTGCATCATTGGGGGTAATCGAAACGGTTGTCTGCCCATCAAAGGTCACCATGATGTCCTTTTCACGGTCTCCAAATTCAAGATTAATCACCTCGTTCTCGGGCAGTATATAAGACCGGTCATGGAGACGATGAGGACAAATCGGGTTGAGAATCATTACATTGGCCTGGGGGGATACTACCGGGCCGCCGGCGGCCAGTGAATAGCCAGTTGAGCCGGTAGGCGTAGCAATAATCAATCCATCAGCTCGGAATTTATCAATCGTCGACCCGCCAGCTTTGGCCTCAATATCCATCATTCGAAAGCCTCGGCTTTTAACCAACACATCGTTTAAAGCCATATAGAAGCAGGCACTCTCATTTTCCTTTTTAATGCTGCAGCTCAGCATCATTCGCTCTTCAATGTAGTAGTCGCCGGAAGTTAAATTTTTCAGTGCCTCTTCATAGTTACCGGCTTCGCCTTCGGTTAAAAACCCGAGTTTCCCCAGATTGATTCCGAAAATCGGAATCGAATAGAAGCAAACCTTTCTGGCCACAAATAAGAGGGTTCCATCACCGCCCAGCACCAGAATGCAATCCGGTTTTCGGTAAAAAAGGTTTTTGGGATAGTAAACAACACTCTCATGAAGATATTCTATTTGACCTTCCAATAAGGCGATTTTAAAACCATGACAAATTAAATAATCCATACATTTTTTTGCTAATGCTGGGCTATCCGGCTTGTCCATATTAAGATAAATACCGATTTCTTTAAAATTTTTAAATTCAGTTTCCAAAACCATTCACATCCTATTCGTCTAGTGGTTCCTTCTTTTTCTTGCAGCTTTCATGGGCAATGGTTACAACTGGATGAATCATTTTTGCCCAATCTCCTTCAACCGTCGGTTCGGTATTTTCAACAAAAACCAGAAATTCAATATTACCTTTCGGTCCCTGAATGGGAGAAAAATCCAGACCTGTTATTAGTACATTTTGATTTTCAATGGCACTCATCACTTCGAACAGGATTGACTCGTGAACTTTTTTGTCCCGGATGACGCCGTTTTTACCAATTCTTTCCCGACCGGCTTCAAACTGGGGCTTGATCAGCCAGATTCCTTTGGCACCGGGTTTCATGAACAGTTTGATGGTGGGGATCAGTTTTGTAATCGAAATGAACGACACATCCATAACGGTACCATCCACCATTTCAGGAATATGTTCGGCCGTCAGATATCGAAAATTGGTGCGTTCCATGGAAACAACCCGGGGATCATTTCGTAATTTCCAATCCAGCTGACCATAACCGACATCGACAGCATAAACTTTTTCCGCGCCGTTTTGCAGCAGACAATCGGTAAAACCACCGGTGGATGAGCCGATATCGATGAAGGTTTTCCCCGCCACTTCCATATCAAAGACGGCTAAGCCCTTTTCCAGTTTTAAACCGCCGCGGCTCACATAGGGCATGTCACTGCCTTTAACGACAATCGTTGCTTCAGTATCCACCAAATCACCGGCCTTGTCCTTGATCTGGTCATTTACCTGAACCAGCCCAGCCATAATGGCTTTTTTGGCCCGCTCCCGGGTATCAAAATAATTCAGGCTTACTAATAACTTATCTAAACGTTCTTTCAATTTTTCCTCTTTTCATGGGTTCCATTTATAATTTATAATATAAAATTTCTGATTTCTGTAATTTTTTATTTCCGACGTTGACAAATATAGCTCGCCAATTTCTGGAGAAAAGTCGTTCGTTCGCCGATTGGTTTAAGCATTTCCAGCGCTTCTGTTTCCAATTCAGCGACCTTTATTTTTGATGCTTCGAGACCATAAAGCGAGACAAAGGTTGATTTATGATTTTTTTCATCGCTGCCAATGGGTTTGCCCAGATCTTCAACGTTGCCCTCGATATCGAGAATGTCATCGACAATCTGAAAAGCCAGGCCGATCCGATGACTGTAGCTGATCAGCCGTCCCTGGGTTGCCGGTTCGGCTTCGGCAATAATGCAGCCACTTTGAACACAGGCTTCCAACAGCGCCGCAGTTTTGTGCAAATGAATATAATCCATCTCATCCAGGCTGATCACCCGGTCTTCACTGAGCATATCGGCCACCTGACCACCAACCATCCCTAAAATCCCGGAAGCGCCCATAATACATCGCATCGCACTGATATAGTTTGTCAGCGCTGTACCAGATAACCCCTGGGTTCCCTGAAGCATGGTTTCGACAGCATAATTTAACAGTGCATCACCCGCCAGAATAGCCATGGCATCGCCATAAACCTTATGATTAGTTGGTTTGCCGCGCCGCAGATCGTCATTGTCCATAGCCGGTAAATCGTCATGAATCAGTGAATAGGTATGGATCATTTCTATCCCCATGGCCAGCGGTCGGATAATATTCAGATTCCCTTCCAAAGCCCGGCAGGTTTCCATCATTAATATCGGTCTGAGCCGCTTTCCACCAGCAAAGAGACTGTATTTCATGGCTTCGATAATGACTTCCGGGGTATCCAGGTTTTGCTGGAAGACTTTTTCAAGATCGCTATTAATTTCAGCTACCCTGGTATTAAGCTGAACTTTGAAATTGCTCATGCGTCCACGCTCCCTTCAAATTCCTGTTCCTGCCCATCAATCATGATCGTTATTTTTCCTTCCAGGGTATCCAAATCAGTACTGCACTCGTTAATGAGCTTCATACCTTCTTCAAACAACTTCATCGAGGCTTCAATTTCCTGATTATCTTCTTCAAGTAATTGGGCGATGGTCTCCAAACGGCTCATCTTACTTTTAAGTTTTTTAACTGCCATTATTAATTCTCCTTTATGGATTGAATGTTTGCATCAACCACCCCATCCACAAAACGGAGGGTTACAACCTGATCAACCGTTAAACTGGCTACCGAACCAATCGGAAGTCCGCTTTTATCGGTTACGCGAACATAGCCTTTTTTTAGCACCTGGATGGGATTCATGGCTTCGATTCGGGTTTTATAATTATTCAAGAGCAGGCGCTCATTTTTTATCCGATTCATCAGTGCACGAATCATTCGCTCCTGGATCATATCCAGATGCAGCCGCATTTCTTCAATCCGTTCTCGGGGTCGAAACCGCATGAAATCTTTTTTCATCTGCATCAAAATTTCTCGATTTTTCTTGATTTTGTTTTCCATAACCTGGATTAATCGACCTTTTTGCATCACCAGCGCTCGGATAATGCTCAGAGTTTCTTCAGCCACCAGCTCGGCAGCCCCGGAAGGCGTTGGTGCCCGCAAATCAGCAACAAAATCAGCAATGGAAAAATCAATTTCATGTCCCACTGCCGAAACGATGGGTAATTCGGATTCATAAATGGCTTTGGCCAAGCGCTCATCATTAAAGGCCCATAAGTCTTCAATGGAACCACCGCCCCGGCCAATGATAATGACATCGACTAATTGGTTGGCATTAAATGCCTGAATGCCTTTGATAAGATTCCCGGCTGCTTCATCCCCCTGAACCAGACTGGGATAAATGACAATATCCATCAGAGGATTTCGTCGTTTGATAATCGAGATCATGTCTTTGACCGCGGCTCCGGTAGGCGATGTGATCAGTCCCACCCGACTGATGATTTCCGGCAGCTCTTTTTTATGGTCCCGAGCAAAATAACCTTTGGCTTCCAGTTCGTCTTTTAATACCAAATAGGCCTGAAAAAGATCGCCCAGCCCCTGGGGTTCCATCGACCGGACCGTAATCTGATATTGTCCACTTGGCAGATATAATCCCAAACTCCCCCGTAGGGTTACCTTCTGACCTTCTTTGGGCAGAAACTTGAGTCCCATGGCGGCGTTTTTAAACATCACGCAATCGATTTTACTGCCAGAATCTTTCAGGGAAAAATATAAATGTCCGGAAGCTGCCCGTTTCACATTGGACAGTTCCCCCTGAATCGCCAGGTTTTTAAGCAGGCTATTGGATTCCAACAGGGTTTTAACATATTGGTTAACCTCAGAAACACTGAGAATCTTTACATTTGTCATTGTTCTACCTCATTGCTTTGTAATAATCCATTCCCATCAGGGCGTTACCAGCCGCATTATCCCTGGAAAATTCACCTGGTGAAAAACAAAGATTTAATCCTGATGATTTTAATTCTTTTTCAACAATCTTCTTGATGATCAGATTGGACATTACCCCACCGGAAAAAAGGACGGACTGAAAGGGATACTGCTTTCCTAATCCGACAATGGATTTTGACAGGGTTTTGGCAATCGACTTAAGGACCAGGTAGGCTACCAATTCTTGACCGGCCCCATCGTGCAAAAGTTTCTGGGACTGATTTTCCTGACCGGAGAAATGAAAGTTTACGCCATCCATAGTCGATGAGATAACAAATTTGTTGTCTATGGATTCAAATACGGCCTGGTTGGCCAACGCTTCCAGTGCTTTTCCAGCGGGAAAATCACAGCCCATCAGTACCCCAATGCGATCGACCAACTGTCCGGCATTGAGATCCAGGGTCTGGGCGATGATTTCGCAGTCATAACCGATGTCTTTCTTTTTGACCAATAGAATTTCTGATGTCCCGCCAGAAAAATGAACCGCACAGAAGGTCTCTTCCAGTTGCGGCGACCCGCTGCCATAAATAGCCGCCCGAATATGATTCTCCTGGTGACTCACCGCCAGTCGTTTAACCCCCAATACCCCAGCCAAAGAACGGGCCATCGATTCACCGGAACGAAAGACCGGCATGTAGGAATCGGCCAGTGGCCGGGGTCGTTCTGAATAGCAGATCACCTCAATTTCCCGTCCTCGAGCCAGATCTTGAAGCAACATCGGTAAATGATGCACATGCTGAAAAAGGGCATCCGATTGACGAAGTCCTCTTTCTCCTGACTTCACTTCCAATAGGATGCCCTTGTTATAAATCATGTTTTCATTTTCGTCCACTAAGGCAACCGAAGTTGTATAATTACTGGTATCAATTCCAAGACTAAGGGCACTCATTGAGTTCGTCCTTAACGATTTTATTTAAAATACCATTAACGTAATTTTTTCCATCCTCGTCTCCGAATTTTTTTGTAAGCTCAATTGCCTCGTTAATGACAACTTCAAATGGTACTTTTTCATCCATATATTTTAACTCACAAATGGCCAAACGCAGAATTGATTTTTCTACCTTGGGAATTCGATCAATTTTCCAGGTGCTTTTAAGATAATCATCTAAGATGTCATCAATTTCAGAAAGATGCGCTTCAGTGGTATCGATCAAAGTCTTTCCATAGGTCAGATCCAGCTCATTATCCTCTAAAAAATATGCAATACTATCGGTAAAATCTCCTGGTTCCGGGTGAAAGTCTATTTGAAATACACCTTTTAACGCATATTCCCGTTCCTTTTTTCGACTCATGGGCACTCCTTTTTGTTGTTTATTGTATAAAAAGGGGCATACGCCCCTTATCATTTTGCAGAATATCATAACGACAGATCGTCAATTTCATTTTATCAACAGCATCTGAAATTTACATGAAGATCAGATCTAAATGCCAGAACCTTCAATTCGCACGTTAACTGAAGCCACCTGGAAACCGGCCATGGACTCCACTGCAATTTTAACTTTTTTCTGAACCGCTTTTGAAACCTTGACAATTTCAACACCAGGTTCGGTGATGAGATAGACCCAAATCATTAGGCCTTCCGGATTTCTGGCAATCTTAACACCTTTTATTGTCGCTGTCAGATAGAGCTTATCCATGATTTCATCCGTGGTTCTCAATGAAATACGCTCCACACCGTTAACGCCGGTAGCCGCTAAGCTGACAATTGAAGCGATCATTTCGTCATTAATATCCGGTGACTGATTGTTTTTCATTTCTATTTTCATCTTTATTTTACCTGAGTTCTTTAGACTTCCTGATGACAGTCGCAGCCATCTTCGCCACAGCATGATGCAACTTCTTCGTTCAATTTAAATGGTGCGCCGCAATCTGGGCAGGCCACGGTGTTATTTTCAAAAGATTCAAATTCGGTGATATAAATATTGCCGCATTCTGGACAAATGATTTCGTAATAGTCTTCTTCATCAAACTCAAAATCGTCATCGGAATCAAAATCTTCATCTAAAATAAATTCTTCTAATTCAGATAGATCATCATCGACCATTTCCACATACTCTTCCAATTCTTCCTGGGCCTCGGTAATGCCATCCAGGGCATCAACGATATCTTCAAGGATATCCAGTACCTGAACTAGAACCTTGCCTTCACTAGAAGACTGATCCAATGCTAACCCATCTACCAAACCTTTGGTATAAGCAACTTTCTCATTAATGTATTTCATTTTTTATACCCTTTCCATATAATCGCCCGTACGGGTATCGATTCGAATTTTATCACCTTGTTCCACAAAAAGTGGGACGGTGATAATTGCTCCAGTTTCAACAGTTGCTGGTTTGTTTGCTCCGGTGGCAGTGTCGCCCTTAAAGCCTGGATCGGTCTTGACAACTTCCAGTTCCACAAAATTAGGAGCTGCAACCGAGAATGCCACGCCTTTTAATGATTTTACGGTAGCAATGTCATTTTCTTTCAGATATTTCAAAGCTTCTTCAACTTGACTCAAGTTTAACGGAATCTGTTCATAGGATTCCAGATCCATGAAGTAGTATAAACCACCGTCTTCATATAAGTACTCCATTTCTCGGGTTTCAACCTGTGCTTTAGGATAACGTTCCGTTGGGTTGAATGATTTTTCTACCACTGCGCCTGTTATAACATTTCGAATCTTTGTTCGAACAAAGGCTGCGCCTTTTCCTGGTTTTACGTGTTGAAATTCGATGATGGTAAATGTATGACCATCCATTTCAAACGTTACACCTTTTTTAAAATCTCCTGCTGATACCATGTTTACCTCCGCTATGCATATGTTAATTTTTTCTTTTCAATTCAATGTTATTATTCTATCACAATTCTTGAGAGACGTCATCCCAATTTATTAATATCACCGGGTTTACTTACGGATAATTTGCCGGTCAGACACCGTATGTGTCCGCCCAGATCCCGAATGGTTTTTATCTCTTCATATCCGTTATTTTTTAGTAAGTCATTGACAGAATCGGTCTGATCATCCCCAATTTCCAGCGCCAGAAGACCGTTTTTTTTCAAAAACAAATGCGCCTCATCAATGATTCGCCGGTAAAAATCCAGTCCGGATTCGCCGCCATCCAGAGCCATCCGCGGTTCATATTCAATAATGTCTTTGGCCAGTTGTTTCATATCTGCCTGACTGATATAGGGCGGATTGGAAACAATCACGTCGAAGGTTTCACCCTGGGGAAGGGCCGCAAACAGATCACCTTCGTATAAAGATAAGTCTCCATTTACCAACTGGCTGGCATTGATCTTAGCCACCGCCAATGCCTCTGCTGAAAAATCGCTGAGACTGACTTTTCCCTGCTTAAAGTAGTTCTTAATGGCAATGCCAATGGCACCACTGCCGGTGCATAAATCCAGAATTTTTGCACCTTTCGGGTAGTTCACCTGTAAATAATCAAGCAGATACTCAACCATTGGCTCGGTATCTGGTCGGGGAATCAAAACATGGTGATTAACAAAAAAGTCCATCCCCATAAATTCTTTTTTTCCCAGAATATAGGCTACTGGTTCTAATTGGCAGCGTCTTTCTATGGCACTGCGATAGGTTTCTGCTCGTTTTAAGTCCACCGGTTCCTGTGAATGGGTATAAAAATAGACCCGATCCTGATCCAATATTGCACTTAGAAGAATCTCCGCCTCTAACCCCGGATATTCGATTCCTGCCCGGGTTAGCGACTGGCGGCCAAAATCCAAAATCTCTTTGATGGTCATTTTTTCTACCTCAACTTAAAACTGCAAACCATTTTGCATCTGAACAAGAAAAAAGCCGGTTACAAGAACCGACTTCTTTTTTATTCTGCTGACTCGTTTTTAATGCCGTATTTTTTATTAAATCGATCAACACGTCCACCAGCATCAATAAGTTTTTGTTTCCCTGTGAAAAATGGGTGACATACAGAACAGATTTCCACTTTTAATTCTGGTTTAATAGAACCAGTTTCAAATGTATTTCCGCATGCGCATTTTACTATTGATTTGCCGTAATTTGGATGAATGCCTTCTTGCATTGAATCCACCTCGTTTCTTATTTATTTAACTATTCATTGTTATTTTATCAACCGAGACATTATATCAAACAATTCTTAAAAGATCAAATATTTTGTGCGTTATATTTATCAATAAATTTTTTCATGAATGCTTGATTATCTTTGGTCCGTTCCAGAATCGAAATAATCTTATCAGTGAGGTCGTAAACCGTGGTTCCTTTATAAAGTTTTCGGATATCAAAGCTTACTTTCAGCTCCTCAGCCGTTAATAATTTTTCCTCTCGGCGCGTTCCCGACCGATTCAGGTTAATGGCCGGATAAATCCGTCGCTCGGCCAATTCCCGTTCCAGATGAAGCTCCATGTTACCGGTACCCTTGAATTCTTCAAAAATGATGTCATCCATCCGACTTCCGGTATCGACCAGCGCCGTCGCCAGGATCGTCAGGCTGCCGCCTTCCTCCACGTTTCGGGCAGAACCAAAGAATTTTTTCGGAAAAAATAATGCTTCCGGATCAAGACCACCAGACAATGTTCTCCCAGATGGCGAGACTACCAGGTTATTGCCCCGGGTCAACCGGGTTAAACTGTCCACCAGAATAACCACGTCTTTTCCCTGTTCAACCAATCGCTTACCACGTTCCAACACGATTTCAGCCACCTTGATATGATTTTCCGGGGGCTGGTCAAAGGTTGAATAGACAATATCCGCATCAATCGAACGTTTCATGTCGGTGACTTCTTCCGGGCGCTCATCCACCAGTAGAATAATCAGTTCAATTTCGGGATGATTGGTGGTAATGCCATTGGCGATTTCTTTTAGCAAAATGGTCTTGCCAGCCTTTGGCGGTGCCACAATCAGACCACGTTGACCTTTGCCCATCGGTGAAAACAGATCAATCATCCGGGTTGATACCACATCCTGAGTCGTTTCCAGACCGATTCGCTCTTCCGGGAAAATCGGCGTCAGTCGTTCAAACCGAGGGCGATTGGCAATCTTTTCGGGAATATCCCCATTAACCTTCTCCACATAAAGCAACGCGTCAAACTTTTCATTTTCGCTGGACATCTTAATTTTTCCGACAATTTTATCCCCGGTGCGGAGATTAAACCGGCGAATCTGATTGGCGGCCACATAAATATCATGATCTCCCGATAAATAATGGTTGGTTCTTAAAAAACCAAAGCCATCAGGATTGACATCGAGAATGCCCTCTTGGGAGGTCTTAAAGCGATCCAAATCTTTTTTATCATCGACGTAGAGCATACTGTTGATCTTCTGAATAATATCGGCTGTTTTGATGCCATTGACCTTTTCCAGAAACAGCATCGCTGAATATTTCTCCCCTGTTTTAGGCGGGCGCACCTTACCACTTAAGAGATCGCCGGTTTCCAGTTTGAACTTTTGTATCTGTGAACCGGAAATATAAACAAATTCTTCGTTGGATTTCATGTCCTTATTTTTGACAAAGCCAAAACCCTCCGGCAGAATTTCCAGATTTCCTTCCACTACAGACGTATTTTCCATGGGGTCTTTGAGTTTATAATAAGGCGAACGGGGGCCATTGCCGTTTGACCCATTGGTAATTCGTTGATTGGCTTGACTCGTCAGTTTTTCGTGTATTTCTTTTTCAGCTGGCTTTTTTTCGTTTATTGTTTTTTCGGCTGTCACGGTCGCTTTTTCCTTTATGTCCTGATGATTGTCTTGACTAATACTTTGATTATTTTCTTGAGCTATTGAAGGTTCCATTTTTTCCTCAATGGCCTCGATCAGCTCAATTTTTTTTAGTCGGCTTGTTTTCTCAATGCCCAGACTTTCGGCCTGTTTGCGCAATTCAACAACCGTTAAATCTTCCAATGCTTGCTTTTCCAATAGATACCTCCATGGGTAGTTAAGTGTTTTGATGATGATTGATTTATTTGAATGGAATTTATAATTACTTGGTTTAGTGCTTAGTGTTGCAGAATAATCTGAAGGTGTTTGTCTTTTGCAGATATCTTAATTTACCACAAATATCCATTCTTGTCAAAAACACCCAGGTGGTCGGTATCATTTATTCCTGTTCGCCTTCGATAATTGAAATCATGATGGCATTTTCGACCCGCCGGCGTTCAATTTCACAACTGACGAAATGGGGCTCCATAATGGTGCCGTTAAAATTATAGGCATTGGCATGACAGCCGCCGCCGCAGAAATACTTGGCCCAACAGGTTTGGCACGCTTCTTTTTCCAGTAAGTTTCCCGCATCAAAGATTTTTTTAATGTCGCGATCGGTAATGCCGTTATTGACATCGCCCATTTTGAAAGCTTCGTTTCCGACAAACTGATGGCAAGGGTAGATGTCCCCTTCCGGTGTGACAGCCACATAATCTTTTCCGGCACCGCAGCCGGATAACCGTTTGTAAACACAGGGGCCGTGATCCAGATTGACATTAAAGTGAAAAAAATTATAGTGGAGACCGTCTTCATGACGTTTCAGATAAGCTAATGCCAACGCATCATATTCTTCCATAATCGCTGGCAAGTCTGCTTCGGTGAGCGCATAACTGTGAGTGGCCTCGGCCACCACCGGTTCCACTGAAATGCTTTTAAAACCTTCTTTTGCCAAAAACTGAACGTCTTTTGCAAAATCCAGATTATGATGGGTATAGGTTCCCCGGACATAATGACCCTTATCACCGCGCATTTCCGCCATCGCTTTGATGTTATTGATGATTACATCAAAGGAGCCCTGATCATTGACCGTTTGTCGCATCTGATCGTTGACTTCTTTTCGGCCATCCAGACTAAGGACGATATTGTCCATGGTTTCATTGAGATATTCCCGGGTTTCAGCATTTAGCAGCACCCCATTGGTGGTCATCGTAAATTTGAATTTTTTATGGTGTTTTTCAGCCATTTCATTACCATAAATCACCAATTTTTTGACCACATCGAGGTTCATCAGCGGTTCCCCACCAAAAAAATCAACTTCCAGATTTTCTCGGTTTTTGGATTGGGCAATGATAAAGTCGATAGCTTTTTTTCCCACTTCTAGTGGCATCAGTAATTTTTCGCCGTCAAAATCTCCCTGGGCGGCAAAACAATAGGTGCATTTCAGGTTGCAATCATGGGCGACGTGAAGACACAAGGCCTTGATTAAATCTTCATTGGCATAGTTCTCCCGCTGATAGCTCATTTCCCGGAATAACAGCCCGGCTTCTTTAATGCTGTCCAATTCGTCCAGACATTCGCCGATCTCAACTGTATTATATTTAGCTTTATACACTTCAACTATTTCAGCTCTTGTTTTGGTTTCGTACTGATCCAGCAAATCATAGCTTAAATCGTCCACGGTCAGGACTGTGCTGGTATCTACATCCAACACAATGTTGAGTCCGTTCTTTATATATTTATGTATCATTATTTCTCCTCATCATGAAAAAAGGGACTATCTCTTACGAGACAGCCCCTCTCAGGCTTGTTTATTATTTTTCAGTCGTTTGTTTGCATTTTTGATTTCCTACGGTGCAGGAAGTTTTACAGGCTGACTGACAGGAAGTTTGACATTCCCCACACCCTCTGTTTTTTACGTCAGTGAGTTTTCCTTCTTTAATGATTTTAATGTGCTTCAAATTGTTCACTCCCTTCAAACATTGATATTTATTTATTTTTTGTCTTTTTCTGCTTTTTCTTTTTCTTCGTCGATTTCTTCAAATTCCGCATCTACTACGGTTTCTTCATTATCCAGGTCTTCCAGTTCTACAAAATCGTCATCTTCTGTTGCTGCAACAGCGTCCCCAACATTGACGATTCGAGCAATGGCTGATTTTGTGATCAGAGCTTTATTAAAATCTGGTAATAATTCGATGGTCACATTTTCTTCGCCAATCGCATAGACAATTCCATAAAAGCCGCCAATTGTAATAATTTCATCCCCTGGTTTCATATTTGTCCGCATTTCTTTAACTTCTTTTTGTTGTTTCTGTTGTGGTCTTAAAATAAAGAAATAGAAAAATACAAGTACTAATACCAAAGGGAGAATCAATGTAAAATCAATCCCAAACATTCACATTCTCCTTAAATTTTTTATTCAGCAATGCCAAATTTTTCAAAGAAAGCATCTTTGTAGGCCAATAAATTATCATCCATTATCGCCTGCCGAATTTTCCTCATTGTTACAAGTGTAAAGTATAAGTTATGATATGTCAATAACCTGGCTCCTAAAATTTCATTGGTTTTAATGAGATGACGGATATAGGCTCGGGTATAGTTTCGACAAACGAAACAATCACATTCCGGGTCTACTGGTGTAAAATCTTCCTTATAGGTGGCATTACGAACCACGACCTTGCCATGGCTGGTGAAGGCGGTTCCATTTCTGGCGATCCGACTCTGGAGCACGCAGTCAAACATGTCAATGCCCCGGATGGTTCCTTCAAAAAGCGCATCCAATGAACCAACCCCCATCAAATACCGGGGTTTGTCTTTCGGCAACAGCGGCGTGGTGGCATCCAGCATCCGATACATCACATCCTTGGGTTCCCCCACACTGAGTCCCCCAATGGAATATCCCGGGAAGCCAATGTCGGTAAGCTCTTTGACACTTTGTGCTCTGAGGTCTTCATACATGCCGCCCTGAACAATGCCAAATAGAGCTTGGTCTTCCGGTCGTTTATGGGCATCTTTACATCGTTTGGCCCACCGGGTTGTCATTTCCATGGATTTTTTGGTGTATTCGTAATCTGCTCCCGCCGGTGCACATTCATCAAAACACATAATAATATCAGCACCAATGGAATTCTGCATATCAATGGCCTTTTCCGGAGTCATAAAATGTCGTGATCCATCGAGATGTGAAATAAATTCAACACCATCTTCAGTAATCTTTCTTAAGTCATTTAAAGAAAAAACCTGGAATCCTCCACTATCCGTTAACACCGGACGATTCCAATTCATAAATTTATGGATACCCCCAGCTTTATCCATGATCTCCTGGCCTGGTCTTAAATAAAGGTGATAGGTGTTTCCTAAAATAACATTGGCATCCATCTCCATCAAATCCTCAGAGGAAAGAGACTTAACCGTTGCCTGGGTGCCCACCGGCATAAAAATCGGCGTGTTGATGACCCCGCGTTTGGTGTGGACCTTTCCCAATCTGGCCCCGGTGTCCTTGCACTCTTTGATCAGTTCATAACGAAATTCACTCATTCTTTTCTCCTGTTTTTATATAGTTGCGAAATTCAAAAGCAACGAACAATAATTGCTTTGATGTCAGTTTTCACAACCATAAGAAATCGCTATGCGAATTTCTTATGGTTCACGGATAGTCGCCAACTGCAAGCAAGCTTGCGATTGGCTCGTTACCTTCGCGAAAACAATTTTGTAACGTGTAGGCGAACAGTTCAAAGAACTGTCCGCCGTTTAGTGTAGAAATTGTTTCGTGTAAAACTGGCAGCGAAGCTCATGGCAGTCTATCAAATGCCTGTTATTTCATTCTATTCAATAAATAAGGCATCACCAAAGCTAAAAAAACGATATCTCCAGTCAATGGCGGTCTGATAGGCTTTCATAACAGCTTCCCGATTATAAAAGGCCGAAACCAGCATCAGCAAAGTTGATTCCGGTAAATGGAAATTGGTGATGATGGCATCCACCACCTCCCACTGGTATCCGGGGTAAATAAAAATATCCGTTACACCGGTGTAGGCCGTCACCACGCCATCGTGGAGCTTGGCATTACTCTCCAGAGTTCTGACTGAAGTGGTGCCCACAGCAATAACCCGGCCCCCTCTTTCTTTAGTGTGCTTAATGGCTTTGGCGGTTTCTTCCGACACCTCGTAATACTCCTCATGCATATGATGTTCTTCAATCACATCACATTTCACCGGTCGAAAGGTACCAATTCCGACATGGAGGGTCACCTCAGCAATCTCCACGCCCATCTCTTCAATTTTCTGAATGAGATCCGGGGTAAAATGGAGCCCGGCCGTAGGGGCGGCTGAAGAACCTTCCCGTTTGGCATAGACGGTCTGATACCGATTATTGTCTTTCAAGGTTTCATGAATATATGGTGGTACCGGCATCAAACCGATTTCGTCAATGATTTCCTCAAAGACACCCGTGTATTCAAAGCTGATAATCCGCAGCCCGCCCTGGGTGGTTCCGGTGATTTCCCCTTTTAGCTCGGGACTAAAAATAATCCGGGCGCCAACCTTGGCTCGTTTTCCCGGCTTTACCATGATTTCCCAATCTTTTTGGGCTAGGTGTCGCAACAATAAGATCTCGACCTTACCACCGCTATCTTCCCGGGAACCAAACAACCGGCCCGGTAACACCTTGGTATTATTCATCACCAGCAAATCTCCAGGACGTAAATAATTGGTCACTTCAAAAAAATTCCGGTCTTCGATGGTGTTTTTTTCGCGGTTCAGTACCATCAAACGGGAATTATCCCTTTTTTCCAAAGGACATTGGGCAATCAATTCGTCCGGGAGATCATAATAAAAGTCAGTTTTATTCATCTATTTCTTCCTCATTGTCATAAAAATTTATTTTTAATTGTTGAGGATCCAATGTTTCGTTCATTAATACCTCGAGTCCCAGGTGAGCGTAACCACGGCTGGTAATCACTCGGCCCCGGGGTGTTTTAGAAAGAAAACCCAGTTGAATCAGGTACGGCTCATAAACCTCTTCAATGGTGTTTTTTTCTTCGCCGATGGCAGCAGCCAAGGTGTCAATCCCCACCGGTCCGCCATCAAATTTCTCGATGATGGTTCTGAGCATGATTCGATCGATCTCATCCAGACCCACTGCATCGACTTCAAAAAGCTCCAGGGCTTCCCGGGTAATTTGCAAATCAATGATGCCCCGGCCTTCAATTTCGCAATAATCCCGAACCCGCTTTAACAAGCGGTTGGCAATTCGCGGCGTGCCCCGGGAACGGATGGCCAGTTCAACCGCCCCTTCATCATCCATTTCAATCCCGATAATGCCCGATGAGCGTCTGATAATGGTGGCCAGTTCCACCGGATTATACAGTTCCAACCGCTGGATCACCCCGAATCGGTCCCGCAACGGCGAGGTCAGCAGTCCCACCCGGGTGGTTGCGCCAATCAGGGTAAAGTGCGGCAGTTCCAGACGAATCGATCGGGCTCCCGGACCTTTGCCAATAATAATATCCAGGGCATAATCTTCCATGGCTGGATACAATACCTCTTCCACCGAGCGCTGCAATCGATGGATTTCATCAATAAAAAGGATATCTCCTTCTTTTAAGCTCGTCAGAATGGCCGCCAGATCCCCAGCCTTTTCAATGGCTGGGCCAGAGGTGGTTTTAATCCCGACCCCCATTTCCCTGGCAATGATATTGGCGAGCGTTGTTTTTCCCAGACCCGGCGGTCCATATAGGAGCACATGATCCAGGCTTTCATTTCGTTTCTGGGCAGCTTTGATAAAAATGCCCATTTGCTTTTTTACCTTTTCCTGACCTATATATTCATCCAGACCCTGAGGTCTTAAGTTTCTTTCGATTTCCACATCCAATTCCGTAAAATCGGAGGTGATGATTCGTTCCTTCATGGCTACCGTCCCTTCAATGGATTAGCCGAGCGAAGCGCACCAGTAATCAGCTCTTCAATACTGCTCTCGGGGGTAAATGCCCGGGATACCATTTCCGAAGCTTCAGAAATGCTATAGCCTAATCCGACCAGTCCGTTAACGGCCTGGGATACATTGTCATCTTTTCCACGTAAATCAACGATCTTCAAGTCGCCCACGGTCACATCCTTATAGCGATCTTTCAGCTCCAGAATAATTCGACTGGCGGTTTTAATCCCGATTCCCGGAGCCTTGGCGATGCTTTTAGGATCATCATTAACTATATGTCCAATCAGTTCATTTCGGCTGAACTGCGACAAGAGCTCCATGGCTGCTTTTGGTCCGATCCCGGAAATTCCGATCATGGTCCTGAAAATTTCCCGTTCATCAGTAGTGGCAAAACCATAAAGCGAAACCTCGTCTTCTTTGATAACCTGATGAAGATGCAACTTAACCTCCGAATGCAGATTAGGCAGCTCATTCAATGTGTTGGTCGATACCTTTACCTTATATCCCATGCGGTTCAAATCAATGACCACATAATCCATGGCTTGTTCTTCCAAGCTCCCGATCATATATTCGTACATAAGCCCTCCTTCAAAATTTAAACATGCTTTACCTATTGTACCAAAACAAAAAAATAATACAACCACAAAAAAAGCACCCATAGGTGCTATCCCAACGTGTCGTACTCCATTTTTGACGCCCTAGCGAAAGCTAGGTGGGTGCCTTGTCTTTAGTTTCTGTTTTCCACTGAAATAATGAGGCCTAACATCTGCTAACGAACAATCAGACTCCCTGAGTATTGATGTAGGTTCAAAAATAAAGTAAAAACGAACACTTTGGGATAATTTAATTATACACGGTTTTGTGCTGAAATCAAAGGATAAATTTTTGCTTGGAAATGATAGACAACACCACTTCTTTCACCTCAGCTCAAGTTTACAGCAAAATGTCCAAGGCTGAACGAATATTATCTACCGGAAGGATCTCCATTCCGGCAATTTTCAAGCCTTTCTGGTTCCCCTTCGGGATGATGCAGCGTTTAAAGCCCAGCTTTTTCCCTTCAATGAGTCGTTTTTCAATATGCTGAATATTTCGGACTTCGCCGGTTAAGCCCACTTCACCCAGAATCATCAGATCCCCGGGAATCTGGAAATCCCGAAGGCTGGAATAAAGGACGGCGATCACCCCAAGATCCAAGGCTGGTTCATCCACCTTAATGCCACCCACCACATTGATATAGGCATCCACCGACTGCATCTGAATCCCCAGCCGTTTCTCCATAATTGCCATCAGCAGCACCATCCGGTTATAATCCATGCCGGTTGCCATCCGACGGGGATTTCCAAAACCAGTGGGTGAGACCAATCCCTGGAGTTCAATCAGCAGCGGCCGGGTGCCCTCAATACAGGGAACCACCACTGACCCGCAGGTGTTCGCCGGTCGACTGTCCAGCATCATTTCGGATGGATTGGCCACGGATTGTAACCCATTTTCAGTCATCTCAAAAATGCCGATCTCATTGGTGGAGCCAAAACGGTTTTTAACGCCCCGGAGAATTCGATAGGCATGATATTTTTCACCTTCAAAATAAAGCACCGTATCGACCATATGCTCCAAAACTCTCGGCCCGGCAATGGCACCATCTTTGGTAACATGTCCCACCAGAACCATCGAGATATTATCTTTTTTAGCCAGCTGCATCAGCGCCCCAGTATTTTCCCGGATCTGACTGACACTTCCCGGAGCAGATGAAATATCTGGGCTGTACATGGTTTGAATCGAATCAATAATGACAATGTCCGGACGCTCTTCGAGAATTATGGTCAGTAAATAAGGGATGTTGATCTCCGATAAAAAGGAAATGTTTTCGGATTTAACGTGCATTCGTTCGCCCCGCATTTTTAATTGTTGTTCTGACTCTTCTCCCGAAATATAGAGGATTTTATAGCCCTGATTGCCCAGCGCTTCAGTGGTCTGGAGCAATAAGGTCGATTTTCCGATCCCCGGATCGCCGCCCAGAAGGATCATCCCTCCCGGCACAATCCCACCGCCCAGAACCCGGTCAAATTCTTCATTGAGGGTTGGATAGCGGGTGTCGCCAGTATAGGTGATCTCAGCTAAGGATTTGGGCTTCGAGTAAACACCCCGTTCCCGGGTATTTTCTTTGCTGCCCATTTTAGAAAAGTCCAGCTCTTCTACCATGGTATTCCACTGATCACATTCCGGACATTTTCCCATCCATTTGGGCGAATCATAACCACAGTTCTGACAAACAAAAATACTTTTTTTCTTAGCCATATTCCCCCCTTAATTCTTTATTCGATCCATTTATAGATGACAAAACCAATGAGTCCACCGATGAGGTTTAAGATGATATCATCAATATCTGCCCTGCGACTGGTTAAAAAGAGATACTGAATCAGTTCAATCGAAAAAGTCGTTCCTAAAATAACAATAAAAGCATGAAAAAAGCCCACCTTGCTTTTTCTTGATAATGGATATAAAAGTCCCAACGGAACGAACAAGATAATGTTTCCTGCCAGATTTTTGAATGAATCGGTAAATGTATATAAAACAATATCAGCAACACCAGTCGGCTTGGTTGCTAAAAATTCCCAGTTAATAAAACCGTTGGCCATGATATCATAAAAAAAGTTATCAATGCTACTAAACGGTACAAAATTTACGGTTGTTTCATAGGTGATGTTGGTTGAATCCGGTAATAGGGTCATGATAAATAGAAATCCCAAGTAAGCCAATAACAGCAGCTTAAATAGAAATGTAACACGATTGTTTTTACTCATGCGTTGGTCCTTCCTCGGTTAATTGACATTAATAGAGCCTTGCTATTATAACTAATAAACCTTTAGAGTGCCACAGATATTTTTGAATACGTAATTTTACGCCAAAAAGAAAAAATACCGAAAGCATCACCTTCGATATTTTTATTCTCTGTTTTAAATTAAAATACATTATTGTATCCACACAAATTTAAAACTCAGCATTAATTTTTTACTATGGCAATTATATCCAACTTTATGGCTTTTGTAAAGGGTTTCGCTCGTTAGATATATAACTAACGATGAATGCACTTCCAACTACACTACTTTACAACAACAGCCATTTAAGAATCAGTTTTATTGTTGCGAAACGACCACATCTACAAATGCCTGCTCACCCATGATTACCTGGGCAGTCGCGTTGGTTTTGTCTTCTACCCAGGCTAAAAAACCGTTTGTCTCAGCCACCGGAATCTGAAAAGTCAGGGTTATATTTTCGCCAAAATCTTCATTCACTGGAATCACTTCTTTTTCCTGCAGGCCGTTGCTCAGACCGCCGTAGCTGGAGTAACTGACCACCAGATCCAATTGATCCGAGAACTGTTTTTTGATGATGGTGCAATGATTGAGAACATCACTGGCGCCGCCGCCATAAGCCCGGATTAAACCGCCGGTACCCAGTTTAACACCACCAAAATAGCGGATCACCACGACTAAAACATCTTTTAATTCGCGATGATTGATGATATCAAGAATCGGTTTTCCCGCTGTGCCGGAGGGTTCGCCATCGTCACTGGCCTTCTGACGTTTCGGGTTGGTGTTAAGAACATAAGCCCAGCACACATGGGTGGCTTTATAATGCTTCTTCCGGGTATCAGCGAGAATCGATTCGGCCGTTTCTTCATCTTCAATATGAAATACCACATTGATAAAGCGGGACTTCTTTATTTCGATCTCGGTTTCATCCGGGGTTAGTACGGTTTTATAATCATCCACTATTTATACCTCTGCCACCTGATACTTCTCAAAAAGGCGGGTGGGAAAATCATCAGTCATTTCAATGGTCACCAGATTGCCCTCAGCTTGATAGTCAATCTCCTGAACGACCTTCATTTCATGAAGCAGTGCCAGGGATTTATTGTCGTCATAGGGAATCAGCAATTGCACGACACGTTTTTCACCGATTAGTACCCGACTGACTGTTTCAAACAAAAGATCGATTTCCACCCCTTCTTTAGCTGAAATGTAAAGGGTCAGTTCATCAACAGCCCCCTGATTTCTAAGCAAAAAGGCTTCTCGTTCTTCTGGGGATAGCTTATCGATTTTATTATAGATCGTCATGACTTTTTTATGACCGGCTCCGATATCCGCCAGTACCTGATTGACCACGGTGATTTGGGCTTCGTAATTATGATTGGATACATCTACCACATGAAGCAGCAGATCCGCTGTTTCCACTTCCATCAGGGTTGTTTTGAAGGCCTTAATTAAATCATGGGGCAGCTTATCGATAAAACCAACGGTGTCTGAGACCAGATAATCCCCATGTTCCGGATCCACCTTTCTCAGGGTCGAATCCAGAGTGACAAAGAGACCATCTTTTGTTACGACCTCACTTTGGGTCAGCCGATTAAATAAGGTGCTTTTGCCGGAATTGGTATAGCCAATTAAACTGACGGTTTTAATTTTATTTTTTTCTCGCTGAACGGCATTCAACTGATTGCTTTTGTTGATTCGGTCAATCCGGGCTTCCAGTTCTTCCAACTGTTTTCGGATATGACGTCGGTCAGTTTCCAGCTTCTTTTCGCCGGGACCCCGGGTACCGATGCCGCCCCCGGTCCGGGACATAACAATTCCCAATCCTTTTAAATGGCTCATCCGATATTTCTGTTGCGCTAGTTCCACCTGAAGCTTGCCTTCTTTGGTTTTGGCATGCCGGGCGAAAATATCCAGAATAATGGTGGTTCGATCCACAGTTTTTGTCCCGGTGGCCGCTTCGATGTTGGCAATCTGCCGGGAATTCAGCTCGTCATTGGCGACAATCAGGTTGATATCGTTATTCTGAATCACCTTAATCAACTCTTGAAGTTTACCCTTGCCCACATAAAAAGTGGTATCAACCTGACTTCTGGCTTGGCAAACCTGCTCAAGAACGGTTCCGCCGGCGGTTTTTACCAGTTGTCGCAGTTCTTCCATGGAATCAACCAGCTCCACGCCTTTATTCCCGGGCAGATCCAAGCCAATCAGCAGCGCCCGTTCCTCTTCATCTTCGGAATCAAATTTGTTATTGGGATCATCTTTGATAAACCGGTCGGCCAAAAGTATGTAGTGCTCCAGCGGAAACTTATTCAGTTCTTTCAGGGTTTTAAACAGCGCCTGTCCGTATTCCATAGTATCATCTTCAACCACCGGCACACCAATACTGAAAGCCGTCGATATTTTTTCATCGACCCCAATGGCGATGATGCATTGGAGATTCTGTTTTTTGGCTGCCGAAAAATCCTCGGCGGACAGCCGGGGATTTCCGCCGGGATGGGTATGGATCACCCGATATTTGTTCAGCGCCTTAACATGGTACAGCATCTCGGCATTGCCGATATTGACGGTAGATGCATCACCAATATTGACCCACTGGACCCGGTTTTTGTCATTGGTACATATCAGTATCTCCCGCTTCGTCGCCAGGGTCAGTCGTTTCATGATTTCTAAAGTATATTCATCCAAAAGAACCTGGTTTTCCATTTCATAACCAATCAGGTCATCCAGTTCTTTGATATAGCTCTGGCGAATGCCACTTTTATTATTATCTGCCATTATTTTTTCCTTTTATTTGAATTAAATGCTTTGTAAAATGCTTTGTAAAATGCTTTGTAAAATGCTTTGTAAAATGCATTCTAAAATAATTTGTAGAATGATTAATCGAATGTCTTATTATAACACAAAAACCAGGCAAAATGATTGCCTGGTTTTATGTTATAGCTGAAGACTAACACAGTACCGACAATTGTTATATCACGTTGTATGCCTCAAGACGAACAGTTGCAAAGAAACGTCTATATTTAGACGAATCATTAAAGACAACTGTACGAATTGCGCGCATACAACAGATTAACAATTGGTCGGTACGGGGGGGGAACTTCTACCTAGAGAGTGACAACTTCGGATTCTGCCACGGCTGTGGCCATCATTTCTACCATCATTTCCGCAATTTTTTCTTCGGAGCGTAGCATCTCCGAAACCTTTGGTTTGGTTTCCGGATGCTTGGGCACAAAAATGGTACAGCAATCTTCGTAAGGCAGAATCGAGGTTTCAAAGGTGCCAATGGTTTCGGCAATTTTGACGATTTCGGTTTTATCAAAACCGATCAGCGGTCTGAAAACTGGCATTTCCGCCACGGCATTGGTGGCAGCCAGGCCTTCCATGGTCTGACTGGCAACCTGACCCAGGCTTTCCCCGGTAATCATGGCTTTGGCGCCTTCGTTGTTGGCGATCACCTCGGCAATCCGCATCATATAGCGTCGCATAATAATAGTCGTCTGCCGATCCGGGCACATTTCCACAATTTTTGTCTGGATTTCGGTGAACGGAACTACAAAGAGTTTAATCTTGCCACAATATTGGCTCATGATTTTGGCCAGATCAATAACCTTTTCCTTGGTTCGGTCACTGGTGAAAGGGAAGCTATGGAAATAAACGCCAATGACTTCCACGCCCCGCTTGGCCATCAGGTAGCCAGCTACCGGACTGTCGATACCGCCAGATAACAGCAAGGCGCCTTTTCCGCTGCATCCCACTGGCAACCCGCCGTTGCAGGGAATAAATTTGTGGTACATATAGGTTTGTTCCCGAACTTCCACCCACAGGTTTAAATCCGGATTGTGGATATTCACCGTGACACCCTCGACATTATCGAGCACCACTTCGCCCAGACGGCAGCATAAATCCGGTGATTTAATTGGGAAGGTTTTATCGCCTCGTTTGGCGGTGATCTTAAAGGTTTTAATGCCCTCAGCCGACCGCACCTGTTCAATGGCATTTTCCTCAATCACATCAATATCACTGTCAATAACAATAGCCGGACTGATGGACACAATACCAAAAACTTTTTGAACCCGCTCCATTGCCCGATCCAGATCTTCATCATTCACATTGACAATCAAGCGCCCCTGTATTTTTTTAACCTTTGCCGATGGCACACTTCGCAACGTGTTTCTAATATTTTTTGCCAATAATTCGATAAAATAATTACGGTTCAGACCCTTTAAGGCAATCTCCCCGTATCGAACCAGAATAACATGTTCCATTAATTTTTTTGCTCCTGTCATCTATTTTTTAGTAGTTAATTTCGAAATTCTAAACTATCGAACAATGATTGCTTGATGTCGGTTTTCACAAACATAAGAAATCGCTATGCGAATTTCTTATGTTTCACGGGCAGTCGCCAAATACAAGCAAGCTTGTGACTGGCTCATTGCCTTCACGCAAACAGTTTTGTAACGTATAGGCGAACAGTTCGTAGAGCTGTCCGACGTCCAGTGTAGAAACTGTTTCGTGCAAAACTGGCATCGAAGCTCTCGGTAGTTTTGCAATAATTATTTTTTTCTTGGCTTAACTAACAGCCGTAAGCCAGTCACCACCTGAGCGATGGCTTCTACGGCTGTATCCACATCGTCTTTGCTAATATCTTTTGAAAAACTGATCCGGATGGTTCCTTCTTTATACTCTTCGGCCAGCCCAATAGCCTTTAAGACATACTGCTTTTCCTTTTTATGGGAAGAACAAGCTGAGCCGGTGGACACAAAAATAGCCTTAGCTTCCAGACTGTGCAGCAGCACTTCGCCCCGCACCCGGTTAAAGGAAATGTTTAAAACATATGGGCTGCCATTGGGCTCGCCATTTATTTTAATATCCTCGACTTTTGCTGTTATTTCTTCGATAAAGTAGTTTCGCAGATTTTGGATTTCTTCATGCTCACCTATGAAGGATTCCTGACGCAAACGGATAGCTTCACCAAAACCGACGATTCCAGGAACATTTTCCGTCCCCGAACGCATGTTGCTTTCCTGGCCGCCGCCTCTGACTAACGGTTTAATGTCGGTTCCTTTTTTAATATAAACGGCTCCTACCCCTTTGGGACCAAAAATCTTGTGTCCAGATACGGTCATGGCATCCAATTCACAGGCCTTCACATCAACTGGTATTTTCATAAAGCCCTGAACAAAATCGGCATGAAAAACGCATTTGGGGTTTGCTGCCTTGATTATTTTTCCAATCGCTTTGAGATCCTGGATGGTTCCCAGCTCGTTGTTCACCCCCATGATACTGACCAATATTGTATCCTCGTTCATGACAGCTGCCAGCTCATCCAGATGAATGTGACCCTGAGTATCGACACTCAAAACAATGACCTCAATGTGGTGATTTTCATAAAAGGTAAACACATCCAGCACCGATGGGTGTTCAATGGCTGAGGTAATGATCCGCATACGGTTGCGTTTTTTATTCTCCACGACCCCCTGAATGATCATATTATTACCCTCGGTTCCACCGGAGGTAAAATAGATCTCCTGAGGCTGACACTTTATGTTTTTAGCAATTAATCCCCGGACTTCTTTGACCGCTTGTTCCGCTTTGATCCCCAAACGGTGGAGCGAAGAGGGATTGCCGTAGTTGTTTACCAGGGTGTCCATCATCTTGTCGGCCACCTGAGGATGAACCCGGGTGGTCGCTGCATTATCTAAATAAATTTCTTTCATATTTCCGTTCCTTCTCTCATGGAGGCCAAGGGTTTAATAATTCGACTTAACATTCCTCGTCAAGAAAAATTCGGCTTCCAACTGCTGAACGCTGTCCCTGGTATTTCCCCTGATAGGGGTTTAAGGCCATATCATCCATTTGGGCAAATACCAACTGACAGATCCGTCGACCCTTTTCAAGCTTGATGGGCAGTCGGTTGGCATTGTAAAGTTCCAAGGTAATTTCGCCCTCAAAGCCGGGATCCACCCATCCGGCGTTCTGGATAAATAATCCCATTCGACCGATGGAACTTCTACCTTCCACAAAGGCTGTCAGATCACAAGGCAGTTTGATGTATTCCATAGTGGTTGCCAGCAGAAAGGAATTGGATGGAATAATGATCTCATCGGCTTCCATGGAAATGTACTTAATCTCATCCGTTAGCGACATGGCCTCAAAATTATTTTCATCCAGCTTTAAAAAACTGGTTCCCAGTCGAATGTCCACCGATGCCGGCTGCACCTGGCCTTTTTCCAATGGGTCAATGACAAGCTCTCCGCTGTCCAAATATTTATAAATGGTTTTATCCGATAATATCATGGTTCCTCCATAAATTCCAAAATTCAATGTTTCCGTAAAATTTTCCCATTAATTGTATTATTAAAGCATGGTCCTGTCAATTATTTACTAGAGTGTAACAATGGTCACCCCAGAGCCGCCTTCGTTCATGGCACCCAGACGGAAATCTTCGATTAAGGGGTTTCCTTTTAGATATTCATGAATGATCTCCCGGAGTCTTCCGGTGCCCTTGCCGTGGACAATGACAATCTGTTTGTTTCCCGACAGCATAGCGTCGCCGATCATCTTATCGACCAGATACAGAGATTCTTCACCATTTTTTCCACGGAGATCCAGCTTGGTATCCATCACATGTCGATCCACCTTTTTATAGGTTACCTTTTTCTCTTCCGGCTTGGCCAATGCAGTTGAGATACTCAGGTCGCCCACATCCACCTTAAGCTTGATCATCTCCGACTGCACCATGGCCTTGTTTTCGTTGGCGAGCAGATTTAAAACCACGCCTTCCCGACGCAGGCTGTTGATATAAACCTTCATGCCGATGCTGAGATCATCCATTTCCAGCGCCTGACCCTGGTAATCTTTGGGCCGGCTGCCGAATTGATAAATATTTTTCTCTTTTTCTTTAATGCGCTTGCGAATCGCTTCCAGCTCTTTATTATCTTTAACTGCATTGGTGGTAGTTTCCTGGATAGTTCTTATTTCCCGGTAGATTTCTTCGGTTTCTTCCCGGGTTTTTTTGACAATCGCCATGGCTTCTTCCTGAGCTTTTTGGATTAATACCTGCTTTTCTTCATCAAACCGGTCTTTTTCGCGATCCATTTGTCGTTTTAAGTCTTCGGTCTGCTGTTTCAGCCGGATAATGGCATCGTGCTCAGCTTCAGTGCGGCGGCGCTTCTCATCAATTTTAATCAAAGTTTCTTCAAAACGAATGGCTTCATTTTTAATCAGCTCTTTGGCATTTTCAATCACATCTTCACCCAGCCCCAACCGCACCGCTATTTCAAAGGCGTTGGATTTCCCTGGCACCCCAATCAACAGGCGGTAGGTGGGTCTCAGGGTTTTAATATCAAATTCCACGCTGGCATTCACCACTCCAGGCGTAACCAGAGCGTATTCCTTAAGTTCACTGTAATGAGTGGTGGATACACTGGTTACCTTACGAAGATGCAGGGCATTCAGAATCGAAATGGCCAGCGCCGCCCCTTCAGTGGGATCGGTTCCAGCTCCCAGTTCATCAAAAAGCACTAGTGAATGCTGATCGGCCTTATTCATAATCTCCACGATATTGGTCATATGGGAAGAAAAGGTACTCAAGCTTTGTTCAATACTCTGTTCATCCCCAATATCCGCAAAGATATTCGCAAAAATTCGGGTCTTGCTTTCTTCCCGCACCGGCGCAAAAAGCCCGGATTGGATCATCAAATTGAGCAAACCTAAGGTTTTTAAGGTCACCGTTTTCCCCCCGGTGTTTGGCCCGGTAATCACCATCGTATCAATGTCTTCTTCGAAATAGATGTCCGAGGCGACCACCTTATCTTCGGGAATCAGCGGATGTTTGGCGCGCCGCAATTCAATGCCACCAGATTCCGAAACAGTCGTCCTGACTCCATTAATGGCCAAGCCGTACTTGCCTTTGGCAAGCTGGAAGTCCAGATCCACCAGCACATCGTAATTACAAATGATCTCAGCGCGGTTATCAGCAACCTTTTGGGTGAGATCTTTCAAAATCCGGATGATTTCCTGTTCTTCCTCAGTTACCAGAATTTTGATGTCATTATTCAGCTCCACTACAGCCATCGGTTCAATAAACAGGGTCGCCCCACTGGCTGACTTGTCCAGAACAATCCCTGGAACCTGGCTGCGGTATTCCTGTTTCACCGGAATAACATAACGATTATTTCGAATCGTGATGATTTTTTCCTGCAGAATTTTATCATAAGCAGTGGAACTGATCATATGATTGAGTTTTTCACTGATCCGTTTATACTTAAACTGCATTTCCCGACGAATTCGTGATAGTTCCCGGGAGGCGTTGTCGGCCATTTCTTCGGGTCCCAGGATTTTTTGACTGATTTCCTTTTCCAATTCCTCGCAGGTTTCTAACGAGGTAAAGAGATCCTTCAGTAAAACAAGGGTATCCATCTGGGTATCGCTATGATAATAATTATCCATATCCCGAGCAATCCGCAGCAGGGTGGCAATCGACAACAGTTCCTTCATCGACAGCATCGAACCGATAGCTGCCCGCTTGACATAGTCACTGGTGTTTGGCACATCCGCTAAGGGTGGCCGGCCATTTCGCAAGATCATCCCCAGACTTTCATTGGTTAAATCAAGACCGCGATTGACTGCCGCCAGGGTTTCCATCGGCAATAGATTCTTAGCCTGATCCTTCCCCCCCTGGGTAACGCAATGTTCACCCAGACTTTTTAATATTTTATGATATTCTAAGACCTTCAGACTTCTTTGATCCATTTATTATTTCACTCCTCTATTTCACGCCTCGTTTAAAACTCCCCCGGGTGGTACCTTCGGTACCAAGTCCTTCCGGAAGACCCCAATGTTTTTCATAAATTGTCTGGTGATAATAGCCGATGATGGTTTTTAATGCTTCCAGACTTTCGTTGCGGTGGTGGATTCTCCAGGTATCCACTGCCCTCAATTCAAGAATTTCTTCCCGCAAGAATAAGGTATCGCCGTTGTAGACATGAATCAGTCCCTGGGCATCCCGTTCCACCGGAAAGCTAAAGCCACGCTCATCCATCAATTTCCCGGTGATTTCTGCATGACACAACCCGGTTGTTCCTTTTTTCTTTTCCAGACAGGTTTTACAGCTAAATAAACATTTTTTGCTGACCATCAACTCTTGTGCACCGTAAACCGGTAAAACCATGGCAATTTCAGAATGCTCGGTTATTTCCTTCAGTTCGGTTTCAGTAAGTTCCGGCGATAATACCCCGCCGCTGATACCCCACTCTTTTAAGGCTCGGGTTGCCAGAGTGTTAAACAGGTTAAACGACTGATCAGCCTCTAAATACTGTGATGTTTTATTCAGAAGGTGAAGAGCTTCATAATTGCCGATCAAAAAACCATCCTGGTTGAGCTCTTTTTTAACTAAGAGTCGGACTTTCTTCGTTAGTTCATCATCCATTATCTTGGGGGTCTTCAGTAATACTTCAATTCCCATATCCTTTAGGAGAGCAATCTTTTCCGCCACGCCCTCACCGAGTAAAGGTAACACGATCTGGTCCAGACCCAATCCATCCAGCAGCGTTAAAAACTGGGTGTCCGGCATTTTTTCAAATGCCAATGAAACCCGTTTTTTTGAATCTTCGTTTTCTGGTTGAACTTCTTCTGATTGTTTTACTCTGCCTTTTAATTCTTGCTCCAGCGGGACAATCGTGATTGTTTGATTTGACTGGAGTGTGGTTCCGGCATTTTTTTCTGAGTCTATCAGGGTCTCTGCCAGTTTAAGCAAGACTTCTTTCCGCAGCGTGTTTAGCTGGCTTCGGGATAGAAAAACGTGCTCATCCAAGTCCATCTCAATGACGCCCAGTTCATAACCGGTGCCACCAATTCGGGAAATTTGCTCACGAACCATCGCCGCATCAATGGGATTTTTCATCGGTACTTCCGGACAGAAATTGGCCGCATAGGCGACTGAATGTCCCTGGGTCAGAGCGACTATTTCTGCCGGTTTGCCCAGCTTGAGACTCAGCTTAAAATTCACTGCTGATCCAGGCTGCTCAAGGGATTGTGACCCCAGTTGTTTAAGGCTGTCCATTAAGTTCTTATCGAGATTTTTGTAAAGCGGTGTCCCTGGTGAAACCGTAAAGCGACAAGGAATGGTCACGGTTTCGCCACCATTTCCTTTTTCTAATCGTCGACCTTCCGGAGTAAAAATCGCATCCACTTTGGTTCCCATTTTGCCATCTTCACCAAAAGATAAACCATCACCAATATGAAGCGCTGCATGCTCATTGAGACGAATCCCCAATGGCTGATAGGCACTTTTGTTATTGTGGTTTTTGGTGGTTTTCGAAATGTTGACAACCTGACCGATTAGAATGCCCCGATTCTTACCTACTTGGGTATTGAGGAGATCCGCTTCGTTAAAAAGATGGCCTCTGGTGAAATCCCGGTTAAACACTTGCATGACGGCCTGGTTATCGACTGTTTTGGTAATCTTCTCGCCAGCGGCGGCATCGATGCCTTCCCGATAAGCCCGGGTGATCCCATAAACATATTCCGGAGTCTTCATCCGGCCCTCAATTTTTAGTGAATCCACACCAGAATCGATGACTGTTTCCAGATCGTCCAAGGTGTTTAAGTCCTTGGGACTAAGGAGATAACCTTCCATAACCAGACGATTATTCGTATCAAACAGCCGATAATTTTTTCGGCAGGGTTGGGCGCAGAGACCCCGGTTGCCGCTTCGGCCACCGATCATGCTGCTCATCAGACATTGGCCGGAATAGGCGTAGCACAAGGCGCCATGAACAAATATTTTTAATTCAACCTTGGTTTTCTTCTTGATTTCAGCCACCTGGGAGAGTGGCATTTCCCGGGGCAGCACGACCCGGGAAAAACCAAGTTCCTGAAAAAACAGTACCCCTTCCACGCCATAAACAGAAGCCTGGGTGCTGGTCTGGAGTTTGAATTCCGGAAAATAATGACGGATTAAATAGATCAAGCCCATATCCTGAACAATCAAGCCATCCAGATTAAGGGTTTTTAGAAAATTAAGGACGCCGACTAATTCGTTCATTTCACTGTTTTTAATTAATATGTTCAAGGTGACGTATACCTTCACCCCATGCTGATGACAGAGGGTGACCGCCTCTGTCATCTCTTCATCCATCATGTTTTCGGCATTGCGACGGGCATTAAAGGATTTGCCGCCAAAATATACTGCATCTGCGCCACCATTAATGGCCGCAATAACGGATTCCATTGTTCCGGCTGGTGCCAGCAGTTCTGGTTTTTTATTCATTCTTACCTCAAGTTTCTATAATTAATTGGGTTACGTATCTTCTATGCAATTGATTATTATAACATAAGTGGATAAAATAAAGAAGTTCTGAAGCCGGATTAAAGAATTCTTTCCTTCTCTAATATTTGCAAATGGATTGATAAAATGTAAACAGTCTGAAATAAGCAAAGAACCGGATCAGGATATCCCATGCCGGTTCTTTGCTTTTTTTGTTTATTTCTTTTTTACCGGGTAGCAGACTTCTGTTACCAGTTCATCCGGGTTCTGTGTTTGAGCGGGACTGACATGATAAATCCAGAACATCGCACCATTAAACTCATAGCCATTATCCCGGACCCATTGGGCAACGGCACTGTTAACTGAGGTTAACTGTTCATAGGTGCCCTTGATCATTGCCGAAGCAAAGGTAATGGCCGGTTCAGTTTTAAAATCAACATGCTCTGTATTTTCATAAGATCCTTTCACCGCAATCTGAATTTCCACATCCACATCGCTTTCCTTATAGTCCTCGTCGTGGAAGATGGCCATGCTGTAGCAAGGCTCAGCCATCTGCAGGTTCATTGCGCCGGTTTCCCCCATCAGAAGTCCCCAGAGAATCCCTTCCTGATCATATGACGGGATCACCTGTCTGACGCTGGCCACATGGCGCTGCTCCAAAGTCTTTATGTTTACATTGTAGTTCATTGCTGTATCATCCTTTCTCAACCGTTTGATGGCTGTATCAAGAAGTCGCAAACGCAACTGTGTTTCCTCTGACTGAACCTGAAGTTCGGCCTGTTTCACTGACAGAAATTCTGCCAGTGCCTGCGGATCTTCATAGTTTTTCAGAATTTCAATGATGGCGGCCAGGCTGAAACCCATCCCCTTCAATTCTGTTATCCGTCCGGCCACGGGCAGCTGCTCCTCGCCATAATAACGATAATTTGTAAAACTGTCCGTGCTTCGGGGTACCAACAGACCAATCTCATCATAATGTCGCAGCATCCGTATACTGATTCTTGATAGTTTTGAAAAATCACCTATTTTTAACATTTTTATATCCTCACACATGTGTTTTTTGAGCTCATCTTTATTATGAAGTATAACATAATGTGAGAGTCAAGCGGGAATTTCAAAATTCTTAGGATGGTATCAATGAAGGAAGTTTTCATTAAAAAAAGCAACTCAGCCATCTCGGACTTAAGCTGCTTCACTATTCTTCTATTTTTCAGTTTTTTCATAATATACTATTTGATTTCGTAATCTTCAAAACCTTTTTTGACTTTTTTAATCTCAGTAAATGTCTGTTTCATTACAATTGACTGAATGATAAGAAAAATGCCCAATATTCCAAAGACAGCACCGACGATCATTACAATAATTGATGCTGGTCCCATTGGATCAACAAAGGCAAAAATTCCAAACGCGATTAAGGCAATGCCAAAAACAATTTTTACAACCTTTCCCACACTACCTGAGTTTGCTGAAATGATTAGCAAAAATATTCCGGTAATAATGGCCCAGATTCCAATGATTATTACAAAAAATGTGACAATTACATTTGGTATCAGTAAAAAGATGGCACAGATGATCAGATCAAAGATGCCTCGTCCCAAACTGAAACCAACATTGTTACCATATTTATGTCGCATCAACAATGCGGCGATAATATAAATGATCCCCATGATTCCACGATACATACCAAATATAAATACCAATAAAGTAATGGCCTGATTACTGAAGAATATCGCAAATAAACTCAGGCCAATAAAACACAGCCCATCCAAGAGCATAAGCCACCACTTACCATAGGATCGCTCCAGCAAATCAATACTTAGAGATTTCACTTCATTTTGATTCATTTAACAACCTCCCTCAGTTTTATTTCAATTGTACTCTTTATCTAACTTTTCAACAACCCGATCAAAAACCTGAGCTGCTCGAAGCTTAACCGGATTACAGGCGATTACTTCATCCCGATGGTGTTTTTTTATATAATCACAATCCAGACTGCCGAATTCCTTTTCGAATTCTTCGACTAAGAGCTTTGCTGCTCTGGTCATTTTGGCTTGATCCGAGGGTCTTTCTTCTGTGTACAGAGCACCAAGGGCAGCTAAAGAACCTGAAAAAGCACCGCACGTTTTTTCTGAATAAAACCCGGCGCCAAATCCCTGTAACATGCGAATACTCACTTCCGGTAAGTCCAACTCATGTTTGTCATTGGCCGCCCGAAGGAGAACTTCGGCACAATTCATATGATACTGGGGTCGCTCTTCAGCAGATTTATTTTTCCCAAAGGCATTATAAATCTCAACATATTTTTCCATCTTTTCCTCCACAATGTTATAAGCATTTTTATATCTGGGATACATCGTCGCTATGCTTATTTTACCACGATGCACCCCATTTAGCTAAACAAAATTGATGAGGTCGGATGTATTTTTTAAGTTAGTGAATTTTGTCGGCTATTTTTATAAGCCGCTTTTTAGTTTTTCCACCATGTTAAGTCGTTCCCATGGCAGATCCACATCGGTTCGTCCAAAATGACCATAAGCAGCGGTTTGTTTGTAAATAGGTGCTCTTAAGCTAAGGTTTTTAATAATCGCTGCCGGTCGGAGGTCAAAATGTTTTTCAATTAAGGCAATGATCTTATCGTCTTCAATTTTTCCGGTGCCGAAGGTGTCCACATAAATGGAAACAGGTTTAGCAACGCCGATGGCATAGGCTAATTCCACTTCGCATTTATCGGCCAAACCAGCGGCAACGATATTCTTTGCTACGTGACGGGCTGCATAAGCACCCGATCGATCTACCTTTGTGGGATCTTTTCCCGAAAATGCACCACCGCCGTGACGACCATAGCCACCGTAGGTATCAACAATAATTTTACGTCCGGTTAAGCCACAATCTCCTTGAGGTCCGCCAATAACAAAACGTCCGGTGGGATTAACAAAATACTTGGTCTCCGCGTCCAATAATGTCGGATCGATGACTACCTTGATGACTTTTTCAATCATATCTTTCTCAATGGTTTCTGATGAAACATCGGTGCTGTGTTGAGTCGAGATAACCACGGTATCAATCCGAGTTGGTACCCCATCATTATATTCCACAGTTACCTGGGTTTTACCGTCTGGACGCAAATAATCAACTATTTTTTCTTTTCGGATATCAGTCAGTCGTTTTGCCAGCTGGTGGGCTAAAGAAATTGGTAATGGCATTAATTCTGGGGTTTCATTGCAGGCAAATCCGAACATCATACCCTGATCTCCAGCACCGGTAGCAAGATCTGCTTCACTGGCTTCACCTTTTCGGGATTCCAGGCCTTCATCAACACCCATGGCAATATCGGCAGACTGTTCATCAATCGCGGTAATGACTGAACAGGTATCACAGTCAAAACCATATTTTGCCCGATCATAGCCAATTTCGCGAACGGTCGCCCGGACGATTTTGGGAATATCAACATAGCAGGAGGTTGTAATCTCACCGGCTACCAATACTAAACCGGTAGTAACCAGGGTTTCGCAGGCAACCCGAGCCATTGGATCCTGTTCGAAAATTGCATCAAGAACGGCATCAGAAATCTGGTCACAAATCTTATCTGGATGGCCTTCTGTAACCGATTCAGAGGTAAATAATTTTTTCATTGTCTTCTCCTTTTAATTAGCGTAATATCCATTTACCTGATAAATATAATCACGAAAAAAGCCTCGTCTAACGACGAGGCTAATGTTCTACATTAAATCCCATCATTGCGAAAAATATCGCAGGTATTGGCACCATGCTTATGCTGGTTGCCGGGTTTCATCGGGCCTGTCCCTCCACCTCTCTGGATAGGTAAATATTCAATTACTTTTTCTAAATCATACACATCATTATTTTCTTTGTCAAGCATTTTATTCCGGACTAAAGTTTTCCCAAACAATTTTCAAATCAGCCAAAAACTAATCTCTATAGTACCTCACAGCCATGATCGGTGATCACCACATCATCTTCAATGCGGATGCCGATGCCCAGTTTTTCCAGATATAAACCCGGTTCAACCGTCATCACCATCCCGGGTGCCAGAATCAGATCCCCTTCCGGTCGCACATCGTGGGTATCTAGCCCTAGTGAATGACCAATGCCATGATAATAAAATTCGGTGATGTCATTATTTTCGGGAATAAAACCGGCACTGCTGCATTTTTCCAGAAACAGCTCTTTGGTCTTGTTTTGCAGCTCTTTCATCATTACCCCGGGTTTGTATTCCAAAAACATTTCCTGTTGAACCGATTCCACAATCTTATATAACTTTTCCTGTTGGAGTGTCATTTCACCTGTAACTGGAAGGGTTCTGCTGATGTCACCACAATACCCCTCAACCCTGGCACCAAGATCAAAAAGTACCAGATCGCCAGATTTCAGTGAACACTGATTCGATACATAATGAAGCACCGTGGCATTTTGTCCCGATGCTACAATGGTTTCAAAAGCCAGTCCTTCAGTCCCTGATTTTTTGGTAAAGTATTCAAAAAAAGCCGCCAGTTCATATTCATAAACGCCTGGTTTGATCAATGGTTTCATTGCTTCCAGTCCGGTTTTTGTGACCAGATTCGCTTTTCGGATAGCGCTTACCTCTTCTGGTGTTTTGATTAGCCGCATGTTCGCTAAAATAGGATGTAGGTCTTTCAATTCACATTGTTTAATGATGCTTTTAAGCCCTTCATCTTCTGTTTTAAAACTCTGATGTTTGGGACATTTAAAATCAAAATACAGGGTTTTAACTGCTGGCAACCGCTCAGCCTCTTTAGGTAGTTCTTTGATGTAATAAACTGCTTCAATCCCGGAGACTTTTTTGGCCTCATCAATGCTGATTTTTTTGCCCACCCACTTTTCTTTTACCGGATCCGCTTCTTCAATAAAGAATTGTTGAGATACAACTCCCTCATCGTTTTTGGACAAAACCAGAACCACATTGGGTTCTCTGATTCCGGTCAGATAATAAAAATTATTGTTGGCAAAAAAAGGATAATTGGCATCCTCAGTCATCTCGATTTGCCGACCTGAAAAGATAATGGCAAGACTGTTAATTGCTAATTGATTGCCCAGTTTTTCTCTGTTATTTATATAAAACGCTTGTGATAATGACATAGTTTACTCCTGTTTTGAAATATTGATTTTACAGCAATCCTTATAAAAAACCAAAAATTTAAGAAATGCCTGCTACAGATGACAAATCTCCTTTTAATCTTCTCCATTAAATGATAGAATGACTATAGAATGCCATTGAAACTATATTGTACCTTTTATATTCGTTTTTGACAAGTTGAGGCATAGTGGATTTCAATTCGGCATTATGATAAAACAGGAGAACCTTATGAAAAGAATTCTTGGCCCCCTTCGTCGGGGGGTTGAAAAATATGAAATGATCAAACCCGGTGACCGCATTGCCGTCGGTCTGTCCGGTGGTAAAGATAGTACTGCCTTGCTGGTTGCCATGAAACGCTTTCAGTATTTTTCCCCGGTACCGTTTGAACTGGAAGGTATCACCCTGGATATGGGCTTTGGCGGCATGGATCTTACCCCTTTGGTTGATTTGTGTGCCAAACTTGATATTCCCTACACCATCAAAAAAACGTCCATCGGCCCGATTGTTTTTGAAGAACGACAGGAAAAAAATCCCTGCTCGCTATGTGCCCGAATGAAGCGGGGTGCTCTCCACGATTTGGCCATTGACCGGGGCTGTCGTACCATTGCTCTGGGTCACCATGCCGACGACGCCATTGAAACTTTTTTTCTCAGTCTTTTTTATGAAGGTCGGATCAATACCTTTTCACCGGTAACCTATCTGGATCGTAAAGACATTACCCTGATCCGCCCCTTAATTTTTGTTAAGGAACGTGATATCATCGGCGACCCTGAAATGAAGGAACTTCCCGTAATCCAAAGCACCTGTCCCGCTAACGGTTATACCAAACGGCAAGACATCAAAAACATGATTAAGAACCTCCGCAAAACCATCCCCGATCTGGACGATCGGGTTTTAGGTGCCATCCAAAACAAGGAACAATTGAACCTCTGGTTTTAAATTATTTGATGATTTATATAGTAATTATTTAAGAAAGAAGGTATGAAAATGAATGAAAAAATACTCGTTGTCGATGATGAAGCGTCGATTGTTGATTTAATAAAGTTAGAACTGGAATTTGAAGGTTATCAAGTGGAAACTGCCAGCGATGGTGTGGAAGCGGTGGAAAAAGCATTGGAAATCAGACCGGATCTGATCGTTCTGGATATTATGCTTCCCAAAAAGAATGGTTATGATGTCTGCCGGGAGCTCTCACCTCAATTAGGTGTACCGATTATTCTTTTAACGGCCAAAACCGATATTATTGACAAGGTTTTGGGATTGGAATTAGGCGCTGATGATTATCTGACCAAACCTTTTGATAATCGTGAGCTGTTAGCCCGGATTAAAGCTCATTTAAGACGATCGAATATTACTCTGGAACCCCAAAAACAGGAATCCCTTTTAAAAAATGGAGACTTGAGTATTTATGCGGACGAACGGATGGTGATGTTGGATGGCAAAGAAATCCATCTGACGCCCAAAGAATTCGAGTTGCTGTTTTTGTTAGCTTCTAATCTTGAGCAGGTTTTTCCCCGAGATACCCTGCTTGAGAAAATTTGGGGCTACGACTATTATGGTGACACCCGAACCGTGGATATGCATGTTCAGCGAATTCGAAGAAAAATTGATACCCAGGGTAATAAATACATCCAAACTGTCTTTGGAATTGGTTATAAGATGAGGAAACTTTAATGCAACTAAGCTATCGGGTTCGAATGATCTTATACAACATCCTGCTTTTTGCTTTTGCATTTTTGATTGTTGTATTTTGTGTCTTTCAGGGAACCTCCTATTACTATATTAACAAAACCAAGGATGCCTTACTGAATGAAACCCAGAACGCCACCTTGTTGATCAGTCAGGAATTAAAAAATATCAATAATACTGATTCTCTGGAAAACCGATTTATGACCAACGGTCTCTACCTCGCCAAAAGCATTGCTGAAAGTGAGAGCCATCAGGTGATGCTGTTTGATACCGAGGGCAATCAGATTGGTGACTCACTTGAAGAGACTGGCACAATTAATCCTTTGGCCACCGAACTTGCTTTATCCCAAACTGAAAATGCCCCGGTTTTTACTTTAAAATCCATTAATGACATCAGTATGGCCTATTTTACAGCCCCAGTCACCATTGACAATACCATTGTTGGTTACATCGGTTATATTTATTCCATGCATCAAATGGACTCGTTTTTACATGTGGCCGGGGTTCTTTTTGCCATTGGCGGGTCGATTGGATTGCTATTGCTGGTGCTTGTGACGATGTCATTTTCCCGACACTTTTTCCAGCCGATTAAAGATCTGACAAAAATTTCCAAGGAAATCAATAACGGTAACTATAATTTAACAATTTACTATAAGCATGCCGATGAAATCGGCGATCTGACCCATGCATTTAATGGGATGGTCACCAATATCAATAATGTCATTCTTCAGCTGGAATCGGAAAGAAAACGATTGGCCGGGGTATTGGCATCCATTGATGATGGTTTATTGGCGATTGACAAAAATGGCAACATTATTACCTCGAACAGCTATATTAAAACCTATTTTAATGTCAGTAATCCCAAGACGATCTATGATTTTCAGTACCAGTCTTTTTTGCGTGATATTTTCGATAGCCTGAAAAATGGCAAGGATCACATTTCTGAAGAAATTGACTGCAACAATCGAAATCTGCTGCTGATTGGCAGTCCCATCCGGGAAAAGGGTTTTGAAGAAAATTATATGATTATCATCCGTAACATGACCGCCGCCCGGCACATTCAGGAAGAACAGCGAAAATTCATCAGCAGTGTTTCCCATGAGTTGCGCACCCCCTTGACCACTATTATCGGTTATACCGATATGCTGACGCGACGGCAGGTTGCTGATCCGGAAATCTTAAACCGCTCCTTGAACACCATCAACCGGGAAGGCCATCGACTTTTACGGCTGGTTGATAATCTTTTGAACGTCAATAAATTTGACAAAGCGGAATTCGATTTTAAAAAAACCAACCTGAATATTGTTTTGCTGCTTTCTGATGTCGTTGAGCAAATGCAGATAAAGGCCAGTCAGTCTGATATTGAAATTAATTATGTGTCTGATGAGCTTCCTGAGATTCTCGGCGATTATGATCGGCTACAACAGGTGTTTATCAACATTATTCATAATGCCATCAAATATTCAAACCGGGGCGATATCATTGATGTTATCTCGGCCATTGAAGATAATCACATTGTTGTCTCGATCCGGGATTATGGTCCCGGTATTTCTGAAATTGAACAAAAACGAATTTTTAATGCCTTTTATCGGGTTGAAGAAGATCGCTCCCGGGGTTATGACGAAGGTGGTTCCGGTCTTGGGCTTTACATCGTTAAACAGATTGTGGAAAAGCATGAAGGCAAAATCGACATCGTCAGCCAGGTCGGTGAAGGAACCAATATTATTGTCACCCTTCCGATTCTGTCGGTTTTAATTTACGGAGGTGATACTGATGAAAAAAACACGAAGTAAAGTTATTTTACTATGTTTTATTGTTTCGACGCTATTCGTATCCAGTGGTTGTCAAAACCTTTTTGTGCCAACCAATGTTCCGGTTGTTTTGCATAATGATCCAATCTTGACAAGACCATCCCCAAGCCAACTCAGCATCCAGTCCTACACCATGGTTTCACCTGGGGTTGTTCAGGATATTACCAACAGTGGCAATAATATCATACTTTTCACAACGGGTACTACCTATAACATTGATACCTATAACACCGATGCGATGCAATTGTCGCCGTTTGTTAATTCTGACAAAATGGTGTTAAGTGCTTTGTATGATACCTATGACGCTGGCATTTACTATGCCGAAAAACTTACGGATCCCTTGACTGGCAATGAAGACAGCCAAATCATCTGGTCAGATATCAACAAAAACACTACCCGGGTCATTTCGCTGCCCGAAGAAAATGTCACTCAATACTTCGGTATTGGTGACTCCGGTCAAGTTGTCTATGCCAACAATAATAACCAAATTGTCCTGGCCAACAGTGACGGTGATCGCCAAGTTTACGATGTCCTTAACAACTATAACATCCTGGCGGTTGATTATATCTATGCTGAAAAAGGCTTTGTGTTTATTGCCACTGATCCTCGTAATGAGGAACGAACAAATCTATATTATGCACCAATCAAGGATGATAGTTCCGAATTATCGGCCATTTTAATCTCGGAAAATGTTAAAAATTTTGATATTAATGATTTGACCAACCAAGTTGTCTTTATTAAAAACAATGGTGATTCACAAACGATCCGAACCTGGAAAACCTCCGCCGCGAATTCAACCGGAATTGCAACGGGTCATTATGGAACGGCCCGTTTTACACCAAATGGTGATCGGATCGTTTTTACTCAGTCTACTCCTGATTCAGATTCTCAAGCTGAGTCAATCTGGATTGTGGACGCCAACGGTAAAAATCCCCTGCAACTGACCGCACCGCTTAATATTAATTCGCAGATTATTTGTCATCCCTATAAATCGGAACTCTTTTTCTCTGTTGAAAAGAATTCCGACAGCATCAGTCCCACTGATGGACATACAGTATCCCAAACCTATCAACTTATTTATAAAATAAACTGATGCCAATTATTCAATTAAATTAAAGACAAACAATAAAAAAAGCAATCGATGCAAAAACATCGATTGCTTTTTTTTATTAGTTTATAATTTTTGTTTTAAAGCATCTGCCCTTAACTGTTGAGTAGTTCCGAAAATAGTTACATCATTTGAACTCGGCCCTGATAAACAACCCCACGTTTGGGATCAACCGAAATGAGTTTACCATGTTCAAGAATTTCCAATGCCTTCAGAACATTGACAATCACCGGAATATCATAATGCAGACCGGCAATCGCCCCTTCAGAACTGAGTCCGCCTTCTTCGGTAATAATTGCCGAAGCCAGCGGTAATATCTGACTGACCTCTGGTGTCAGGGTTTTTACGACTAAAATATCGCCTTTCTGAAAATCGTCCAGGTTGGCTGAAGTAATCAATTTGGCATGACCGGTAACCGGTGTTTTACCAATGCCCACACCATTGATAATGGCATTGCCCACGGTATGGACTTTGATCATATTGGTATTTCCCTGAACACCCAGTGGTACTCCAGCTGCAACGACGGCAATATCACCAAATTTCGCATAGCCCTGCTCGACGGCTTTTTTTACGGCATCCTGAATCATCGTATCGGTATCGCCAAATTCTGGGGTGTAAATACAGTTAACGCCCCAAACCAATGCCAGACGACGAACGGTGGTTACCTTATCGGTAACTGCAATAATTCCACAATCTGGACGGTATTTGGAAATCATCCGGGCGGTGTGACCCGACGATGTTGCAGCAATAATGGTTTGGGCATCTAACTGCTCAGCGATCTGGCAAGCCCCTTCGCTAACAGCATTGGTAATGGTCAGCTCCCCATGATCCGGTTTTTTTCGACGCGCATATTCTTCTGAGTCTTCGCTTTTAACGACAATGTTAAACATCGTTTTGACGGATTCGACCGGATAGGATCCGGCCGCTGTTTCACCAGATAACATCACGGCATCGGTGCCATCAAAGACGGCATTGGCCACATCGCCAACCTCAGCCCGGGTCGGTCTGGGGTTACGCATCATCGAGTCCAACATTTGGGTGGCGGTAATCACTGGTTTTCCCAGGAGATTGCATTTTCGGATAATGCTTTTCTGGACCAGCGGCACATCTTCAGCTGGTATTTCTACCCCTAAATCCCCTCGGGCGACCATAATTCCATCGGACACATTGAGGATCCGGTCGATATTTTCCACACCTTCCTGATTTTCAATTTTAGAAATAATATCAATGCGGCCACCGCCATTATTTTCTAGAACTTTTCTGATTGCTAAAACATCATGTGGTTTTCTGACAAATGATGCCGCCACATAGTCAACTTTCTGCTGGATTCCAAAAATAATATCACTACGGTCTTTATCTGTTAATGCCGGCAATTCAATACAAATACCTGGCAAGTTGATACTTTTTTTGCTTCCCAGCGTTCCCCCATTTAAAATACGGCAATTTATTTCTTTGTCCTTAACTTCTTCCACTTCCAGCTGAATCAAACCGTCATCAATGAGAATCCGACAGCCCTCGGATACCTCCTTGGGAAGATTTTCGTACGACACACTGAAACGTTTTTTATCCCCGGAAATAATGTCCGTGGTAAGGGTCACTTCTTCACCGGCAACCAGTTCCACTTTACCTTCAGCAAGGTCCCCGGTTCTGATCTCAGGCCCCTTAGTATCCAGCATAATGGCCACTGGAACGCCTAGTTCTTTACGGACTTCTTTAATCCGTTGAATTCTCGCCGCATGTTCTTCATGACTACCATGTGAAAAATTCAAACGAGCCACGTTCATCCCATTGAGAATCAGTTCCCTGAGTATTTCTTTAGTATCTGCTGCTGGTCCTAATGTGCAGACAATCTTTGTTTTTTTCATTTTTGTACCTACTTTCTTTAATCACTTTTATATAAAACGCTTTGCGCATTACTTTGTTATTTTATTATTAAATAGATAATACCATGGCGATGTCATAGATATCCTGACGGAATATTTTCGGCATGGCAATGGCTTCCTCCAGCGGGATCCCCTGATATCCGCCTAATCGCTGAACCATAACACTGCCGGTTTCTTTTTTGATGATTGCCTGAACAGCATTATAACCCATGAAGCAGGCCAAATTTCGATCAACATTGGACGGGGTTCCCCCTCTTTGAATATAACCTAGATTGGTACCCTTGGTGGTTACCTGAGTACGTTCTTCAATTTCGACACAGTAATCCCGATAAGACCCACATCCTTCAGCGAGCATTACAATGCTGTGTAGCTTGCCCCGGTCTTTTCCAATTAGCAGTCGCTGACAAATTTCGTCGAGGTCGGTTTCAACCTCTGGCAGGATAAAACCTTCAGCACCACCGGTTAACCCTGAAAAAAGAGCAATATCTCCGCATTTTCGTCCCATAACCTGAACGACATTAATGCGATTGTGGGAGTAGGTGGTATCTCTTATTTTACTGATGGCATCGAGCGCCGTTGTTACGGCAGTATCAAAACCAATGGTATAATCGCTGCATCCCAGATCATTATCGATGGTACCAGGAATGCCAATGACGCTAACCCCTTCTTTTTGAAGCGCCAAAGCGCCTTTAAAGCTGCCATCACCGCCGATGATAATCAGATGTTCGATCCCATATTCCTCAAGAACAGCAACACCTTTTTTCACCCCAGCGTCGGTTGCAAAAAACTCGCTTCGTGACGTTCTGAGGATGGTTCCGCCACGCTGGAGAATATCCGCTACTGAATAAACATTCAATGGTACAATATCCTCTTCCAGCAATCCGGCAAAACCCCGATGAATACCATAGACTTCAATTTTATTGAATATCGCCGTCCTCACAACTGCTCGGATGGCAGCATTCATGCCCGGCGCATCACCACCACTTGTTAAAATACCGATTCTCATTTCTACCTTACCTCCACATTTTTTATTCCTAAAATTTGGCCTAATTCTGTGATAAGTTTTTCTTCAAGGGTAACCCATAAATCTTTATTGGCCCCAAAATTTTTGTTGTCATTTTTAAAATATAATACGACCGGTACCATTCCCGGATACTTCATTAGAATCGATTTTACTGATTTAATCAAGGTTCTTTCTGTTAAATCATCTAAACTCAAAACCAGCTTTTGCCGATTCTGAACAACTTCATTGGTTTGATACGTTGCCTTATTTTCTTTTACTTCACTATTTTCATCGTTTTTCATTTCAGAATTTTTCAGGGGTTCCCCAATCGGATAGATTTGCGATGCAATCACCGAGGTACGGGCCTCTTCATTGTAATTAATCCGTCCTTTGATCACCACTGGCTGATCTGTTTTCAAATAGCGACGATAGTCATCATATGTTTTTGGAAAAACGACAACCTCAATTCGTCCATATAAATCTTCCAAAGTCAGAAACGCCATCATTTGACCTTTTTTTGTCATCATGGTTTTCATTTCCACAATCAATCCGCCAATACTCACCTGTTGCCCGTCCCGGATGCCAGCATCTTTTAAATCCTGATAACTGTCAATGATATTAGAGAATAAGGTCACTGTTTTTTTAAGAATATCCTCATATTTTTCCAAAGGATGACCGGTAACATAAAGTCCGAGAACCTCTTTTTCCAAAGCCAGTCGTTCTTCTTTGGAAAACGGCTGTTTCTGGGGGAAATGATCTTCCTTCAGATTTGCCATTTCCTTTGAATCTGCCAAACCGGCCATATCCAAAAGCGACATTTGACCGGAAATACGGTCTTTTTTCTCCCGTTGGACTTGATCCACAATTAATTCTGCAATCGCCAGCATTTGGGCCCGACTGCTTCCGATGGAATCAAAAGCGCCGCCCTTAATCAAACTTTCAATACTCCGTTTGTTCAACGATTTAAGATCAACGCGTTCACAAAAATCTCGCAAACTCTGAAAATCACCTTTAGCTTTTCGGGCTTCAATAATCGCTGCAATGGCATTTTTGCCAAGACCTTTAACTGCCCCTAATCCAAAACAGATAGAGTTGCCGGAAACGCTGAATTTTTCGTAGCTGGCATTGATACTTGGCGGTAATACATGAATACCCATTTTTCGGCAATCTTCAATATATTTTGCGACCTTTTTTTCATCATCCATGATGCTGGACATTAACGCCGCCATGAACTCCGTGGAATAATAACATTTTAGCCAGGCGGTCTGATAGGCAATGACCGCGTAAGCCGCCGCATGAGATTTATTAAAGGCATACTTTGCGAATTCTTTCATCTCTTCATATATCTTTTGAGCGATCTTTTCAGAAACACCACGTCGAATGGCACCTTCAACCACAACGCGGCCAGTTTCATCGACTTCTCCATGAATAAAAACCTGACCTTCAGCTTCCATGACATTGCCCTTTTTCTTAGACATCGCCCGACGGACCAAATCACTTCGGCCCATGGAAAAACCGGCTACATCACGAAAAATCTGCATAACCTGTTCCTGATAAACCATACAACCGTAGGTGACATCGAGAATATTTTCCAGGATGGGATGATCGTACGCGATATCTTTAGGATTTTTTTTATTTTCAATGTACCGGGGAATTTGATCCATTGGTCCTGGCCGATAGAGCGAGATCCCGGCGATAATATCTTCAAAACTGCCTGGCTGCAGGTCTTTGATAAACTGCTGCATGCCCCGGCTTTCCAATTGGAAAACCCCTAACGTATCGCCCTTAGACAACATTTCATAAACCTTGGCGTCATCCATTTCCAGACTGTCCAGATCGAGACGCTTACCGGTGGAATGTTCAATATTTTCCAGAGCATCCCGAATAACGGTTAAGGTTCGCAATCCCAGGAAATCCATTTTTAATAGTCCAAGATCTTCCAGCAAGCCCATCGGAAACTGGGTCGTAATCACGTCATTATTGCGATAAAGGGGAATATATTCGACCAAAGGCAAATCAGAAATAACGACTCCGGCCGCATGGGTTGACGCATGCCGGGATAACCCTTCAATCGATTGGGCGGTTCTTAACAGCTTGGCAATATCCGCATCGGCATCTTCCATTTTTTTGAGTTCAGGGTTTTCTTTGATGGCATCTTCAATGGTAATATTCATGCCCGGATGAATGGGAATTTCTTTGGCTACCCGATCCACTAAGTTGTAAGGCATGTCGAGCGCCCGGCCAACGTCTCGCAGTGCGCCCCGGGCAGCCATGGTTCCAAAGGTAATGATTTGGGCAACGCGGTCGTCCCCATATTTTTTGACCACATAATCGATCACTTCCTGGCGCCGTTCGTAACAGAAATCGACATCGATATCCGGCATGGTTACCCGTTCCGGATTAAGAAACCGTTCAAATAGTAATTGATATTTAATGGGATCGATGGTCGTAATATCCAAGCTATAGGCAACCAGACTGCCAGCAGCACTCCCCCGGCCCGGTCCAACCATGATCTGGTTATCTTTGGCATATTTGATGAAGTCCCAGACGATCAGAAAATAATCATCAAACCCCATATTGTGAATGGTTTCCAATTCATATTCCAGTCGTACTTCCAATTCATTTGATAAGTGTCCATATTTTTTACTGAGCCCCTGAACACAAAGCGATTTGAGATAATCTTTAGCAATTGCATCAGCAGGCAATTCAAATTGAGGCAGATGCGTTTTTTCTAAATCAAAAGTGACCTGACAGCGACTGGCAATTCGATTGGAATTTTCGATGGCTTCTGGTAAATCGGGAAATAACTTACTCATTTCTTCCTGACTTTTTAAATAAAACTCATTATTGGGAAAACGCATCCGTTTTTCTTCCTGAACGGTTGCCGCCGTTTGGATACATAAAAGAATGTCATGGTTTTCACTGTCTTCTTTACGGACATAATGAACATCATTGGTTGCGACCATCGGGATATCCAGTTTTTTCGACAATTGGATCACCCGCTCGTTGATTAAAGCTTCTTCTCTGATCCGATGGTCTTGAATTTCTAAAAAGAAATTATCTTTCCCGAAAATATTCTGGTATAATAAACAACGTTCCTCTGCTCCGGCAATATCATTACCTAGTATCTTTTGTGGAATTTCTCCAGCGATACAGGCCGATAGACAGATAATCCCTTCACTGTATTTTCTCAAGCAATCATGATCTACCCGTGGTTTATAATAAAATCCATCGATGAAACCTTTTGAGACAATCTTCATGAGATTTTTATACCCAAGGTTGCTCTCTGCTAACAAAATAAGATGGGCACGTTCCTTATCATAAACCGGATCTTTTTGTTCGAGACTTCGTGGTGCCACATAGACTTCGCAGCCAATAACCGGGTGAACGTTTTCTTTCAGGCACGCTTTGTAAAAATCGATGGCGCCAAAAAGTACGCCGTGATCGGTAATCGCGACACTTTCCATGCCACTTTCAGCTACTGCTTTTACTAAAGCATTAATCCGACCAAATCCATCTAATAAACTATATTCACTGTGTACATGAAGATGTGCAAATTGTTTTTCCATCTTGTTTACCATTCCATTTTTTATTCGTTTCATATTTTCTTAAGTTTTTCCGATTTCTTTCGTTTTTATTATATCATAGATTCTTAAAATTGAATAGACGTTTTGTCCCGGGCGGCTGATATTGATCCCAGCAATTTGTGTCTTCTAAAATCTCCTTCATTATATACTATTTTTAGTTGCTCCGAGAATTTGATTTAACTCGCGCGGATTCAATCGATCATTTTATTTGTTAATTAATTAACGTTATTTTTTTTACCGGTAATCCTTTACATTATTTCCGAATTATGTTATTATAATTCCGTAAATCACTTTAATATTGTTTACATTAAGTTTTAATAATTTCATATATTGGCAGGAGTTATGGAGGGCCGTACTTTCGTTTTTACATTAAGAGAATATGTAAATCTGTTAGTATGTGCTTTTTTTGTTTGCTTTATTCCTTTTGGTTTCATTATGTTTTAAAACATAATCAAATAAATAAATTAAATAAATAGGGGGTTATACTTATGAAAAAGTATATCTTATCACTGGATGCAGGAACCACGAGTTCAAGAGCGATTTTATTTAACCATGACAGCGAAATCGTCAGTGTTGCACAAAAAGAATTTACCCAAATCTATCCTAAAGCCGGTTGGGTTGAACATGACGCCATGGAAATTTGGGCTACCCAAAGTGGTGTTGTTACTGAAGCTATGTCAAAAATTGGCGCTACTGCTGAAGACATTGCAGCTATCGGTATCACAAACCAACGTGAAACTACTGTCGTTTGGGACAGAAAAACTGGCGAACCTATTTATAACGCGATTGTTTGGCAATGCCGTCGTACCGCAGCATTCTGTGATGAATTAAAAGCCCGTGGCTTAGAAGACTATGTTCGAGAAAACACCGGACTTGTCATCGATGCATACTTCTCAGGAACAAAAATCAACTGGATTTTAAATAACGTTCCCGGCGCTCGTGAAAGAGCTGAAAAAGGCGAACTGGCTTTCGGAACCGTCGATACCTGGTTAATCTGGAAGCTTACCGATGGTAAAGTACATGTTACCGATTATTCAAATGCTTCCCGAACCATGGCATTTAATATTAAAACCCTTAAATGGGATGAAAAAATGTTAAAAGAACTGGATATCCCAGCTTCAATGTTACCAGAAGTTAGACCATCCTCAGCTGTTTATGGAACAACTGCTCTTTATGGAACTGAAATTCCAATTGCCGGTGCTGCTGGTGACCAACAGGCTGCTCTCTTTGGACAAGCTTGTTTCGATCCTGGTATGGCTAAAAACACTTATGGAACCGGTTGCTTTATGCTCATGAACACTGGTGACAAACCCGTTAAATCGAACAGCGGTTTGATTACTACCATTGCCTGGGGTTTAGATGGCGAAGTAGATTACGCTTTAGAAGGTTCTATCTTTGTTGCCGGGGCTGCAATCCAATGGTTAAGAGACGAAATGAGATTGGTTGATTCTTCACCAGACAGCGAATTCTACTGTAATAAAGTTGCTGATACCAATGGTGTATATATGGTTCCTGCATTTGTCGGACTGGGTGCTCCACATTGGGATATGTATGCACGTGGTGCAATCTTAGGATTAACCCGTGGTGCCAACAAAGCTCATTTAATCCGAGCTACTGTTGAATCTTTAGCTTATCAGACAAAAGACGTTCTGGATGCAATGGAAAAAGACTCTAATATCAAATTGGCTGCCCTAAAAGTAGATGGTGGCGCTTGTGCTAATGATTTCTTAATGCAATTCCAAGCTGATATTTTAGGCGTTCCCGTTGATCGTCCCTCAATCGTTGAAACAACCGCTATGGGCGCTGCTTACTTAGCTGGTTTGGCTGTTAAATTCTGGGATGGTAAAGCTGATGTAACTGCTGCCTGGAAACTTGACCGTTCATTCAATCCTGCTATGGATGCCGATGTTCGTGCTAAATTATATGCTGGCTGGTTAAAAGCTGTTGAATGCTCTAAAGGCTGGGAAGACGTAGAATAATCGATTCAATTCATAAATTCATTTAAATAATTTATTGTTGGGGTGTTTTAGACACCCCGACAATATGATTTTTCTCTTTCCAATTTTTGTGATTGTGTTATAATGAATTTACAAATACGATCCTACAGGGAGGAGTTTTATGTCGACGAGAAAATGTCTTCTCATGTTTCAGGACAACCCCATTATTGTCGCTGTTCGTAATCCTAAGGACATTTACGATGCCATCCATTCGAAATCTCAAATCATCTTTTTGCTGACCGGCAACGTCTTTAATTTAAAAAAAATGGTAGAGCTCTGTATCAAATCCGACAAGTACGTATTTACGCATTTGGATCTGATCAAAGGATACTCTCAGGATAATTATTTTATAAAATATCTAAAAGACGAGATTAAACCTACCGGAATTATTACAACAAAAAACAATATTATCACTCGGGCTAAACAAGAAGGTCTTATGACGGTTCAGCGCTTATTTCTATTGGATTCTTCTGCCATGGATATTTCTATTAATTCGGCCAAAAAAATCAAGCCCGATGCCATCGAAATTCTGCCCGGCCTGGTTCCAAAGCTGATAACAGCTGTAAAAAAAGAAGTCAATATTCCAATTGTTACCGGGGGATTCATAGAGACAGAGGAAGAAGTTCGTTCTTGTCTTGCTGCTGGTGCATTGTCGGCCAGCACATCTCACAAGCCGTTGTGGGATAAAATAGAGCTTATTCGGGAAGAACAGAAATTGTTACACAAAGAATAAGTTAAAATAAAATACAAGGCAACGGAGAGCCATACTGTTTTCTTAAATGAATCCTTTATTTAAGAAAATTGTGTGGCTTTTAATTTTTTTATAGTTCTTAAGGAGGAATAAATTATGTATGATATCGCCATTATTGGAGCTGGCATTGCCGGTTCCTACATTGCTCGGGAATTAACCCGATACAAACTGGATATTGTTTTATTGGATGGAGAGAATGATGTGGGGAATCAGATTACAATGGCCAATTCAGCCATTGTCCATGCTGGCTTTGACGCCCCATCTTATAAATTGAAAGGAAAATTCAACGCCGTTGGGAATCTAATGTATGACAAGGTCTGTGAAGATCTGGATGTTCCGTTTAAACGATGCGGTTCCTTGGTTGTTGCCCATGATGAATATGAAATGGCAACTATCCATGAGCTTTATCAAAATGGATTGAAAAATGGCGTGCCCGGTTTAAGAGTTTTGTTTAAAGAAGAAGTCCATGCCATGGAACCCAATATCAACGAAGATATCTGCGGTGCCCTCTACGCACCAACCGCCGGCATTGTCTCACCCTTTGAACTGTGCGTTCATGTCGCTGAAAACGCTGTCGACAATGGCGTGACCCTTAAACTCAATCATATGGTCAGTGACATCAAGAAACATGACACTCACTTTGAAATCACAACAAATTCTGGCACAATTGAATCTAAATATGTCATCAATGCCGCCGGGTTATTTGCGGATGATATTTATGAAATGGTTGGCGACCCTTATTTCAAACTGCTGGCCAGAAAAGGAAATTATTTTATTTTTGATAAAGAGGCTGGATCGCTGGTTAATAACGTTATTTTCCCATGTCCATCAAAAAAAGGAAAAGGCATTCTGGTTGCCCCTACTGCTCATGGTAACCTTTTAATCGGACCCGATGCTGAACCGGTCTATAAAGGCGATATTTCCACCACCACCGAACGATTGGATTACATTAAAGAAAATGCCCTTAAAAACTGTCCTTCCCTACCATTCAATAAAATTATCCGGTCCTACGCCGGGCTTCGTAATACCCCGATAAAGGATACCTTCACCACGACTGATGGGGACTTCATCATTGAAGAATCGCCGGTAAAGGGATTCATTAATGTGGCTGGTTATGAATCACCAGGACTCACCTCAATACCGGCGGTTGCACATTTTGTGGTTGAAGAAATTGTCAAACCAATGTTCCCGGCCATTGAAGAAAATCACGACTATAATCCTAAGGTTCGTAAGCATCTCCGTTTTGATGAAATGACTGCTGAAGAAAAAGTTGCAATTATCAAAGAAAACCCCAAATATGGTAAGGTCATCTGCCGTTGTGAAACCATTACTGAAGGTGAGATCATCGATGTTATTCACCGCAGTGCCGGTGCTCGAACTGTTAAATCCGTTAAAAAGCGATGTCGCGCCGGAATGGGTCGCTGCCAGGGCGGCTTCTGTTCGCCACGAGTCGTTGAAATTCTTGCCCGGGAACTCAATGTTCCATTGGATGAAATTATGTATGATCAACAGGATTCGACCTTTATTCTTTCAGGTCAAACGAAATCCGTTAAGGAGGAGGCACAATCATGATTTATGATGTTGTTATTTTAGGCGGCGGACCTGCTGGCTTGGCGGCGGCTGTTGAAGCTAAAAATGATGGAGCAGAAAATGTTCTCATTTTGGAACGAGACCGCGAATTAGGCGGTATTCTTAACCAGTGTATTCATAACGGTTTTGGTCTGCATACCTTTAATGAAGAATTAACCGGTCCGGAGTATGCTGAGCGATATATTCAAAAGGTCAAAGATCTTGGTATTCCCTACATGCTTAATACCATGGTTCTGGATTTACATGACAACGGCGATCTCAAAGCGATTCATGTTATCAACGAAGAAAACGGGTACATGATCATCGAAACCAAGGCGGTTGTTTTAACCATGGGATGTCGCGAACGAACCTCTGGAGCGATTGGTATCCCCGGATACCGTCCATCGGGCGTTTTCACTGCCGGTACAGCTCAACGTTTTATCAACATGGAAGGCTACATGGTTGGTAAGGAAGTCGTTATTCTGGGTTCTGGCGATATCGGACTGATTATGGCGCGTCGAATGACTCTCGAAGGTGCCCATGTTCAGGCGGTTTGTGAACTGATGCCTTACTCCAATGGGTTGGTTCGTAATATTGTTCAATGTTTAGATGACTACGATATCCCGTTAAAATTAAGCACCACCATTACTTTTATTCATGGCAAAGATCGAATTGAAGGTGTTACCATTGCCAAGGTTGATGAGAAACTGAAAGTCATTCCTGGCACCGAAGAATATATTTCTTGTGATACCCTCCTTCTTTCGGTGGGCTTGATTCCCGAAAATGAAATCACCCGTAATGCAGGCGTTGTCATGGATAATCGTACCAATGGTGCCATTGTTGGTGAACTTCGACAGACTTCCATGCCCGGGGTTTTTGCCTGTGGTAATGTTGTTCATGTCCATGACCTGGTGGATTTTGTTAGTGAAGAAGCCGTTCTTGCCGGTAAAGGCGCGGCCAAATACATAAAAGGCGATCTGGATACCAACATAACCTTTACAACCACCAACGGCGATGGAATCGGCTATGTTGTTCCTCAGCAGGTGTCCATGAAAAACGTGGAAGAAAAGGTAACCTTCTATATGCGGGTTCGTCAGGTATTTAAAGATAAAGTCGTCAATGCCTATATCGGTGATCAGCTGATTGCCACCAAAAAAGAAAAGAAATTACTACCAGCAGAAATGGTAAACTTTAAAATTGCCAAAGATGTTCTTGCTCAATATCCCGTCGGAGAAATCCGATTTGTCGTAGAGGAGGCAAAATAATGAAAAAAGATATGACCTGTATTGTTTGCCCCATCGGGTGCCAAATGACCATTGAGGAAAAAGCAGATGGTACCTATGAGGTAACTGGCAACACCTGTAAACGTGGTCCAAAATATGCTGTCAATGAGATGACTAACCCGACCCGGGTTATTCCCACCACGGTTGTTATTCAAAATGCGATGCTGCCCCGCCTTCCCGTTAAGACTGCTGAACCCATTCCCAAAGGCCAGATTTTTGATGCTATGGCGGTTATTAACCAAGTTGTGGTAAAAGCGCCGATTAAAACTGGTGACGTTGTGGTAAAAGATCTTTTGGGTCTTGGTATTGATGTCGTTGCCACCCGAACCATGGATAAATGTTAATTCTATTTCACTGATTTTTCAAAAGCGCTGAGAAATAATATGATTCATATTATTTTCAGCGTTTTTTTATACTATTTTCACTCGTAACGACTATTATAATAATTTGTTACAAAACGGACGTTGAATTATAGCCATCTTTTATGATAAATTTAACTATATAAATTTGTTACTAAAGGTGTTATTCCATGTATGAAAAAATAAAACTGTTTTTAGATAAAAAACGCTTCCTTTTTATTGTCATTTCCGGTGTTGTTATCATACTTGCTTTAATTATTATCTTTCAAATTATCGCCAACGACAAGGCCCAATTAAACGAAGGTGTTAACGTCCTGGTTTCACTGGAAACCCGAGATCTCTATACCATGGAAGAGCGCATTGATATTATGAAACGAAAAGCCGTCGATCCCGGCGATTACTCGGCCCTGTTTGGGTCTTCGGTTGTTTTTGGTGATTCCATCGCTGAAGGGCTGGGACTTTACGGTTTTTTAGATAGCACTTCATTGGTTGCTGTGATGGGTAAATCGACCGAAACTAGTCTGGAAGATGTGCCTAAGCTGGTAAATTTATCCCCCCGAAATGTTTTTTTTGAATTAGGCCTCAATGATATCAGCCATCCCTACAGCACCCTGGAATCTTACATCAGTTCTTATGAAAAACTGATCGATTCGGTGCGTTCACAATTGCCTAATACCCAAATCTATATCTGCAGCATCTTTCCGGTTACTGATACGGTATTGCAGGACGAACCTGAATTCAGCCAGATTGAAACATATAATGCTGCGCTAATGGAAATGGCTAAACAAAAAAACGTCACCTATATTGACACTTATACACTGCTGAAAAACAACCCCCACTATCATACTGAAGATGGTATTCACGTAATCCGGGAATTTTACCCCATGTGGTTGGACCTGCTGGTTAATAACAGTGACCTGAAAAAACTTTTATAGAATTGGAACATCATGAAAAAATTTTATATCCTTTTATTTATTTTAATACTAGCGCTTCCCTGTTTTGGCTGCGGTTCAGTCGCACAGCCGCCCTTGTCTCAAGTTGAGACCGATCTTCTGGCCGCCTCTCAAAATCTTAATGGGATGGAGAAGGGTGATGGCAAAGCCTTGAAACGCTATTATGGACTCAATCTTAACGATTTTGAGGAAATTCTGATTTACGTCCCGGCTAACTATATGGATGTTTCCGAACTCCTGGTCATCAAAGCCAAAGATCCGGCACAATTGGATCTGATTGAAGAAGCCGTTGACACACGCAACGCGATGCAACTGGAGAGCTTTGGGGGTTACGGACCTGAGCAGGTTGCCCTGCTTGACAATTACGAGTTTAAAATAATCGGTAATACGCTTTTTTATTGTGTATCACCGGATGCATCGGTTTTAAAAGATACTTTCATTAAAAGTATGAAAAAATAATCAGCAAGGAGCCCCAATGGTCTTTAGCAGTATCTTATTCTTATTTTGTTTTCTTCCCATTGCTTTGGGGCTTTACTATATCGTCCCCAAATCGCTTAAAAATATTATTCTGCTGATTGTCAGCTTAATTTTTTACGCCTGGGGAGAACCTGTTTATGTATTCTTAATGCTCTTTACGATTGTTTTTGATTTTTATATGGCCATTATTATGGAAAAACAATCAGAACTCAATCGCAAGCGGCTCTTTATCCTGACAATAATGATTAACCTCGGGATCTTATTCTTTTTCAAATATTGGGGATTTTTACTGGACACCATCAATCAGATTTTTAATCTGACCATTACCTATCACCAATTGCCATTACCGATTGGTATCTCGTTTTATACCTTCCATATCTTATCTTATTTTATTGATATTTATCGGAAAAAGGCTCCTGTTCAAAGAAATATTATTTCTTTTGGTTTGTATATCACCATGTTTCCCCAATTGATGGCTGGTCCGATTATTCGCTATACAGACATTAACGAACAACTGACCAACCGTAGTGTCAGCCAGGAAAAATTTGGAATCGGCGTCGAGCGCTTTATCCAAGGTCTCGGCAAAAAAGTTTTAATAGCCAATAATATTGGCTATATCTGGACGATCACCGAATCCATTAACGCCGGTGAGTTGTCGGTATTGATGGCCTGGATCGGGATTATTGCCTTTACCTTCCAGATCTATTTTGATTTCAGTGGCTACTCAGACATGGCGATCGGACTGGCCAAAATGTTTGGATTTGACTATTTAGAAAACTTCAACTACCCCTATATTTCCAAAAGTGTTTCTGAATTCTGGCGACGATGGCATATTTCACTGGGAACATGGTTTCGAGAATACCTTTACATTCCCCTTGGTGGGAACCGGGTTCCCATTCCACGGCTTTTTATAAACCTCTGTATCGTTTGGTTTTTAACGGGTCTCTGGCATGGTGCCAGCTGGAATTTTGTAATCTGGGGACTCTATTACGGATTCCTGCTCTTTGTTGAAAAGGTATTTTTAAAAACCTATCTGGAAAAAACTCCCGCTTTTTTTCAGCATTTCTATACCATGCTCTTTGTGATCATTGGCTGGGTTTTTTTTACCAGTCCCGATCTCGGCTATGCGCTTCACTATTTAAGCGTGATGTTTTTCATGAGTGGCGCACCATTTATCGATGCTACCGGAATTTATTATTTATACACTAACCTTATCTTACTGATTGTTTGCATTGTCTGTTCAACCCCATTGATTCATCGACAGTATCGTAAAATACTACATAGCGAAAAGAGATGGGTTGTTCCTTTTGGCCTGGGTTTAAACTCTGTCATCATGTTTTTATCTGTTGCTTATCTGGTGACCGAAACATATAATCCATTTTTATATTTTAGATTTTAGGTGAAACTTTATGGATAAAGAAAAAAAACAGCGGCATAATGATCATCGTTCCCATTCGCTGCTTTACAAAAGATATATCAATCTCTTAGGATTGCTTTTTATTGGGATTTTAGTTTTCTTTCCGCTGGCTTCACTCATCCTCCCGGATACCAAACTATCCGAAAATGAAAACCGGATTCTAACCCAATTCCCGCGTTTTTCAGTGGATAGCATTATTGATGGCCGCTATATGAAAAAAATGCAGAAATACGCCGCCGACCAGTTAGTTGCCCGAAATTTCTGGATTTACACCAAAACCAGCACCGACCGTTTCATGGGTAAGAATATTTCCAATGGGGTTTACTTCGCTAAAGATTCCTCGCTCATCGAAAATTTTGATCCTCTGCCATCAGAAACCACTGAGCTGACGCAAGCTGCCATCAACAATTTTACGGAAAGGCATCCTGATTTGAAGCACTACTTCATGCTGGTTCCCAATGCGATCAGTATTTATGACGAAAAATTGCCAACTGCTGCCCCGGTACTGGATCAAAATGAATATATCACTACTTTCGTTGCAGGCTTGAATACGAAACTTGTTTTTCTTGATCCTCGATCGATTTTGAAAGAGAATCAGGATAAACTGCTTTATTATAAAACGGATCACCATTGGACAACCCTGGGAGCGTGGCTCTCATTTCAAGGTGTTGCGGATGCTCTGGGCATCAAACCAGATACCGATGGCTATACTATTTATCCGGTTACCGATTCATTTTCTGGAGCGCTGGCGTCAAAAAGCAGTTATCTGACATTTAACACCGATACCATCAGTGTCTACGTGCCCAAAAGTGAAGATGATTATTCCGTTGTGACTTATATCGAGGAACAAAAAAAATCCTCGTCGCTTTATGATAGTGAAAAATTAACCAGCAAAGATAAATATGCAGTTTTTCTGGAAGGTAACCACCCCATCGTTAAAATTAAAAATCCGGTGGCTAACGGCAAAAATCTGCTGATCATCAAAGATTCCTATGCCAATGCTTTTATCCCATTCTTAACGCCGTTTTACAGCGAGATCACCGTCATTGACCCCCGTTATTACTATGACAGCATCGATGCCCTGATTGCTGATTCTCAGATTACCGACGTCTTGTATCTGTATAATGCCAATACCTTTTTCCGGGATACTACCCTGGAGCCGGTACTAAATGATGAATAATCGCTCGGCCTTCTTCAGCAAATTTTCACGCAAATAAAAATGGTTTCCACAAAAATTTGTGGAAACCATTTTTTTCATCAATACTATAATTCATCAACACTTCGATATTCGCAGGTGTAATTTGAACACATCGCACAATCGTGATCTTTTTTGGCCAGTTCGATATTCTTATCTGCCCCATAGACATAGCCCAGAGTTTTGAGGGGATCATACATAAACGCTTGCGTGACACCCACGGATAAACGTTCCCCGCCATTGACTTGTTCAAGAATTGTTTTCTGAACCTGCAAAGGAATAATATTATCGTCCGGTGAATAACGTAAGGTCATCGCATAACCCTGTTCTTCATAAACATCTTTTTTGACTGTCTCATAATAGTCATTCGACGCATTAAAGAGTAGTATATCTGCCATGGAATCAATCATCAGACCTTTTAAAAAGTCTTTTTCGGCAAAATATTTTGTTGATCGCTCACTGATTTTTGGGCCCAGGGTTACCAGGCAATAGACAATATGACTGACTTCACAGAGACCTTTGTGAATTTTTTCCTCGTCATCATTGGTCTTTAGTACATGAGTTGCCTGAATATCCAATATTTCCGGTAATGAGTCATATAACTTCTGATAACTGCGCTCAAACTCGTGATACATTGGTCGGTCCTCAGAAATATGCATCCGTTCAAATAGCTCTTGACGATCAATACGATGGGGGATTTGGGTAATTTTGTTCACTGATTTTACACCTGCTCTATATTATTATAATTAATATGAATTTTCCCATAAACTAAACAGTTTTTATAAAAAACATCTGTCATATCAGTTTCGGTATTCGTACTTTAATTTGATTTTATCGCCCCTAAAGACCACTTTTGAGTACTCAAAAGGTTTATCATCCTTATCATAGAGAATGTCCTCTAAAACAAGTAACGGATATCCATGAGGTACTTTTAAAAGTTTGCTTTCTTTTTCCGAAGCGGTAACCGATTCGAACGTCTCCATGACGCGGCTGGGTTTTAAATTATATTCTCGCTCTAAAAGAACACAAAGTTGTTCTTCCTCAAGCGCACGATCACTTAGATTTTTACACAAATCATAAGGAATCCGAGAATAATGAAGACTAATGGGTTCACCTTTTAGAAAACGCAAGCGCTCAATTTCAAGTATTGGTGCTCCTTGCGGACATTGCAGACGCTTTGCGACCGAAAAAGATGCTTCTTTTTCGGTGACATTTAAAAGCTCAGTGGTAATTTCATACCCCATTCGCTCCAATTGCTCTCTAAAGCCCATATATGCCAGGGATTCCGTCATTATCTTGGGTTCTGCAACAAAGGTACCTTTACCAGGGACTCGATAGAGAACACCATCCTGTACCAGTTGCGAGCATGCCGAACGGATTGTCATTCGACTTACACCATAAATACGGTTCATTTCACTTTCCGATGGTATCGCTGTATTCGGCTTCCAAATACCTTCTTCGATATTATTGCGGATTAACTCTTCCAATTGTATGTACAATGGTTTCGGGTTTTCTCGCTTAATTTTGTACATATCAATACTTCCTTCCATAAAACTCCTTCGTGCAGCTTAATTAGCAAAATTTCTTCCATTTTATCATAGACGCTATCGAATTAAAAGAGTGATCCGTTAAAATTGCTCAATTCTGTTTATTTTAATTTGGCAAATTGAGCGTAGAGGCTATTTTCATTTAAGGCGGTATACAAATTTTTATAAATGTCATAAATTTCGTTATATCTTTTGACATTTTCAGGTATCGGCTCAATTGTTTCCAGATAGCGAACCATTGAATTAACACCTTCGGTAACATCCTTAAACCACCCCGCACCGACACCTGCTATAACTGCCGCTCCAACGATGGTTGCGTCAGGTATTTCCAGTTTTCGAATTGGAACCCCAAACATATCGGCAATTATTTGTCGCCATGCTCCGGATTTTGTCGCTCCGCCTGTTATGGCCAGTTGTTTCAAAATAACCCCGGATTTTTTCATACTTTCATACATATCCTTACTTTCCAGGGTGATGCCTTCCATGACCGAACGAATCATGTCACTCTTAGAATGAGCGAATGTAATACCGGCAAAGATGCCCTTTGCTTCAGGATTCCAATAAGGATAACCTGACCCGGTCAGAAACGGCATGAACACAATTCCCTTCGATCCCACCGGACTTTTCTGAATATGATAATCCATCACTTCATAAGGATCCATTCCGATTTTTTTTCCGAATGCAACTTCGATCTCAGCTAACTCGTCCCTTGCCCAACGATAACTGCTGGCGGCGCCCAATTGTATTCCCTCAAGATTGAATAATCCTAATAGTGCCGACGAGGTTGCCATGACCCCTGGAACATCTTCCAGCACCAATTTTTTTGTGCCGACAACCAGAAGTCCTGCTGTCCCCAGCGTTAAGGATGCGTAACCGTCTTCGATAACGCCGGCGCCAATGGCTGCACATTGCTGATCGCCACTTCCTGCAACTAAGAGCGTACCGACAGCCAGACCGGTTTTTTCGGCAACTGCAAGTGTTACTTTTCCAACAATATCACCAGGTTTCACTAATTTTGGCAACTTTTCCTTATCAATCCCAAATGCATCAATAATATTATCAGCCCAGTCCATCGTATTAGGATTAAGATAGCCCGACGTACAGGCATTGGTCGCTTCACAATAGAAATCGTCCGCACCAAAACAGTATTGGATATATTCCGGCATCATCGCCACATACTTTGTTTTTTCATAAAGTTCTGGTCTTTTTTTCATTAACCACAACAATTTGATAAACGTAAAGGTTGGTGTCATTGGCATGCCAGTGCTTTTAAAAAATGTATCCGGATCGATAATGGCCATGGCGTCTTCAAGTATTTCCGCTCCACGGTTGTCCTGCCAACCATAAAAAACATTATCAATGGCTTCGTTGTTTTTATCGACTAGCGTAAACGTTGCCCGTTGACAGGAAAATCCAACTGCCTCAATTTCCTTCGGATCAAGTCCTGATGCTGTGACCGCTTGTTTGCATGCTTTATAGGTTTCCTCAACAAGTAAATCCACATCCTGCTCAACCCAATTGGAATTTGGATAATTACAAGGATATTCTCCATACCCTTTTCCATAGATTTTTCCTTCTTTGTCAAGTATCATCGCTTTTGTGCCAGTGGTTCCCACATCAATACCGATTAAATATTTACCCATATCAAATTCTCCTTCTAACTAATAAAAATTAACATCTGCACCATGTATTAATTTAATATTATGCCTAGTATAAGGGAATTTTGTTCAGCAATTTGATGAAACTTTTTGATTCAACCTTTGTATTGGGGAACGAGTCCAATCTCACGCATTTGATCAAACGCATCGATAATTGCGATTGCCGCTCGCGTACCAATCAGATCAGCTCCCGCCAGAATGAATACATAAGCATTTTGAGGGCGCGGGAATTTAACACCAGCAACCTTGAGTTTGACATCAGTTTCAGATAACGTCTTTTTCATAATTAAAAACTGTTCCATACTTGGCCCTTCAAATTGACCGGTTGAAGTTTTTGCATAATCAATTTCTGCTTCGGCAATCAATTTGCAGGCTGTTGCGATTTCCTCATCGCTTAAAAAACAGGTTTCAATAATGCATTTAGTGATCCTTCCTTGTGCCGCCGTTTTAAAATCCATTAACTCATTCTTAATCACATCATATCTTCTGTCTTTCAACGCGCCAACGTTCATCACCAGGTCTAAAACCGTACACCCGGCTTTTACAGCATATTCCGTTTCAAAAGCCTTAACAATCGACGATGACGCTCCAAAGGGAAAATCCAAGCCGGTTCCAATAAGAATGTCGGTTCCTTTCAGTTCCTCCACCACCACTGGTGTCCAGTAAGGTGTAGCAGAGTAAAACGCTGCACAATTATAGGCGACTGCCTCACGGCAACCAGATCGGATTTCAGCTTCGGTGGTGTTTTTGGGCAACACCGAGTGATCAAAACACTTTCCCAGGGCTTTTTTATCCATTTTTGATAAATCAACCATAACTTCATGCCTCCTAAATATTTTATTTTATAAAACAACTTTTTTAAGTTCTTCCATACTGTCAATAACATAGGCTGGATTTAATGATCTGACAACCTCCGGGTCTCCATACCCAAACGTAACACCGCAAACATCAATCCCTGCATTTGTTCCGGTGAGATAATCTGTTTTTGTATCCCCAATGAGAATCGCTTGAGTCTTCCTGCAATGATAATACGCGAGAATCGCATTAATACAATCAGGATGCGGTTTTGGATTTTTTACGTCATCTGCTGTCACCAGGATGTCAAAATAATCAAATAATTTTAGTGTTTTCAAAATTTTTTCAGTGGCACTTCGTATCTTGAAAGTAGCCACTGATAATGCTTTTCCTTTCCGCTTATAGTACTCTAATACATCTGCTACACCGGCATAAGCAAAGGTTTTTTTATCACAGTTCGCAGTGTAATAATCAACAAACAACGGCAATATTTCATTATCAATGAGGGTTTCTTTGTCCTCACCAAGGGATTTGATGAGGACATTTCTCGCCCCCCCACCAATACAGCTCCGTATAAATGTATCCTCTTTCCGATCAAAATCATAACGATCAATGATATACTTAACCGTTTCAATTATATCTGGACAGGAGTCTACCAAGGTGCCATCCAAATCAAAAATAATATACGGATACGCATCGGGCTCCTTGTTTTTTATTATCACGGCCAGCCTCCTTTTAAACGTTTACAAACTTTTTAAGAAATCAATTAAAGATTTCTTAAAAGCTCATTGCTGTTAAAATACTCCAGGGTAACGCCGCACTCGCCAATGTTTCTGACATTTTTATCGGTCTTTTTATAGTCAGCATGATAATCAGAACCACCTGAAATAATCTTGACCCGATCCTGGTAATCGGCTTTGATCTTGGCAACAATTTCTTCCTTCGTATAAAGCCCATTATAGGTCGTCTTATCATAGGTATAGCAGGCCTCGATTCCATCCAGACCCAGATCAATCAGTTGATCAATGTACTCCGCTCTGGACATCGTCCCGTCGTTGGTTGCAACGGTTTCATCAATGAGATAGGGATGCGCCAAAATGGCAATACCACCACTTTCATGGGCAATATTAATGATGTCACCAGGAGCTGGTTTTTCGCGTTTTACACTAAAATCAGGATTATTCCTGATCAATAATTTAGCATCGCTCCAGGTTTTTGTATAGCCTTTTTCAGCCATCAGATTAAAAATGATTTTTTTCTGAACGTCCTCGGGCTTTCTCGGAATATCGTCATAATTCAAAACCTCATCCCATGTTATATCATATCCATTATCTGCCAGTATATCTAAAAGTTTTTGATATGAAAATATTTTACTTTTGATGATCTTCTGATTCATTTCGAGTATTTTAGGATTCGTATAATCGCATCCCAGTACAACAATATGAACATCCTCGACCTGTGTTTCACAGGAAAATTCAATTCCCGGTATCAATTTCATCCCTTTTTTCTTTGCATAAAGAACGGGATCGACCATCACACCATTTACTTCGATTTGATCAGGTGGCAGAACATCATGATCCGTAATGACGATCACTTTCATTCCTAGCGCGGCCGCATTAGAAATAAATTCTTTAGGCGAATCTCCACCATCGGATCGAGTGGTATGACTATGTAAATCGACAATGTAATTTGGTTGTGTTGTCATCATGTTCCCCCTAATCCATTAGACTAAAAAACCGGATGTGCTCGGTCACTACCTTTTTAACTGCTTGTTTTGTGAAGGCATCCAACTTAAGCGGATCATTGCGATCTGGATTTTCTTTGCTGAAAGTTGCCATTCCCTGACAGTATGCAATTTTTATCGCAGTCGAAATATTCACCTTTGACGCACCCAAACCAATTAACCGATGAAACATTTCGTCACTCAGCCCCGTTCCGCCATGGAGAACCAACGGACAAAGTGAAAATTCATTGATTTCTTCAAAAAGATCGTAATCAATTTTAATTTCACCTTTATAGACACCATGTGCTGTTCCGATGGCAGGGGCAAAGGCATCAACTCCTGTTTCTTTCAAATAGATTCGGCAATCTGCCGGTTTAGCATGCGCATGATCACCTTCTTTTACGACAATGTCATCTTCAACGCCGACAATGGCACCTAACTCACCTTCAACCGTCACATTCTTAGGTTTGGCGTAGGTCACGATTTCCATTGTGTTCTTTATATTCTCCGCTAGTGGCAATTGAGAACCATCGTACATAACTGAAGACCAGCCGCCATCAATACATGCCTTTGTAAATCCAACATCGGTAGAGTGATCAAGATGAATTGCTACATTTACCTGAGCATTTTCGGCGATGGGCTTTAGAAAACCCATCATTTCCTGAATCCCAAAAGCTTTTACCGTTTTAACCGAGGTCTGAATGATAATATTCTGATTCAGTTCCTCGGCCGCTTCCACTGCCGCCTTTGCGGTCAGATAATTCACGATGTTAAACGCGCCAACTGCATAATGATTTTTTCGAGCATTCTTAAGAATCGCTTCCATGTTGACATAACTCATGGTTATCGCCTCATTTCTATTATATCTCATCATACATGCGTATGATGGGTTATGATTACTTTCCACTTATTATATCATAATTTTACAAAAATATAATGACAAAAATATATCTAACACCTGCTTTTTTATGCATTGAGCACAACTTAGCATAACACTTCATGTAAAAACAAGCTTGGTACACTATTTTATACGATCATTTGACTTTTGCTCAAGAAACTTTTTTTATATTCCGGGTACAGACCAGATCCACACCGGTTCCGGCAATATTTGACACAACAACATCTCCGACGCTAACCGGTGATTCAATTTCCAATTCACTGATCGCATTCATCACTTCAAATATTTTCTCTTTATTAACCGGTTCTTTTGTTTTAACTGGTACAAAAGACAGATCGCCAGATTTTAATTTTACGGTGGTTGTTATTGTTCTCTTGGGCTCAGTGAACTCCGTTTTCGCATATTTCAATCCAATTTTACAACCGTAATCACTGATTTCATGTATGGTTTTTTCGGTATGCTCAATTTTCAGACTACACCCTTTCGGGCAACCAATGCAGATAAATTTTTTCACTTCCATGATTTTACACCTCCATCTTATTGCGCTTGTTCCTTAGCAATTGAAATATCAATTGATGAAGTATCCTTAGTCACAAACTCCCTTGGTAAATTAAACGTTACCATGGTTCCCGGCTCAACGATTGTTTTTTTAAGATTCAGTAATGTTTTATTAAAATTATCTTTGACGATTAGTCGAACTTCCTCATCCGGATTTTTTACTCTAAGAAAAAACTTAATTGTTTGCTCCTGGTGGTTCAGCGCATCAATATGCTGAGGAACGACGTACCCGATGTTTTTATCATGGGTAACAATAACGTCCTTTTCTTCTTCATTCATTTTGTGATTGATAAACTCTGCTGCTGCTTTCCCGGCAATTTCTGCTTCCTGAGTAACATTATCAACTAAATCATGAACGTGCAGAACATTTCCGCAGGCGAATACCCAAGGGATATTGGTAATCCGTTTTTCATTTACTACCGGACCTCTGGTGACCTTGTCCATTTCACATCCTAAATTATTTGATAATTCATTTTCTGGAATCAAGCCAACCGATAGTAACAGTGTGTCACAGCTTACATATTGTTCGGTACCTTCGATCGGTTTGAGCTTTTCATCTACTTTTGCAATGGTTACGCCTTCCAGTCTTTCTTTTCCGTGAACTTCAATAATAGCATGGCTTAATAGCAGGGGAATACCGAAATCATCAAGACATTGCACTTTATTACGGATCAGTCCCGTCGAATAGGGCATCACTTCAATGACTCCCTTGACATTAACACCTTCAAGGGTTAATCGTCTTGCCATAATCAGACCAATATCTCCAGAGCCCAGAATGACGACCTCTTTGCCGGGCAGATAACCTTCCAGATTAACATAACTCTGGGCGGTGCCTGCTGTCATAATCCCGGCCGGACGGCTCCCTGGTATGGTGATGGCACCGCGTGTCCGTTCTCGGCATCCCATTGCCAGAATTAATGCCTTCGTACCAATTTGAAACATTCCCTCTTCGCGATTAACCGCAATCACTTTTTTATCATCCCTGATTTCCATAACCATGGTTCCCAGTTTTACGTCAATGTCAGAATTTTCCACTTCTTCAATAAAACGGCTTGCATATTCAGGTCCGGTCAATTCTTCTTTAAAATATTGCAAGCCAAATCCATTATGAATACATTGATTTAAAATACCACCTAAATACGGCGCTCGTTCACAAATCAGAATTTTTGAGACACCATTTTTTTTCGCTTCCAATGCGGCAGCAAGCCCTGCCGGTCCGCCACCAATAATGACTAAGTCATACTCTGATTTTTTCATAATTTCGATCTCCTTCTTCTAAAGATAGTTCTTTATTCTTAGAAGTCAGAACAAAGGATTTACTTCCTTTTTGCGTCACTTCAAGCGGAGAAATTCCGAGTTCTTTGCTTAATATACTCAGTACCTTTGGTCCGCAAAAACCACCCTGACATCGTCCCATACCCGCTCTGACCCGGCGTTTGATGGCATCCAGATTCGTCGCCGGAATGGGGCGTTGGACAGCATCCATAATTTCACCCTTGCTGATCGACTCGCAACGGCAGATAATTTCACCATAATCCGGATTTTCTTCGATTAAGGCCGTTCTTTCTTCATAAGCTAAATTGGCAAGCATAATCGGTGGTTTTCGCCCTTTTTGATAGTTCGCTTTTAGTGAAAAATCCAAGTCCATATGCTGATCTCTCACCAAACCTTCGATCCGTGCTGCGATGGCAGGAGCCGAAGTTAAGCCTGGTGACTGGATGCCAGCAGCATTAATAAAGCCTTTTACTGTTTTTGCGGGTTCAATAATAAAATCTTCATTCGTGCTTGATGCCCTCAGCCCGGTAAATGTCGTGATCACATCACCCATTCTGGGAAGTTCAGGAAACAGATGAGAAATTGTGCTGGTATAGATCTGATCCAAAGCTTGTGTCGTTGTTCTCAAATCTGTTTTATCTTCAACTGCTTCGGCATTTGATCCGGCTAATATATTACCGTCGACGGTCGGCACCACGATCATTCCTTTTGATACCTTCGTTGGCGCCGAATAAATCGTATATGTTAAAATATCACGCCATTTTTTGTCATATAAAAAGTATTGTCCTTTTCTGGGTTTGATTTCAAAATCAATATCTTCTACCATCGCAGCTATTTTATCTGCATATAATCCGGCGGCATTAATGATAACTTTTGCGTCAATATCACCGTTATTTGTTTTAACACCTTTTACAGTTTTATTTTCAATCATAATATCCAAAACTTCCGTGTCCAACAGAACTTTTGCGCCATTAGTCACGGCATTCTCTGCCAACGCTATGGTGTATTCAAAAGGATTTATTATTCCTGTTTCCGGTTCAAACAAACCATATTTTGCATCTGGATTTAAGTGAGGTTCCATCTCATGCAGTTCTCTCTGGTCGAGCAGTTTCATCCCCTCAATGCCATTTTTAATGCCATTTTCCATGGTTTTCTTCATTTTTTCCAAGTCGGTTTCTTCAAATCCAACCGTTATTGAACCCAGTGGTTTAACTAAATCCACATTTAAATCCTGACATAATTGTTTAATAACCTTATTTGATTCCAATACTAACTGGCCTTTTAATGTGCCACCATCAATATTAAAACCGCTATGAATCATTGCCGAGTTTGCCTTACTCGTCCCCATACAAATATCACTCGCCTTTTCAACCAGAATAATATCCAGATTATACTTGGCAAGCTGATGAGCAACGGAAGCACCAATTACACCGCCACCAATGATTAAAACATCCGTTTTCATGGTGTCACCTCCATATTCATTTTCATATTTTTGATTTGGGCGGCGCTTATATCGGCCACATATAAACGCCCCCCGTATTTAAATTGAATTCGTACTACTATCTAGCGATCATTTGCCCATTCTAAATTACAATTAATGGCTCGTTTCCAACCCTTATAGAGATCATTACGCAGCTCTTCATCCATTTGTGGATGGAATACCTGGTTAACCGTTCTCTTCTGGACAATTTCATCCTGGTCTTTCCAGAATCCAACTGCCAGTCCTGCCAAATAAGCTACGCCTGCTGCTGTTGTTTCGGTATTATCTGGTCTTTCAATGTCAACGTTAGTAATGTCTGCCGTAAATTGCATCAGTAAGTTGTTATTACAGGCACCGCCATCCACTTTCAAGATCGATAGCCGCTCTCCTAAATCTTCTGAAAATGCATCAAACATATCGCGTGTCTGATATCCTAATGACTCAAGAACCGCTCTGATAACATTGTTCTTAGTTGTTCCACGTTCAATTCCAACAATTGAGGCTCTAGCATAGGAATTCCAATAGGGTGCACACAAACCGGTAAATGCAGGAACAAAATAAACCCCACAATTACGTTCTTTTTTCGTTTTCAAAGCAAAATATTCGGAGTCTGGTGATTCATCAAGCATATCCATTTCATCACGCAACCATTGAATCGCTGAACCGGCTGAAAATGCAACAGCTTCCAATAAATACTCAACCTTGCCATTAATTCCCCAACCAATCGTTGTTGTTAAACCATTGTTTGATAAGAATGGTTTATCACCGATATTGACAGTCATAACACCAGCCGTACCATAGGTGAATTTAGCCATCCCTTTTTTAAAACAGCATTGTCCAAAAGTTGCGGCCTGTTGATCACCAGCATCACCGGTAATGGGGATTTCCCGTTTGAATATTTTTGCAGTCACACCAAAATGTCCGCTGCTTTCCTGAACTTTTGGTAGCATGCTTGCCGGTACATTAAGAACCTTCAATAATTCTTCATCCCATTTCAGGTCATGAATGTTATACATCAATGTCCGGGATGCATTACTGTAGTCGGTGGCATGGGTTTTTCCACCAGTAAGCTTCCACATAATCCAGGTGTCAACGTTTCCAAAAAGAAGATCGCCTTTTTCGGCTCTTTCTCTGGCACCTTCAACGTTATCGAGTATCCATTTCACTTTTGTACCAGAGAAATACGAATCAATCATCAATCCTGTTTTGTTTCTAACCGCTGCTTCAATTTCCGGATCTTCCGCTTTTAGTTGATCACAGTATTCTGCCGTTCTTCGATCCTGCCAGACAATTGCGTTATAGACTGGTTCGCCGGTATTTTTGTCCCAGACTATCGACGTCTCCCGTTGATTGGTGATGCCAATAGCAACAATCTCTTCTTCTTTTATGTTCGATTTTGCCATCGCTTTTTCAATGACTTCACCTGTGACTGCCCACATTTCCATTGGGTCCTGTTCGACCCAACCTGAATCTGGGTAAAATTGCGCGAATTCTTTTGCATGCACACTGACAATGTCCCCATCATGGTTAAAGAAAATTGCTCGAATACTGGTAGTCCCCTGATCAATACTTAAAATATACTCTTTCATCCGATAATACCACCTTTTCTTTATTAAAAAATGCTAGTGCAAGCATTTTTTTTAAATTAAAATTACTTTGTTAAACGTTTTCTTTTTATGTAAAATCAGTTCTTTTCAATTTCACGATTAGTACTCATGGTTAGTATTTTTACACCATATATCATTAAGTTCTTATTTTCTTTTAACATAAGCGTCTTCTGGTCGAATTCTTCCGAAACGTTGCATCAACTTATCGTTATCGCGTTGATGATACATATCCCATATTATATTATTTAACTCGCTAAAATTTCTGCCAGTTCTGCTGCTGTTATGCCAGCAATGAAGTCGTTTAACTTACAGTAACTGAGGACTTCTAGTAATTCAGATTCTTTTAGTGCCGTTCCTTTTAATAATTTTTCCAATTGATGAATATCCTGATTCCCCGAGAATTTACCGGTAATGGAAATCGAATCAATGATCCCCTGCTGTAATACACTCATCGAAACGGTCAAATGACCGAATTGAAAATTCCGATTTTTCTGTACCTCATACCGTGGCGACTTACCATAATTCCAATCCCATGTTAAATACTTTGTTTGTCGCAGTTGTTTGATCGCTTCAAAATCTTTCTCAGTCAAACGAAGCGCAGAGGGATTATTCTTTTTTATAATACTGGTCATCAAACAGTTGCGAAACTGCTCAATGGTGATTGGATTCGGTAAATGCTCAACAATATTGGTTATGTGGCTACTCACCGATTTAACCCCTTTGCTTTCAATTTTGTCCCCTTTAACCTTCAATGCCTGTCGCAAAAAATCTAAATCTGAATTAAACAGCAGTGTTCCATGGTGTAATACCCGGCCATTTTTTACGGTCTGAGCGGTTCCGGAAAATTTACGTCCCTCAATAACCAGGTCGTTACGATTATTACATGCCGCTTTTACGCCAAAATGATCAAGCGCACGAAGGATGGGAAGGGCAAACTGAGTGAAATCAATCTTTTGCCCAGTTTCGCAGTTTTGAATAAATGAATAGTTTAAATTTCCCAAATCATGATAAACAGCGCCACCACCGGTACTACGCCGGGCAACTCTGGTATTCATTTTTTTGACAAAATCGGTATTGATTTCTCTGACAACGTTCTGATTTCGTCCAATCACAATGGTATTATCGTTCTGCCATAGCATGAAAAAGGGCTCGACCATTTTAACATTGTAAAAGATGTGTTCTTCCAATGCCAGATTGTAATATGGATCTGTTGATTCGCTGTAATAAAAGAGCATAATCAGCTCACCTCATTCGTTTCAAACCTTTGTTGCACATAATATATTGAGTGCCCTTTTCAGGCACTACAATATTTGTGTTTTTCTAAATCGTCATCACGCTTATTAAATATGGATGGCCTGTCCTACCACTGCATGCGCTGCTTCCATCATCGCTTCGGATACCGATGGATGCGGATGGACAACCTGAGCAATATCATCTGCTGTAAATTCAAGATCAATATAAGCGGTTGCGGCACTGATTAATTCTGTCACATGTGCTCCAACAAGATGGGTTCCCAAGATCTCATTGTATTTCTTGTCGGCAACAATCTTCACAAAACCAGTTATTTCATTCATTGCCACAGATTTTCCATTGGCAACTAGCGGAAATATTCCAACTTTGACATCATAGCCTGCCGCCTTCGCTTGTTCTTCTGTTAATCCAACACTGGCAACTTCAGGATAGGTATAGGTGCATCTTGGCATATTTGAATAATTAAATTGTTTTACCCGTTTCCCAAGAATCCCATGAACAGCCGCCAATGCCTGAGCTGACGCAACGTGGGCCAGTGCCAGTTTTCCAGTGATATCTCCAATGGCATATACGGTGGGACAGGTTGTCAGTAAATGATCATCTACCTGAATCAATCCCCGCTCAGTCAGCCTCACGTCCGCTGCTGCCAGCCCAATATTTTCGACATTTGCGCGAACGCCAGCAGAAATAAGAATTTTATCACATGGGATTGACTCGGTTTTTCCTTTATTCTCGATGACAAGATTAAAGCCATCGCTTTTTGCAACCACAGAAGTGACTTTACTGTCAACCTTTATATTTATATTACGTTTTTTGAAAGCTTTTTGAATTTCCTTTGAGACATCTGCATCTTCGTTAGGCAAAACCCGGGGAAGCATTTCAACTACGGTTACCTCCGCGCCATAACTGGCCCAGATACTGGCAAATTCCATCCCGATGGCACCGGCGCCTACGACCACAAATTTATCACCAGGTTTGACGTCAGTCAACTCAAGGGCTTCTCGAGAAGTCATAATATTGGGATTACTGTAATCAAATTGCGGAATTTTAAATGCATGCGCTCCGGTGGCAAGAATAATATTTTTTGCTTCGATAATTTCACCAGCCGGCATGACTTTCACCCTGGTTCCGCTGATCAAACTGCCTTCACCTTTTATCACCGTCACGTTGTTTTTTTTCAAAAGGCTTTTAATTCCCATGGTCAGTTTTGCGCTAACTTCGCGACTGCGTTTCTGAGCCACTGAATAATCAGCTTTTATTTCATTGGTATTCAAATCAATTCCATATTCATTTGCTTCTTTTACAGTGCGGAGAATTTCTGCATTTTGAACCAGCGCTTTTGTGGGAATGCAGCCCCAGTTTAAACAAACCCCACCCAGATCAGCTTTTTCAACTAATGCTGTTTGAAGGCCCTGTTGAGCCGCGTAAATTGCTGCCACATACCCCCCCGGACCGCCTCCGATAACAATTAGGTCAAATTTATTCATCATTTATCTCCTGTTATGAATTATGCGTCACAGAGTGTCGCCTGAACTTTTTTGAGTTATCTACATTAAGATTTTCATGGGATCTTCCAGCAATTTTCCAATATAGGACACAAACTGCGCAGCATAATCGCCATCAACAATCCGGTGATCAAAACTCAAAGTAATATTCATCATTGGACGGATGACAATTTCATCATCAATCACAACTGCTGACTTAACCGTTGCAGCCAATGCCAAAATCCCACATTCAGGCGGATTAATCACTGCCCGAAAACTTGAAATGCCACGTGCACCCAGATTACTGATTGTAAATGTTCCGCCCGATAAGTCGCCTTGAATATTGGCTTGTTCTTTCGTCCGACTGACCAGACCGGCAAATTCTTTTGCCAGTTCAACCACACCTTTAGCTGCAACATTCTTAAGAACCGGCACCATCAAACCGCGATCGGTATTAACCGCGACGCCAATGTTGATGTCTTCCATTTCGTAAATTTCCGTGCCATCAGCAGCCAGCTGTGTGTTCATCAATGAATATTCCTGTAAAGCCCGGGCACAGGCCTTGGCAACCATCTCATTGAAACCGACCTTGACATCAGCGATTTCATTCACACGTTTCCGCCACTCAATGGCTTTCGTCATATCGACTGCCACCGTAAGGGCTGCCCATGGTTTGGTTACCACACTTTCAGTCAGCCGATTACCAATTTTTCGACGCATTCCATCGTAAGGCGTTGTTTTTTTGATACCAGTTGCCGAAGCAGCCGTTGTTGCCACTACTGATGGTCTGGCAATTGTGGGAGACTCTGCAATAGCTTCTGGTTCATTTTCATAAGCAAGAATATCGGCTTTTTTGACACGTATCCCAGTATATTTAACTTTAGTCAGATCAATTCCCAAATCTTTGGCCATTTTTTTAGCCAGTGGCGAAACCGGAACCCGGCCAGTTGTAGTTATTTCTGTCACTTCCGCTGGTTGAACTGGTACAACCGCCACCGTTTCTGGTGCTGCAGCCACAGCTCCGCCACCACTAATCTCAGCAAGTAGGCTGTCAATGTTTTCACCGGGTGCACCGACAATTGCAAGCGGTTTATGGCATTCGACGTTATCTCCCACTTGAGCAATAATTTTTAAAACAGTACCGGTCTGATCTGCCGGAATATCCTGAACATCTTTATCCGTTTCAGCAGCCAGAGCCATTTCACCAAATTTGACTTCGTCACCCTCGTTTACGTACCATTCCGTGACTGTACCATCAGTCATGTTAACGCCGATCTTTGGCATATTCATTAATTTTGCCATGATAAACACTCCTTCACAATTTATTCAAATGTTTTACGTACTGCTGCGATAATATCTTCTTTTTTAGGTGTGCACATCGCTTCCAGACCTTCATTGTATGCTACTGGAGAGTTCTTGCTGCCAAGACGTTGAGGTGGTGCATCCAATAAATCAAAACCACGGTCAATGATTTCACCGACAATTTCACCGGCAATCGATCCCCGCAACGGTGCTTCAGTGACGACAACAACACGACTTGTCTTCTTGATCGATTCCATTACAGTGTCATAATCCAGCGGCAACAGTGATCGCAAATCAATGACTTCACAGCTGATTCCTTCTTTTTCCAATTCGATTGCTGCTGCTTCTGCCACATAAGTCATATAGGAATAAGCTACAATTGTACAGTCGGTTCCAGTTTTGCGAATCGCTGCTTTTCCGATTGGGACCAGATATTCACCATCTGGAACTTCACCTTTCATGGAATAATTTCGTTTATGTTCAAAGCAGATAACTGGTCCATTATCGCGGATGGCCGATTTAAGCATCCCTTTCATATCGTAGGGGGTAGACGGTGTAATGACCTTTAACCCCGGAACATGGACAAACCAGTTTTCATTGTTCTGCGAATGTTGAGCGGCAACGCCACCACCGACACCAAAAGGTGCCCGGATAACAATCGGCACATTTGCCTGTCCACCGAACATATAACATGTTTTTGCAGCCGTGTTGACAATGTTATCCATTGGCAAGGTGATCCAGTCAGCATATAATATTTCAACTAAAGGTCGCATCCCGGCAATCGCCGCACCAACACCAAGTCCCGTGAATGCAGCCTCTGAAATCGGGGTATCGATGACCCGTTTTTCACCATACTCATTCATGAGACCTTTTGTTATACCAAATGGATTTCCGCGAAGTCCAACATCGCAACCCATGATAAATACGTTTTCATCCAGGGCCATTTCTTCCCTTAATGCCTGGGTAATGGATTCTCTAAGTGTAATGATTGACATAATTTTTATCTCCTAATCTTCGTTTTATAATCTCACTAATTGATACAGTGTTTACTTGATAACTTCGCCATCTGCGTAAATGTAGTCATAAAAAGTATCAGGAGAGGGTTCATGGCATTGAGTATCTGCGTATTCGATGGACGCCTCAACCTTTTTCATTGCTTCCGCTTCAATCGCTTCCAATTCAGCTGGTGTGGCAATCTTGTTTTCAACCATAAATTCGCCCATTCGTTTAATTGGTTCAATTTCCCAGTATTTATCACATACTGACATATCGCGATACCAGCTATCATCGGTTGCGTGATGTCCCAGCATTCTCATGGTTTTACATTCGATAAAAGTCGGTCCATCACCAGCGCGGGCCCGCTCAATGGCGGCCTTAGCGGTTTCCCATATCTGATAAATATTATAACCATCACATCGACAGCTGGGAATACCAAAGCCGATACCACGTTTATAAAGATCGGGTTCACCGGTTATTCGGGCATAATCGGTGGCAATTGCCCACTGATTATTTTCACAGACAAAAATAACCGGAAGTTTCCAAGCTGCGGCCATGTTCATTGATTCTGAAACAGACCCCGCGTTGGCACCGCCATCGCCGAAAAATACAACGGTTACATCATCCGTTCCTTTGATCCAACTTTTTAAGGCACTTCCAACTGCTGGGGCTACTGCCGCCCCAACAATACCACTGGCTCCAAGCATCCCGATGCTCATATCACTGATGTGCATTGAGCCGCCACGCCCCTTGTTATAGCCTTCTTCTTTTCCAAACAACTCGGCCATCATTTTATTGATATTGCCACCTTTGGCGATCAAATGACCATGTCCACGATGGGTTGAACCAACATAGTCCTCTTTTTTTAATTGCGTAATAATAGCTGTGGCAATGGCTTCTTCGGTAATATACGGATGATAGTATCCATGAACTTTATTCGCCATCCAGAGCGGCTTAACTGCTTCCTCAAACTTGCGCATGAGCCACATGATACTGTACATTCTGATTTGCTCTTCGCGATCCAGTCCTTCTGGACTATACATTTCTGCATAAGCATCAAATTCTTTTTTGAGTTCTTCAATACACTTGAAATCTTTCATTATTGTTCTCCTCGTATTTTAATCATCGTTAACCAGTTTAATTATCAACAACTTGGCAGCCGACTTTATTCTATTAATTCTGTTAGTCTCTCAGACTAAAGAATTGAATGTGTTGCTTTACAACTTTTTTTAGTTGTTCTTTGGTAAAAGCATCCAGTTTAAGTGGATCATTCTGGTCAGGATTCATTTTAGTATAGGTTGCCATCCCCTGACAATATGCAATTTTGATTGCCGTTGAGATGTTAACCTTTGAAGCACCTAACGCAATCAGTTTATAAAACATTTCATCAGTTAATCCGGTTCCGCCATGCAGAACTAATGGACAAGATGAAAATTGATTGATTTCTTCAAATAGATCGTAATCGATATTGATCGCTCCTTTGTAGACGCCGTGAGCCGTTCCCACCGCTGGTGCAAAAGCATCTATTCCGGTTTCTCTTAAATAAATTCGGCAATCTTTCGGTCTTGCATGGGCCGAATTTCCTTCGATCACCACAATATCATCTTCAACGCCGACAATGGCACCCAATTCACCTTCAACCGTAACCTTTTTATTTTTTGCATAAGTCACAATTTCTTTTGTGTTTTTTATATTTTCTTCCAGAGATAACTGCGAACCATCATACATCACCGATGACCAGCCTCCATTAATGCAGGCTTTTGTAAACTCGATATCTGTGGAATGATCCAGATGGATCGCCACATTCACCTTTGCATTTTCAGCGATAGGTTTTAAAAAAGCCATCATTTCATCAACCCCAAAGGCCTTCACCGTTTTCACGGATGTTTGAAGGATAATCGGTTGTTCAAGTTCCTCTGCTGCTTCAACAGCTGCTTTCGCAGTGAGGTAATTGACGATATTAAACGCCCCAACTGCATAATGATTTTTTCTTGCGTCACCAAGAATTGCTTCCATATTCACATAACTCATGATCATCACCTCTTTTCAATAAATTTTACGACATCATACATGAATATAATGGGTTATGACCACCTAGAACCAGTATAACATAATTTTCGGAAAAAATAAATCATCTCTTAAAATTTTTATTATTTTTGGCCGTTAGCGGCATTCATAAACCGACGTTGATACGATACCACCTGATTGCAGGAAGTAAACCTTGCTAGATAGTTGGGCTCAGCAGTAACGACAATTCGATGAACAAGGTCTTCAAATTCTTTTTCCACTAACAATTTGTCAATGTCCGGGTAATTGAATTCACCTTCCATGCTACAGATAATAAGTCTTGTGTCATCCAAATTTGTATTTTTAAAAAGCCTTAAATTATGTCGTACACTATCTAATCCATCGGAGCCTTCGGCATCATTAAAATGACGATATTTTAACATGTCTTCAGCCATTTTCTTAACCATCAGCAACTCCATTTGAACCTGATCCATATTAAGATAATCTTTTTCGATAAACATATCTTGGATATTTTTTATAAATTTCGAATTACCCGTTGCGTTATATTGCTTTAAATTCTGCTCCATGCTTTCAGATTGAATTAAACGATGACGGATGAAGCTGTTTACAAAATAAGGTTTTGCCTGTAATGCTAACGCCGTCTGATAGGGTTCAAACATTAACGTGAAGTTGACTCTAAAACCATGTTCTTTGAGCATCAAAGCCAGATTATGTCCCCGGAAAGCGCCTTCAGTCGTTACATCAGCGAAGGATTTGCTGAGCTTTTTATTTCCTGAAAGAAGTTCGGAAACGTTTGCATTTGTAACCGGTCCGGTGTGAGGAACTTTAATAACCACACGATATTCGGAAAGCATTTCTCTGAATTTTTCAGCTTCTTCCAGAAGTTCAGTATCAGACTTACCAAACGGATCATTCAGTTCCACACTGATGTCAGCTCCCGGTCCCAGGATCCGCCCGATTTCTTCCATTACTTCATCACGCGTTTTAAATTGATTACCAATGTTAGCCTTTGGATTATTGATAAACAAGTCGTAGATAATACCAGGATTACACGTCAGATTAGCAATCATTTTACTGATCGGCTTTACCTCATAAGGATTGGCCGAATCGGCTGAAAAGAGCACATTAGTTGGTCTTTTTTTGCCATTTTTTTCATAAGAAATATCCCTGATTAAATCAGCTCTCAGAACCCCATTGGATTCGAGTCGATATTCTACCCGAAAGCCCTCAGGAGTCTCATTTTCAGGTGTTTTAAAAGTAGCAATAATATTAATGAATTCCTTGGTCACGCCAATTTTTTTTACAAACTTTTTTAAAAAATCATATTCTACCAACGGCAAATCAAAATTAAGGATGCGATTAACATAGCTCTTTTGATCTTCAATCAGAGAGACATCATCATTCAATAAGGTATTCAATGTACAACTAACAGTCTTCATTTTTATCTCCTTTAAATTTATTCTATATTATTTTTGAATCACATTTAAAATCCGATCGACGACCTTTTCCCAGGTAAGACCGTAGGTTTCCAATAATTCCCGATAAGGGCCGGTATTAATGGAACCATCGGTAATCCCAATAATATGAATCGGACCGCCATGTTTTACTGGACCCAATGCTTCCAGTACGGCGCTGCCAAAACCACCGATTTCTGAATGCTCTTCTAACGTAAATAAATATTTCGCATCTTTATAGGCTTCATAAAGGAGCTCTGTATCTAATGGTTTTACCGTTGTAAAATTCAGAACCTTTACCCCATATCCCATTTCATCCAGAATTTTTCCAGTCATTAGACCATCAACCGTCAATGTTCCAGAAACTGCAATCACAATTTCATCTCCGGTATTCATTAAAACTTCACCTTTTCCCAATTTGAAATGGCGTTGCGACACTTCTAAGGGTTCTGCCATGGAGTGACGTGGCATTCGGATATAAACTGGCCCCTTGTGTTTAATTGCTTCCCGCAATGACATTTCCACTTCGTAACTGTCACCAGGATTCAAAACCACCATGTTAGGTATGACACGCATCAGTGACAAATCTTCAATCGCTTGATGTGTTGATCCAAGCGCTGAATGAGACAAGCCGCTGCTTGACCCAATCACTTTTACATTCATATTGGCATAACCTAAGTCATTACGAACTTGCTCAAAAGCACGCATCGAGATAAACGGTGCAATCGCTGATACGACTGGAATAAAACCGCCTTCAGCTAACCCGGCACAAACGCCAATCGCATTCTGTTCGTTGATTCCTACCTCTAAATATTGATGAGGTAACGCTTGCTTGAAGGGATTCATACCCGATCCAGCCCCTGAATCACAAGACACCGCCATAATTCGCTTGTTTTCTCTACCGAGATCGAGTAAGGCATTCCCAAACGCATCTCGAGGATTAAGTTTCTTTTCGGTCATATCGTCCATCCTTTTTCTTTTGCATATTTTTCCAGTGCAAAAATCGCATCTTTGGATTCTTTTGAATTTTTACCCGGATTCCAATGGTGATATTTCACATTACCTTCAGCAAAAGGCATTCCTTTACTTTTGGTTGTATTTGCAATAACCATGCTCGGCTTTCCTTTTTGGAACGGTATTGATTGAAATACACTAAAAAGTTCCTCAATATTATGTCCATCCACAACTTTTACCGACCATCCAAAAGTTGCATATTTTTCTCGTAAATCTCTGGTGTCTAAAACATCCCGGGTACTACCATTTATTTGAAGTCCATTCCTGTCGATGATGCCAACAAGATTATCCAAACCATGATGACTTGCAAACATTGCCGCTTCCCAATTGGAGCCTTCGCCCTGCTCGCCATCGCCCATCAGAACAAAAACCCGATTTTTATCGCCTTTAAGCTTTGCACTTAATGCCATGCCAGAGCCAATCGGCAAACCATGGCCCAAAGCACCGGAACTAAAATCAACACCGTTGAATTTTTTCATGTCTGGATGACCCGGCACAATTGATCCCAACATGTTGTAAGTTTCCATTACGTCCGGTTTTTCAAATCCCTTTTCAATCAGAGTTCCATAAAGCCCCAAACATTTATGTCCCGCACTCAGAATAAACCGATCTCGCTGCGCCCATTTTGGCTCATCGACGTTAATATCCATAATACCAAAATATAATGTTGCTAAAATATCAGTGCAGGACAGTGAAGGTCCCGCATGACCATCACCATTATTAATTACCGTATTAACAATGTGTTTTCGAATACTAAACGCTTTTTTTTCAATGGATTCTGTTATCATTGAATCTCTCCTTTAAAAGTTGTAAATTTAACAATACAATTATCTGGACTAAAATCAGGAAATGAGGAACATATGCTATGATCAATCCCCGACCTATCATAAGTGGTCATGACTAGTTCTTATAAGTAGTATATGCAAGAATAACAAATTTGTCAATTTATTTTTAAATTATTGTGTAAAATTCTGTCATATCAAGATATAATATAAATAATCAAATTAATACAACAAATCTTAGGAGGATGCTAAAATGGGCTTAAGATACTCAAGCAAAGTAATTGACGGAAAACTTAATATCAGGAATGACTATATCCAAACTGAAGGTGGGGATTTTCAAAAACTGACGAAAAACTGGATTATTAAAGCTTTTGAAAAAGCGAAAGAATTAAATGACACCGAATCCATGACAAAACTGGAAAATCTGAAAATTGATATCTGGGTTCCCGGCGAAAACAATGAACTGGGTAAAAACATAACCTGGTGCTTAAAAGACGAATTATAAACAAACAGCGGTGTAATAGCCGCTTTATTATTTTCCAAACTCAATCATTTAAATAAATAAGCTTAGAAGGGAAAAGTAAAATGGAATGGGAAAAACTATTATCCGACTCGCGAATTGGCGATGAAATTAATCCGCCTTATGATCCGGTGAAGTATTACATGAGTGAATTCGAAAAAGACTATTGGCGGATTATCAATAGTGCTTCTTTTCGCCGTCTGCAAGATAAAACTCAGGTCTTCCCCTTAGATAAAAGCGATTTTGTCCGAACGCGGTTAACCCACTCCATTGAAACTTCTTCGCTGGCAAAACAATTGACTGCGATGATCACTAAAAATATTTCGATGTACGAAAAAGAAACGCCTTACGAAATTACTTCGGAACAGGCTGTTCTGGCGGGGGATATCGCCATGTGTGGCGGACTATTGCACGATATCGGTAATCCGCCGTTCGGTCATTTCGGTGAAGTCATTATCCGCGACTGGTTTGCCAATAATCTTGAAAACCACAGCTATCTGGGTAATCCTTTAATTGATGTACTATCCAATCAAATGAAAAATGACTTATATAATTTTGAAGGTAATGCCCAGGCCTTACGTTTGTTGATGAAATTACATCATGTTGACAGTGATTTCGGGTTAAACCTTACGGCCTCAGTGTTAAATACGGTGGTGAAATATCCAACTGATTCTTTGAACGTTAACGAAAACGATAGTGATGTAAAAAATCATAAAATTGGTTATTATCTGGCTGAAAGCGACGAATTTTCAACAATTACCGAGAATACCGGAACCAAATTTAATCAGATTTTTCATCGTCATCCCCTTACCTTTATTCTGGAAGCTGCTGATGATATTGCCTATGCCACTGCGGATCTTGAAGATGCCTTTAAAAAGGGTTTCTTTTCAATTGATACCTTTGTTGATTTTTTCAAAACGGAACTTCAAGCCTATGAAACGGCTAACCTCATCACCAAAGAACAAGTCGAAAAATCAAATCTTTTGATTGACAAATTTGATGAATTAAAAATTGAATTTAAATATGAGCACAGTAAAGAAATCCTTGTTTTTCAGAATTGGATCAGCCATGTGAGAGATTGGCTGTTGTTTTGTGCCGCTTATGGTTTTACCCATTCCTATGCTGAGATTATGGCAGGAACTTTTAAAAAAGACATTTTTGAAGAATCTTTTCATGGTGGAACCATCCGTATTTTGAAAAGCGCCATGCATGAATTTGTCTATTCGACACCAAGTATCATCAAGCTTGAATTGGCGGCGCAGAGTATTCTAAATTCTTTACTTGATAAATTTATCCCGGCAATCCTTTATTATAAGGAAGACCATGGCGATAATCCGCTTTACCGTCAAACCAAAGCGGATAAAAATCTAACCAATTTAATCTCCGAAAACTATAAAGAGAATTATTTAAAATCTAAAACAAGCGATCCAATCAATAATCTCTATTTACGGTTACTGCTGGTCACTGATTTTATCTGTGGCATGACTGATTCCTATGCTAAAAATCTCTATCAGGAGTTAAATGGTATGAACTAGAACTCGTCACTTATCCGTTTAAAATCCTTACTACTTTTAGATGATCTCATTTATTTACGGGTTATTTTTCTATTTCATAAAATTATTCTTCAATAAATAGTTTAGCCCCCCTTCAACTGGGTATTTTATCTAAAGATAAATAGTTTAAGGAGGGTTTTTTTATGAGACTAATTATGGGGATTCAAGTTGGTAATCGTGAAAATGAAGCGTTGAAAGTACAGGAATTATTAACAAAAAATGGCTGCATTATTAAAACACGTCTCGGTTTGCATGAATCATCTGAAGAATTATGCAGTATTACCGGACTGATTATTTTGGAATTCTTACCAGACAAAGAGGCTGAAATAACCGTTATGGAAACAGAATTAGCCGCCCTCGATACTGTGGTGGTTAAAAAAATGGTGTTTTAAAACTTCAAAATCGTCAAAAAAAGTTGCACAATTTGAATTCTTAAATTGTGCAACTTTTTTTATAAACAAGCATAACCAAATGAATAATGATTTCGGACTTTTTCCAAATAGTGATATCCCCTGAAATTGAGAATTAATTTTGAAAGGAGCATATGATGTTAACTGAATTAAACGTAAAAATTGTTCAAGTGGGTGATCACCTTGAACTACTCCAGGATGGTTTAATGGTTGCAAAAAGAGAGTCAGTTAAAAAAATTTTAAGCAATGGTGAAGTTGAAGAATTTTACGACAACTGGGTTTATCCCCTAGATCCAAACGCCAAGGAAAAGCTTGGTGTAATCATCTTGGGTTTATTAAATGGCGATTATGGGAAAGTCGAATAGTAACATAATCAGCAATCCTGAATTGATCTGTATAAATTAACTGAAATAGCAAAAACTGCTGTGCATTAAGCCCTGTATCTAAACGATTCAGGGCTTAAGCAATAAGTAACAATAACTCCGACTACCTCAGCGCCTATGGGTTTTGAAATAATTCTCTTTTGAAATAATGTACTGAAAATGTTTAACTAAAAATCTGCTACTTACGTGAAATTTTACATGGAACCAATCCAGTTACATTTCCTCGTAAACCACCAGCTCACCGATGGGCTTACGTGCTTTGACATGCCGGTCTACTTTTGACGGATTTTCATCACTATATCCCAGCGCTAAAATGCTGATGGCTTCAAGATTTTCAGGCAAATTGAACTCTTCTTTTATTACACCTGGATCAAACCAGGCGATCCAAACACTGTTAATACCTAATTCTGTCGCTTGTAAAATCATATGATCGGTGGCAATAATTGCATCTTGGGAAACTAACTGCCTTTTGCTAAAGGGATTAGTCCATGCTGATGCCTTGTCTTCACAGACAATAATTGTCAGCTGGGCGCCATAAATGTTGCCTGCTTTTTCTATTTTCTTTAAGCCTTCATAAGACTGTACAACAATCAGCTTATAAGCCTGATTATTGTGTGCCGATGGTGCCACCCAGGCCGCTTCCAAAATAAGTTCCAGTTTTTCTTTCTCAACCTTTTTATTTGAGTATTTTCGACTGGAATATCTCTTTTTTGCCAATTCTAAAAATTCCATTGTCGTTCTCCTTATAATTCTATTAAGCTATTTTTCCCCAATTAGCACTTCACTATCAGTGTTTACTCTATTTTTTTCATACCCTGAATATATAAGGTTTAACATGAATTAAATAAATTATGAGCCGGATTGTTATTTAGTCTGAGCTGTCTTAATTCCGTGTAGTTTCGACAAACGCCTTGAACTGGGCAAATACTGGAGATATGTATCCACTGGTTTGATATACCATTTGATTACTGACTGAACAATTGGGTTTCCCAACTGGAATCTGAGATACTTTCTGCTTGTCCAGACCAGGAAAAAACGGAATCAGAGCAACTCCTAAATTTGCGCCCACCAACCCTGCTACCGTCCGTTCGTCATATACTTCAAAAGACATCATCGGGCGAAATCCGGCATCTTGAAAAAGTTTGGCAATCACATCATTCAGTGACGATTCTGGTTTAAACAGGATAAAAGAATCTCCGGCTAATTCATCTAAATCGATCTTTTTTCGATTAGACAAGGGATGACTTTTGGGCACAATCAAGAACAATTCCTGATCCATTATGTGCAGAGTACTAATCCCTGCTCTTGCCTCTGGAGGCGAACAAAATCCGACATCAATTTCTCCTGACTCGACCCCATTCAGAATATTTCTGGTATTGTCCTGATTGAGTTGAAATTTGATTCCCGGATTCTCTTTCTGAAATGCACTGATCAAATCCGGGATATAGCTTGAGCCCAGCGGCTGAATAAATCCCAGGCTGATGGAACCTTGGGTGGGATCAACCAGATTGGTAATTGCCTGTTTTGCTTCATCGATTTCACCGATCGCTTTATTTACGGATTGCAGAAAAATTTGTCCGTAGCGGTTCAATAACGCACCCCGGCTTTTTCGTTGAAATAAGGGAGCCCCAATTTCCTCTTCGAGTTTTAAAATTGAACGACTCAGCGCCGATTGGGAAAGATCCAACTCATCGGCCGCTTTTGTATAATTACCGATATCTGCAAGTTTTTGAAAATATTTTAATTGTTGATAATCCATCGCTTACATCTCCTTGAAATTAGTGTTATTACAATTATGCATCAATTTCATGAAAAACACAATTAGTTATGCATAACTTAATATGCTAAACTATAATTGTTGCAACAACTATTTCATTTATAAGGAGTTGATCGTTTGAATAACGATAAATTATGGACAAAAGATTTTGTCATGATCACCATTATCAGTTTTTTAACTTTTTTAGTATTTTATGTATTACTTGCAGGTCTACCGCTTTATCTGGCAGGTACACTTCAAATCGGCATCGATAAAGTCGGGTTGGTCATTACGCTGTTTTTATTGGCTGCCATTCTCATTCGCCCCTTTGCCGGACAGTGGGTCAGCAGCTTTTCCCAAAAGAAACTCTTGATTTTGTCATCAATTGCTTTTTTTATTTGCACCTGTCTGTATCCTCTGGCAACCAGCCTCCCGATCTTGCTCGTTCTCAGAGTTTTTCACGGCCTGACATTCGGTATTCTCACAACGGTAAAGGGCACGATCTGCGCCGAAAACATCCCTGACTCACATCGGGGTGAAGGTTTAAGTTGCTTTTCTCTGGCAATGTGCCTGGCCATGGTATTCGGACCTTATATCGGGCTGACCCTTGCAAATATCGATACCTTTCAACTGGCTTTTATTCTCTGTATCCTGATTTCAGGGACGACGATTATTTTTGCGATGATCATTCAGATTCCAGAAAAAGCGGTTCCTAAACCAAAATTGTCACAACCCGCTGGCTTTTCAGTCCACGATCTTTTCGATAAAAAAGCAGCACCTTATGCCGTGACAATTTTCATTTTAGCCTGTGCATATTCTGGGATTTCATCTTTTCTGGCATTATATGCCAATAACTTGGATCTGTCAGCTGCCAGCAGTTACTTTTTTCTCGTTTATGCCGTGGCGATGCTGATTTTTCGACCTTTCGCCGGACGCTGGTCGGATAAATTCGGGATCAATATTATTATTTATCCCTGTCTGATTCTCTTTGCTGTGGGGATGTTTTTATTGAGTCAGGCTCATACGACAGCCATCATCCTGATCGCTGGTGCCATTATCGGGGTCGGTTACGGTTCGATTACGCCACTTTTTCAAACCCAGATTATTAATTCGCTTGAACCCTATCGCGTCGGCATTGCCAATTCGATCTACTTTAACTTTACCGATATCGGCTGGGCAGCCGGTGCCTACATTTGGGGAATTGTGGCCGATCATACCGGCTTCCGCAGTATTTTTCTCATCGGTATTGCTTTGATAATTACTGCTGGTCTAGAATATTTGCTACTCTCACGCAGGAAAAAAGTCCTGCATGTCCAGGCTGATTTTCATATTAATTCATGAATGATAAATCCACCCAATCATTTCATAGATAGACTGATATTATGAAGTGTTTTTCCAACCGCTTGACAATCACAAAAAAACTTATGCATCGCCTCTTGTTTCTTAAAGCGATGCATAAGTTTATTTTATTCGATAAACTATTCATTCTCAAACCATGTTACATTTTTTTATAAATCGCAGAAAGTGCATATTGTACTGATTGAATTTTTCTTGTAAATCATAGCTGCCATTTCTTCTTGACCAATCAAGAGCAAAACCACGAATAAAAATAATGTACATATCGGTTATTTCTTTTGCGCTCATTTTCGAAATAAACTGATTCTTCGCCTGGCCTTTTTCAATTATTTTCAGTGGGATGCTGAAGAACATTCTCTCCCACTCTTCATCGGTTCCTTCCGGGGTGTTAGGCAATGGTATCGCGCTGATCAAACCGGCAATAACATGACCGGTACTGGTTATTTGCCGCATCACAATCCGACCATACTCGAGCAAATTTTCATATTCATTGTCATTTGTCAGTATGTCGACAGCCTGTTCTTCCAGATAATTATCAATTTCACCTAGAATTTCATGGATCAGAGCGTTCTTGTCGGCAAAATAATGATAGAAGGTTCCGGTCGAAATGTTTGCCGTATCACAGATCATTCTGACCGTTAAGGAATCAAACTCATACTCCTCCATCAATTGCAGAACTGCATCCATAATTGCTTTTCTCTTTAAAAGTTGTTTTTCTTTAACCAAGTGCTTTCCTCCTGACTGCAACAAATGATTGCCGCATATCGTTAAAATTCTAACAGATAAAAGCTCCTGAGTCAAACGTAATTCTATAATACGATTCTAATAATATAAAACATTTAAAACAGCAACTACCCGTTACCACTCGAGTAGTTGCTGTTTCAGGTTCATATCTATCCAATATCTATTCACTATTTATTCAATCAAAGTTACTTTTTTTTAATATCATCCCATTCAACGAAAATTTTATTTTCCTTCAATTCGCTGATTTTTTCATCACTATAGCCTAATTCCTTCAACACTTCATGGCTATGCTCGCCGATATAGGGTCCTCTGGTATATTCTGGCAGCCCCATTTCTTTGAATTTGATGGGCTGACGCAATAATGTTCGGGTATTACCATTATCATATTTCAGTGAACAAAGGAAATCATTTGCCCAGGCTTGCTCGTCTTCCAGAATTTCTTCCCAAAGTTGGGCAATAGCAAAAGGAATGTCTTCTTTTACAAATATTTCCTTATGTTCAGCCACTGTTTTTGTTTTCATGTAATCATTAACCAGATCATAAATATGTTTTGAATTGTCACCCAAGGTTTCAAAATGACAGTATGCTGGATCATCCTTTAACTCTGGCTTCCCAATTATTTCCATAAATTTTGGAAAGAAGACATTGTATGGTGGCATCGCCAGCTGGATTAATCTTTCATCACTGGTTTTGAATGCATTCATAAAGGGATTCAGCATCTCTCTTTTATTGATCGGATAGCGGTTACCATACTGCGCCGATTGAACCAGTAAACCAAGGGCGTAAATTGCACAGTGGTACAGGCTGACAGTTACCTTTTCACCCTGGCCAGTTTTTTCTGCTTTGTAAAGCGATGACATAATCCCTGCTGACAGATAAAGCCCCGCCTGATGATCGCCAAGACCAGCGACTAAATTCATTGGGTCCGAGCCCTTTTCATATAAGGTGCCCAGCCATCCGCCTCTGGCAAAAAACGCGGTGAAGTCAAATCCAGGTAAATCTTTGTCGGGTCCCAGTTCGCCATATCCGGTCAGATGGGCGTAAATAAGTTTTGGATAACGGACTTTGATCGTCTCATAATCAAGTCCTGCTCTTAATAGTGCGTCTGTACGCCAGTTGGTAATGAAAATATCTGATTCATCCAACATTTTGAAAAGGACATCTTTTCCGGCCTGGTCTTTTAAATTCAGGGCAACGCCTTTTTTACCGGCATTTTCCAGATCCCAGGTGGTATCCTCATAAGGGTCAGATGGTCGACCCTCACTTGGTGCGGTGGTTCTCAACGGATCGCCGCCAAATCCTTCGATTTTTACCACGCTGGCACCTAAATCTGCAAAATATCTCCCCGCACATGGGGCCGCTACATAGGTTGCCAACTCCACAACCTTTATTCCACTAAATACATTTTCTTGCGAACTCATTTTTTTGCCTCCTTAGGCTTGTAAACTTGAATTTAATTTAAACAGAATTTTGATCTGGGTCTCTTTCTTTTTAATCTGTATAAGACCATTACCGTCGTGAGTCCCAGCACTTCTGTTTTTGAAATGGTTTTTAATTACTTTTTTGGGGGTCTGCTGCATAGAGCACAGATAAATCCACCGTCCGTTTATCGAAGATTGTTGTCAGAGCCATTACCAACGCTGATATCGGCAAGCATAAATAGACAGCCTGGCTGACGACATGTGATTGTGGCATTGCTATCCAGACGGCCATTACAATCATAGCGGAAAGAACTGTCAGAAAGCAGGTGCTTTTTCTTAAAATCTTAGGCGCGTATAAAATTGCAAAGATCAGTAAGGTATATGGGGTGTAAAGTGTCAGCAGCTGCATCAGGAAACTGATGATTCCGCTGATGTTCATTGCCACAAAGAGTCCCATTAAAGCTGAAAGAACAAGCACAACCTTCGAAATGATCAGTTGTTTTTTATCGGGCAGATCTTTGTAGATCAAACCAACAATGATATTCTTCGTGACGATGGAAGATATTCCCAATAATAAGGCAATGGCCGTTGAGACATCCGCCGCCCAAAGACCGGCAAATACCATTCCGGCAATAACTGGATTTAAGGTTATCGTTAATGCCGGTAGCGCCATGGCGCTGTTTTCCAGACCTGGGAACTGAATGGCTGCTAGAATACCCAATGCTGCAGCGACAAAGCCAATCGGAAAAATTAGCACTGCTGCGGACAACATCCCTTTTTTGGCATGTTTTTCGTCAATGGCACCCAGTGTCGGTTGATAGAGGGTTTGGTTCGCCGGCGTATTGATAATCATCGTGATCACCCAACCAAGCAGAACCCCTGGTCCCATCCCACTGATCAAATTTGTCCACTGATCTCCCGGTGGTATCGCCGCTATTACCGTACTGACGCCACCCATTTGGGTAGTTGCTGCGATAACCGCGACAATGAGCCCCAAATAGATGACAATGACATTGACCAGATTGGCCATACTGGCTCCCAGCAATCCGCCAATAAACGAGACCAAAATATAGACAATGGTAGATGCAATCATTCCGCTGGTAAAGTTAAAGAATTCCGGCAAAAGGGTACTCAGTAAAGCCCCACCGGCAACGATCTGGAGGGCATTGATCCCAAACAGAATGATAACCTGGATAATGATTGCGATGGTACCGTTAACTTTCCCAAAGGACTTCAGAAATATTTCACTAACGGTATTGATGTTTAACTTTCTGACTTTTGCTGAAATGAAAAGGCCAAAGACCACGGCACCTGCAGCCCAGGCTCCGGTGTACCAGCCTGCTGAGATTCCGCTAGTGTAGGCATTTTGCGCAACGCCAACGGTACTTGAGCCACCGACTGCATTACCGGTTACCATCACGGCAATCAGGTACCAGGGTAGTCTTTGTCCGGCCAGTAAATAATCTTTACTAGTGGATGTTTTTGTGAGCTTAGTTGAGTAGTATGCAATTCCAATAATCATTAACATATACACAATAACGATAATCAAGGGTATATTCACTTCATTCACGCTCCTGTTCAATTTTGATTTATTAACAATCTAATAATTTCTCATTTACTATTCCTGAAACAGGTTTTATATTGTGATGATGCTCTATAGCACCACATTTCCGTTTGATTTCTTCATTCACATTTACTAATAATTCCGCTGATCCACCAATCTTGATAACTGTTTTTTCTCTCATGTCACAATGATTCATGTCATGAGCTACTGCCTAGCAGGATGTGTTTCCAATATTGTTGTTAACGCTTACATCCCCTTTGGCACACATAACTTCTATAATTGCTCCAACCAATGCAGGAGGTGACTCTGCATTGGCTGAAGAAATAAGTCAAATTAATAATTTTCTGATGTTAAATATTTAAACTCTTGCAATGAAAGATAATTTTCAGATTCTACTCTCTGGCCTTCTATACAGCGAATCTCTGCCTATTATTAGCCTACTTTTACGATAATAGCAGCTGCTGAGTCACCAGCTGCACATCCACAGGCTAAGACATAACCGCCGCCTTTGATAACGGCTTCTTCGATGCCTTCCATCAGTAATCTGGCGATTGTTGGTCCTTGAGGATGTCCAAATACTAATGATGTTCCATAATTGTTGATCCGTGATTGTTCAATCCCCAGTGCTTTTGCTAAATGAAGGTCATTCGCAATAAACGGACTATGGTTTTTGATTGCTACCAAATCATTTACGCCAATGCCGGCATTGTCAAGTGCCATTTGTACGGCTCCAGCCGGTGCTGCTGGCATGAAAGCTTTTTTAGTCCGATTAAAGCCATAGGAAATAACTTGAACCGGTATTTTTTCAGTGCTTAATTCCGCTGCTTTTTGCTTGGTGGTAATAATCATACCAGTATTCCCGTCCGCTGGATGAGTTTGGGAACCAAAGGTATGAATGCCACCTTCTGCTACAGCTCGAAGTCTTTCTAGACCTTCTTTTGTTGTTTGGGTAACGCCCTCATCTTCGCTGATGACCAAAGTGCTTTTTCTTGATTTCAGTTCGATGGGGAACATGTATTTTTTCTGGAAGGCGCGGTCATTTGCCAGGGCATCCGCATATTGTTCATAGCGCATTAAGGTTACTTCATCAGCTTCTGCTCTGGTGAAGCCGCCTTCTTTGGCAACATTTTCTGCTGTTGTCAGCATCCCAAAGCCAGTTGATGGATCACGGTTGATATTGTCCATGTTGACATTTTCTGACAACACTTCGCCGCCTGGGCCCTGAGGATTTGGCCAAACAATATGGGGTGCATTTGAAATTTTGTCAAACATCATACAATAAGCAGTTGACAGGTTGCCGGTTTCAACCGCTAATGCAGCTGAGTAAATAGTATTTGTTGATGTCGCACATGCGTGGGAAACTGCCATTCCCGGAATGTTTAATCCCATTTCGTTCGCTGCCCAGGATGCCCCAAAGAACGATCCTGGCTGGATAATGGTATGTCCAAGATAAAGGAATTCAATCATCTGTAAATCTAAACCCTTTGCTTCGAAAAACCGTTTACTTGTATCCGCCGCTAACTTAATCGAATTTTCATTCTGAAGACTTCCCTGCCATTTACAGAATGGTGTACTATAATATCCGCCATAAGGAATATATGCATTTTTAAACATTATTTTCTCCTTCTTAATTCAGTTATTTGTCTTTGCGAAATGTCGGTGAGCTTCATTGCCAATTTAAAAGCTATCAAGCACAAAGCTCACACCCATTTGCAGTTACCTAAATTCCGTTTTTTATGCTCTTTTATACGCTGGTGCTTTTCCCGGAGGTGCTGTCAAACCTGCCCATGCATCTTCGGTTGTAAACATTTCGATCAGGCGTCCTAATTCCATTGTGATCGCTTCATCGATTGAAACCTTTGATTGAGCTTCCATCAGCTCATTTGCAACAATCAGAGCCAGCGGTGCTTTTTTACTGATAATTTTAATTGTTGTGTTGGCAAAATCTGCATCAACGCCATCTGGTACGATACCGTCCATGATTTTTTCCAAATTATCGCCGGCAAAGATAGCTGTTTCATTTTCAAACCCATCAGCATCGATATGACCCTGGTACTTGTCACGTTTCTCTTGAGCAGCAACTTTCTTAATGGTTGCTTCTAGTTGATCGATGGTGGTCAGTTCGGTTATCATTCCCATCTGCAGAGCTTTTTCGGCGCTGATTGATTTACCGGTGAAAACATAGTATTTAGCCAGATCTTTTCCAACCAGTCTTTCCATTCGGATCATGCCGCCTAAACCTGGATAGATGCCGATTCCGGTTTCTGGGAATCCGAAGGAACCTGCTTCGGTAGCAACGATATACTGACATGCCAACGCTAATTCACTTCCACCGCCAAGTGACAGACCATCAACAACCGCAATTGTTGGTTTAGCTGACGTTTCAAATCGTCTCAGTAATTCGTGACCTTTGCGGGTAAATTCAACGGTCCGATCCAGAGTTTTATTTTCCATGTTTTCGATAAAGAATTTGATGTCTGCTCCGGCAATAAAAGCTTTTCCAGCGCCAACGATGGCAATGGCTTTAACCGCTTCGTTGCTTTCTGCTTCATCAAACTTCTTTTCCAGTTGATTGACAACCGTTTCATTCAGGGCATTCATGGCTTCTGGACGGTTAATGGTGATGTAAGCAATATCCTCTTTGACTTCAAGTTCTACATATTTGAATTCAAATGGTTTTCCGCTTTCGTTTTGTTTAACTAGTAATTCCGGCATTTTAAAGTCAGGATAACGCTTACACATTGCGTCAACAACTTCATATACTTTGGCAATGCCAAGCTTGTTCATGATTTCGAATGGTCCGAATTTCCAGGCTAGACCAATTTTGGCACCACGGTCGGTATCCTCGATTGAAGCAATACCTTCATCTACCAGTTGGCAAGCTACCCCTAATGAAGCGCCGAAAAGAAAGTCGGTTACTTCTTGAATTTTTGATTCATCTACGTCACCGCTTAAGTCGAACAGTTCTTTGGATTCAACTTGGTCTATCAGACGTTGTGGTGCTGCATAGAAATTACCAAGTTCGTCTTCCAGTGTTTTAGCCGAATGAACTGCAATCGGAATACCAGTCACGTTCATCAATTCAAATGGTCCCATGCCAATTCCAAATGCTTTTTTGCAAGCTGCTTCAATGGTGGGGATATTCGCAATTCCCTGTTCCAGAACCCGTACTGCTGATACATAGAAAGGAATGAAGATTCGATTTACACAAAAGCCAGGTGAATCCTTTACAATGATGTTTGTTTTTGCATGTAGTTTCCCGATCAGTAATGCCATATTCAGGGTTTCTTCACTCGTTCCTTCATGTGGAATTACTTCCAGCAGTCTGTTTTTGGCTGGGTGAAAGAAGTAATGCATACCAACTACTTTTTCTGGTCGATTAGTCCATGCGGCCAGTTCGTGTACATACAAGCTTGAGGTATTGGTTGCAAAAATTGTTTTGGGATCACAAATTGCATCCAGCTTTTTGAACAGTTCACCCTTTATTTTCTTGTCTTCAAAAATTGCTTCAACAATCAAATCCATATCTGCAAGATCTTCGTAAGAGGTTGTTCCTTTAATTCTCTTTAAGGTTTCCTCCATTTTATCAGCGGTAATAACTTTTCGTTCGACAGCTTGTTGTAACATGTTGGTAATGATCCCAATGCCTCGTTCAACTTGAGCATCATTCATATCAACCAATGTTACATCCAAACCTTCTTGCGCCATCTTCTGAGCGATACCACCACCCATATTTCCTGCACCAACAATACCAATTTTGTAACCGTTGCTCATTTTTATCCTCCTTTTTGACCTGTCATTCTTGACGGTCACTTCGTAATTCACTATCCTGGTTTATCAGCCATATGAAATCCATACCTCGATAAATATCCGAGCATAGTATTTTTTGTATCTTCGTTCTAGAATTATGTTCTAGAACGTTGTTATATTTATTATACTTATCATTTCTAGATTGTCAATAGCTTATTTGTATTTTTTAACCATTGTTGATCAAATCCGCAATCGCAGATATAGTTATTAGTATTCGATCTTTATCAAATGAATTATTCATCAATTTACTTCGGCAAGTTCATCCAGAGATTTCCCTTTAGTTTCTGTTTTTACCAGGAACACCGCAGCCAATAAACCGATCATTGCCGGAATCACGTAAAAGTAAAATGATACGGCATAACCTTGCCCCATCCCGATGATGATTCCGGCGACGATCGGTGCACTCGCTCCACCGATTCGTCCAAATGCATGGCACCAGGATACTCCGGTATTTCGGAATTCAGTTGGATAAGCTTCGGCCATCAGCGGCTGGATGGCTGTGATCGAATAGTTTACAGCAAAACCCAGAAAAATACACGCCGCTAGAATCGAACCAAAACCACCGCCGATGGAAGCCATGATAATAACCGAAACCGCCGCCACGCCAAATGAAAGAATCAGATTCTTTTTTCGACCGACTGCTTCAGCTACAAAACCGGTTGAACAGTTTGCGATAATCGCTGCTGCATTTTGAGCGATCGCCAGTCCATAAGCGGAAGTCAGGGTTAAACCCTTTTCCAGCATTAATGAAGGCAACCAGGCATTGATACCGTAAACGATAAAGCAGCCACAAAAATACATGATCCAGATACCGGCGGTAATCCGAATATACTGTTTGGAAAAAAGTGCTTTCGGACCCGATTTTTTAGGCGGTTTCGGGACAACTAACGCCTCAGGATCCCAATTCGTCATTTTTCCGGTTGCGACACGTTCAATATTCTGAAGCGCTTTTACGGCTTTTTCCCGGTATCCTTTATTTGCCAGCCAATAAGCTGATTCCGGCATTTTTATGTACAGGAAAATCGCATATACTAGCGGAATTCCCCCAATTAGGTAACAAAGTCGCCAGCCATAGACAGGTACAACGGCAGTGGCAACCAGTCCGGCCAGTACCCAGCCGACAATCATCCAGGCCATTCCGAATGTAATAAAAATAGCTCGTTTGTTAGTCGGCGTTGATTCAGAATAGGTGGTGGTGACAACGGGAATACAGGCTCCCAATCCGATCCCTGCCAGTACTCGGAAAATGGCAAACATTTCAAAGTTGATCGAAAAATAAATCGGGATATTCATGAGGGAGTACATTGCAATGGCAAACACTAATGTTTTTCTTCTGCCTACTTTGTCCGAGATAATCCCTGCCAGAGCACCGCCAATAATCAAACCGATCAAGCTCCATGACGATAGGCTCCCTTTTGCAATAGCGCTTAATCCCCATTCTGCTGCGATCTGGGGCATTGTGTAGGATACAATCATATAGTCATAGCCATCAAACACCATCGCTATGCCCAGCATGAAGAATATCTGCCAGGTGAATTTATTAACACCTAGGGAATCCATAACTTCAGAAATACTAAATTTACTCATTGCGTCCGCTCCTTTTCCTTTTTGTGTTTTCCAAGAATTCTATAAATAACCATTTTGATCGGGCAATATAGCACATCGATATAAACTGCATCGATGGCTATCGTTTACTACAGTGCTTATCGGTGTGACTGATTTGTAACCGCCTTATGTTTCATCTGTTCTACTGATTGCAATTCAGGCGATATTTTCTGCTACTTCAGGTTTAGTATAGTTGCATTCAAATGGCTCTTCTGTCACATAATGTGTAAGCAATAACTTCGGCATTTTAAAGTCGGGAAATTGATTACTCATTGCATTCACACATTCATACACTTTTTTAATTCCAAGCTTGTTCATGATTTCGAATGCGCCATATTCCCATGCCAATCCGGTTTTTGCGCCTAAATCTGTATCCTCAATGGAAGCCACTCCTTCATCAACAAGTTGACAGGCCACGCCCAATAATGCGCCATACATATAATCCATAACTGTTCGAATTTTCGTCCCGTCCACTTCACCACTTAAATCAAAGCTTTCATGAGTCTCAATTTGGATATTGAGCAATTGGGGTGTCGTATAAATACTACCAAGTTCAATGCCTAATGCTCTTGCTGCATGTGCTGTAATAGGCATATTGATGGTATTCATCAACTCAAAAGGTCCCGTTTTGATCCCAAATGCTTTTTTACATGCTGCTTCAATCGTCGGAATATTTGCAATTTTCTGTTCAAGAACACGCACTGCGGATATACAGAATGTAATGAACAATCGATTTACACAAAAACCGGAGTAATCCTTTACAATAATATTTGTCTTTGCATATCGCTTTCCGATCAGTAATGCAGTCTTCAGTGTTTCTTCGCTTGTTCCCTCATGAGGAATGACTTCAAGCAGACTGTTCTTGGCGGGATGAAAGAAATAATGCATCCCAATAACCTTTTCGGGACGAAATGTCCATGATGCTAATTCGTGTACGTTCAGGCTTGCTGTATTCGTTGCCAGAATGGTTTTGGGATCGCATATTCCGTCCAGCATTCTGAACAGTTCACCCTTCGATCTTTTGTCTTCAAAAATTGCTTCGATAATCAAATCCAGATCTTCAAGATCTTCGTAAGCTGTTGAACCTTTAATTCTTTTTAAGGTATCCTGCATTTTATAAGACGTAATAACGTTTCGATCAACTGCTTGCTGCAGCTTATTGGTAATGCTTTCAATTCCTTGTTCAACTTGAGCCTCATTTAAATCAACCAATGTCACATCTAGACCTTGCGCTGCCATCTGCTGAGCGATACTACTCCCCATATTACCGGCACCGACAATTCCGATTTTGTAACAGTCGCTCATCCTTATCCTCCTTTTTAACCTGCTTTTTTTGACGGTCATTTCATCATTCACTATCCTGGTTTAGCTGCCTTAGGAAAACCATACCTAGATAAATCACTGAATATAGTCCGTGTTCCAGAATATTGCTCCAGAACACGAACTCTAATTTTTAAATGTCATTTCTAAATTGTCGATTAATTATTTACATATATTATTTTTCTAATACAGATTTTTATGCTTCGGGAATTGTTGCTTGTTTTCTTGCTGCTACTTCCTCACTCATTTCTTCCATTCGTTTAGGTGTTAAAGAGTACATTTTGAACATTAACAGTAAACCAATGATAATTACAATGGCTGGATACAGTGAAAATCCGTTTTTGATACCCTGGATCAGTTCTGGTGTCACGGTCATATCAGCAACATAATTTACGGAGCTGAGTACAGCAGCAATGATCATTGACCGAACGAACATAGAAATTTTGATTGGGAAACTGATCAGTGACATAACGAAACCGCGGGCATTTTTCCCAGTTTTCCATTCACCATAATCACTGGAAGCGGAGTACATCGCCACACCCAACGAATCTGGCAAACCATAACCGATGTAGGCCAGTAACATAACAATTTTAAAAGCGGTAGCCTGAAGTGGGATAATCCAGACGATTAACAAACCAATAACTAATAGACTCAGAGCGATCATATAGGTATTTTTTTCACCCAGACGTTTGGCAATCGGTGCTGCAATCATTGCTGAAAAGAAGTTGACGACGGTTAATCCAGTCATAAATAATGCCATACCTGGTAAATCATTGATAACATATTTAAAGTAATAGAATGCCATCCCAAAAATGATGAAGCGACCCAGGTATCGACCCAGTTCTACAATCATCAATCCCATTAATGGTGGGTTGACAATAATCTGTTTGAGCATTTCACCGACTGACATCTTGTCAGCTTTTTGTCCAGCTGGTGTTGCACATCCATTAAACGCATAGTCTTTGGTGAGAACAAAATAGATCCAGTTACAGGTAATCATAATACAACCTGTAATAGCTGCCATGTAGGTATAGCCTAACACTGGGTTGCCAACGCCCACACCAATGGTGGTTATCGCTTTTACGCCAAAGTAAGTAAATGCCAGGGTTCCCAGGGCATTGAACATCCCTCTGTTGCTGGCCATCGAAATTCGTTCGCCACGATCCAATGTCATCGCATTATTCAATGAAATATGGGCGGCATAAAAGGTATTCCAAACCAAATGGCTAATCACAAAACCAATAAATATAATTATGGCACTAACTGTTGATGAACCACCAATTTGGGAAAACTCAAGCACATAAAATAATGCTGCAATAGGCGGACCGACCAATAACCAGGAACGGTATTTTCCCCATTTCATATTACTTTTTTCCAGAATAACCCCAGCAGTAGGAACTGCTAAAATATCGACCAGACTGGTGGCCAGTAAGATTGTACTGACCAATGCCAGGGGCAGTTTAACAAAGTCGGTCAGAAACGCCGCCAAAAACATGACCTCGATGGTGACGAGGGTCTGAAACCCGAATGACGGTAACCCGTAAAGGTTGACAACTGATTTTTTCAATGGTTGGCTCATGATTTTTCTCCTCTAATATTTAAATTTTTATTGCTAACTTGACTGATTTAATTCTTCCAAAATTGCCGGTATCACTTCGTAAAGATCTCCTACAATCCCATAGTCTGCCACTTCAAAAATTGGGGCATTTTCATTTTTGTTAATGGCAATAATATAATCTGAACTCTGCATACCGGCTAGATGCTGAATCGCTCCGGAAATACCACAGGCAAAATATATTTTTGGCTTAACAGTTGTACCCGTTTGACCGACCTGATAAGAATGGTCAATCCAACCCGAATCCACACAAGCTCGAGATGAACCAACGGTTCCGCCCAGTTTATTTGCTAACTCTTTAAGTAGTTCAAAGCCTTCCTGTTTACCAAGACCCATGCCACCGGCAACAATGAATTCGGCATCTGTCAGAGACGCCAGTTCGCCAGCTTGTTTAACAATTTCGATAATTTTGGTGCGGATTTCATTAGCCCCAAAGCTCACCTCCAAACGAATCGCTACGCCTTCACGTCCAGCTACATATTCTGCCTTATCCATAACCCCAGGTCTTACTGTTGACATTTGTGGTCGGTGGTTTGGACAGATAATCGTCGCCATCAGGTTGCCGCCAAAAGCTGGTCGGGTCTGTCGGATTTTTTTGTCATCCGGATCAATTTCCAGTTTGGTACAGTCAGCTGTTAAACCGGTGTCACATCGGACTGCCAGACAGGGACCTAAATCTCGCCCGATGTGGGTGGCACCTAATAAAATGATTTCTGGTTTGTATTGATTGATAGCTTCCTGAATAACTTTTGTGTAGGAATCGGTTCGGTAGTTTTTCAATTCGGGATGATCTGCCAGATAAACCTTGTCTGCCCCATAAGCAAATAGTTCCTGGGTTAGATCGTCCACATTCTCACCGCAGAGCACTGCACTCACATCGGTTCCGATTTCGGTTACCAGTTTTCTTGCTTCGCCCAGAAGTTCGATAACAACAGGCATGAGTTTGCCTTCCCGTTGTTCGGCAAAGACCCAAACCCCTTTATAGGCACTTAAATCCTTTTTAGCTGCTGCTTCTGTTTTTTCAATTGCGTCAAAGGGACACTCATCCACGCAGACACCGCAGCCAGTACAGCCGTCGCCGATGACTGCTATTTTATTTTGCATATCAATTGCACTGAAAGGACAGCTTTTTACACAGATGGAACATCCTTTACATTTTTCTACTATTATTTTAACCGCCATATTGTTCGTCCTTTCTAAATAACGTGTAACCCTTTTAATTTTGAAATTAAGCTTTTGCTCACTTCTGCCGTGGTTCCGGTGAGCATTTCGCCCTTACCCTTGGTTGGTGGTGTGAATGAACGGAATACCTGGGTTGGTGAAGCTGTCAATCCACAATTTTCAGGTGAAAGATTGATGTCCTCATGGTTCCACACAGTAATTTCTTTATTGCAGGCATCGACAATGTTGTAAATGCTCATGTATCTTGGTTCATTCAATTCTTTTACTGCTGTCAGTAAACAAGGGGTTTGAACTTCAATGAGTTCGTAGCCGTCCTCCATCTGTCGCTGAACAATGACCTTATCGCCGTCGAGTTCAACCTTTTGAACATAGGTCACTACTGGAATATCCAGCCGCTGGGCTGTTTGCGGGCCAACCTGAGCGGTATCTCCATCAATTGCCTGTCGACCGGCAAAAATAATATCCAGATCGCCAATTTTGCGGATGCCTGCTGCCAAAGTATTGGAGGTGGACCAGGTGTCTGCACCGCCAAAGGCTCGGTCGCTTAGCAGATAAGCATCGTCGGCACCCATGGACAGACATTCTTTAAGCATCTCACTGGCTTGAGGTGGGCCCATGGTTAATACCGAAACTATAACATCAGGGTCATTATCCTTGATTGCCAGCGCTGCTTCTAAGGCATTGGCATCATCTGGATTTAGAATACTGGGGACACCTTCCCGGATCAGCGTTCCTTTCACCGGATCGATTTTTACTTCGTTGGTATCCGGTACCTGTTTTACACATACTAATATCTTCATATTTAACATTCTCCTCTATTTGCTGATTCGTCTTCTGATCACGCGCTCGCTGCTATTTAAGCAATTGGCCGGCAATGACCATCTGCTGTACCTGGGATGTGCCTTCGTAAATCGTGAAGACCCGACAATCCCGATAAAGCCGTTCAACCCGATATTCTTTGATGTAGCCGTAGCCGCCGTGGATCTGAACTGCTTTCGCACAGATTTCGTTGCAGACTTCTGAGGCAAAAAACTTCGCCATGGAGGCCGCTGCAGTGGCATTCTGATTGGTATCTTTTTTATACGCGGCATCATAAACCAGATGTTTGGCAGCTTGCAGCTTGGTGGCCATTTCCGCAATCATGAAGCTGATTCCCTGGAAATCGGCAATCCGTCGGCCAAACTGTTTTCTGTCCTTGGCGTATTTGATGGCTTCATCAAGCGCTGCCTGAGCAACCCCGATGGATTGAGCCGCCACGCCAATTCGACCGACATCCAATGTTTTCATGGCATTGGTGAAACCCTGATTGAGTTCACCCAGCATATCTGCTTTCGGAACCCGAACGTTTTCTAAAATGATGTCGCTGGTAGCACAACCGATCAGACCCATCTTATGTTCAGATTTACCGCAGGATACCCCTTCAGTCTTCATGTCGACAACGAAAGCGGTAATCCCTTTTGCGCCTCTGCTCATATCTGTTTTGGCATAAACCACGGCGTAGTCTGCCAGTGGTGCCATGGTAATAAATGTTTTACGTCCATTTAAGACGTAGTCGTCACCATCCTCAACCGCCGTTGTTGTCATTCCACTGGCGTCCGACCCGGCACCCGGTTCGGTTAATGCAAAGGCCAGAATTTTTTCACCGGTAACAACCGGTCTTAAATACTTTTCCAGTTGTTCATCTGTTCCTGACAGCAGTAATGGACCGCCGCCAAGGGAATTTGGTGATGAAACATACAAACTCGCAACCGCACTTTCTCTGGCGATTTCTTCCATTACAGCGACATAACCCCGGTGATCCGAGCCAGCGCCACCCAATTCTTTGGGAATTTTAATTCCAAAAAAACCAGCTTTGCCCATTTTGCTCAAGATTTCTTCCGGAAATACATCCGTCTCTTCAATTTTATCCAACACGTCAGATGTCAGTTCCTTTTTGGCAAAATCTCTCGCCAATTTACGAATTAATTCGTGTTGTTCATTAAAAATCATTCTTTAAACTCTCCTCTTGCATTTCTAATTGAATTTCTTCCTTCATCTTTTTCACGTCAATCTTGCAACTGTCGTTCAGGGGAAATTTTTCATACAACTTAATAACTTTCGGCATTTTATAGGGTGCCAGATTGTCGGCAATCAATTCTCTGATGGCTTCAAGCGTAACACCCCCTGCCGGACATTCGACGCAGGCAACAATTTCCTCCTGCACCACCGACATCGGAATACCAAATACCTTTACCTGAACTACGCCCTCATGCTTGATAATGACTTCTTCGATTTCTTTTGGTGAAATATTCTCTCCGGAGCGAATGATCATTTCCTTGATTCGGCCAACAATATATAAGTTGCCCTCCACATCCAGAACGCCAATATCTCCGGTTTTCAACCAACCGTCCTCGGTAAACACATTAGCGGTTTCTTTTTCGTCTTTATAATAACCCTGCATGACGTTGTAGCCGTTAACTTCGATGCGACCGGGTTGATTCGCTCCCAATGACGCCCCGGTCTCCATGCTGATAATCCTTATCTGAAGATTGCTGATGACTTTCCCCACTGTTTTCGAGCAGCGTTCCAGGGAATCATCGTAGCTTGAAAAAGTGATACTCGGCGATGCTTCCGTCTGTCCATAGGACTGCTTGAGATGATAAATACCCAGGTCCTCAGCAATTTTCAGGTAATCGTTTGGAAAAACCGACGAGCCGGCAATGATGCCGGAGCGCAGGCTCTTCAAACTGAAATTTTTTCGTTCTTTGTGATGCACAATGGCCAGAAATTGTGACGGAACAGCATTTAAGACACTACAGCTGTATTGATCGATGATGCCCATGACTGTTTTTGAATGACAGTCTGGTGTTACATAAAGGCGACCACGATGAACGAATAGTGACAGCAGTCCCGTTGACAGGCCAAAACTGTGAAATAGTGGCAGTGCCAGGCACACCTTATCCTGATCCGTCCAGTGCATGCATGAAACCGCTTCCCGAGCCACATTGATCAGCTGATAATGGGTCAGCAAAATTCCCTTCGGCCGACTCGTCGAACCGGAGGTAAAGAGCATGCTGGCCATATCATCAGGACTGATCGCTGCTTCCCGGGTTTTTAATATTTCTTTTTCGGCGTCAGTCAGTGGTATCGGATGACGCAGCAGCTTCCAGGTTTCCTGCCCGATTGACATTCCGGGGTAACCCCCAGAGAGACAATCAGCCCGTTTTCCATAAAGATCGTCACCAAAGCAGATATAATCCACATCGGCAAACGACATCATCGCATCGGCTTCTCTGGCTGACAGCTTCGGATTGACCAGCACGGATACGGCGCCGATTTTTGCAATCGCAACGTAGGTGCAAATCCATGCCAGTGAATTAAAGCTCCACAGGGCAACGTGATCTCCTTTGCTGATGTTCTCTCCCAACAACCCCAGAGCGAGCCGATCCGAAATTAAATCAATATCTTGCCATGACAAAGCTTCCGTTTCATCGATCACGGCAGCTTCGTCTTCTTTTTCTTCCACTGCCTGACGAAACTGCTGAATCATTGTTATTGATTTTAATTTCATTTTTTTATTTTAGTATTTCACTAAAAGTTTCTACAGCTGTTCTGACCTGTTCGTAGTTGGTCATCTGGCGGTCGATTTCAACCAATAATAATGGAATATTGGTTTCTGCACAGGCCTTTTTTATCATGACATAGTCAAATTCTTCAGGATCACAGAATTTTGTCATAACGAAAATTACGCCATTGGCCTGATATTTTGAGACCAGATCGACGGTAAATTGAGCGATTGCTTTGTCAACATTAAAGAGAACCGAACAATTATCCATATCAGCAAATTTACCGGCCAAGCTATCCAGGCCAGTTTCTGCTGGGTTGGCATCAACACGATATTGTCTTGATTCACTGGCGACATTATCCGCAACTATTTGGATGTTATTATCATCAAATATCTGCAGCAGATCATCAGCATCAACCAGAATACCCGTTGTGACAATTTTAATTTTATTGTTTGCAGTTTTCTCAGTTTTAGTCAGTTCACTGATTAAGCCTTTTACCAATGCAGTATGTTCGGATTTTTCCATATAGAAAGCACTTTGGAAAATGGCGTTACGATCAGCTGCGGTAATTTCTGGATAATCATTTAAACAGTCTGACAATTCTCGCATGACGGCATTGTGTTCGTTATAGATGGTGATGGATTCTTGCAACTTGGCATCATCAAAACTCTGGCCGGTAGCTTTTTCCAAATCAGCAATTACACGTTCGTATCCGGCCTTGGTAAACGCTTTGCCAAAATCGGCTTTACGATTCTGCGGATAGACCATCGGGATAAACGGAATATTTTCAACTGAAGATTTCCAGTTTTCACCCAAACATTTTAACGAGTCGCATAATGACGGAATAATGATTGCGGAGGCGCCTTCAAATTCGCCGCGGATGCCCAATTCCAACACTGATTGCATAACTGAACAGATAAACGCTGGAAAATAGGTTTTCGCTTCTTTGATTTCAATGTCAGCTCCCCAGGTGCCAAATGGAACCATTCCCATAGCATGAACAATTTCTTCCGGGGTATAAACTGGGGCACAAAGGACAACTTTTTTGTCCTGAGCAAGATAGTTTTTTAATTGTTCCTTTGGTGAGGATGCAATTTTATGAAATGCTTGTAAACTTTGTTTTAAATCTGACATCTTAGCAGCCTCCTTTTTTTGATTCCATAATTTCGGTTAAGCCTTGGACTCTGGTTTCATATTGAGCTTCTGAGAAATTTCGTGGATCTGCTTGATCCCCATCAAATGCGACATGAGGGATTTCGCATTCTTCAGCGATTTGTCGACTCATTTCAGCCATGAAGCCGCTCCATAATTTACATGAGCGATTGGTATGAACCAGTAAACCTTCGACATGATTAGCTTTGATCAGTTTTACCCGTTTATCACGAGCATTTTCCAGATTCATGGCGTTTGGTACATTACAGTATGCCTTTACCATGCCATCAAAGTCATCATAGATAAAACCAAAAGCATCGGCATAGATGGTTGTTACCATATTGATGCCACGGCTTTTCAGACCCGTTGATGTTGCACGAAGATAAGGCCAGCAGGCAATTCCTTCAAACATAATCCGATGTTTTTCTTCACCACGGAAGGTACTGTTTCCAGTTTCTACGTTTTCCAGATACTCTTTATGAAGAACTTCCATGGCTTCTGCCGCTTCTTTTTTACCTCGAGCTGTTACCATAACCGCCATGTGGTTTAAAAGATCAAAGCCATTAAAAGGTGAAGGCGTATGTTTTGCTTCAGATGTTGCCGCTAACCAGGCCCGACTTGTACGGCCGGAGTATTCCATGACTTCTTTATATTTTTCTTCGGTCCATTTTTTACCAGTCAGTTCTTCCAGCTGTTTAATCGCCTCAAGGAACTGCGCTTTGACGTATGCTACCTGAGCGTCAGAAACTTCATAATCTGGGTTAAACGGAATGTCAATAATGATCATCGGAATGTTCAGATCTTTAGCCAGGTTTTCATACCATTTGATCATACAGTTACAAATATTGTTACAGCATAATAAGAAATCCGGTGCTGGCATGTTTTGTTCTGGGGCATCTTTTGTTTTTGCATAAGCTAAACTGATTCTGGCATAGGCACAGATATCATTGGAATAGCCATCATCTTCACTAATATTACATAAACGTTCGCCACCACCACGAGCTGCGATTCCAGCTGCCTGGTTTTCTGGATAACAAACCGCCAACCCTAATGTCTCAGGTATTTCTACCGGAAAATTGGATGAACACCAACCGATCATTTCTCCACGATCTTTAGCTGCTTGAGCATCGACGTAGGCATCTGTTGCGATTTTTCCTAATTTAAACTTTGCCGAATTAGGATCTGGTGGACTTTTTTTCTTTACTTCATTACTCATTTAAAACACCTCTCTTTTTTACTTGTTCATAGGCACTGATCGCAGCCCCTAAAGCACCCATCATCTGTGATGTTTCTGACCACTTAATAGGAACCTGCAATTCTTTTTCCAATGCTTTTCTGACGCCGCCGTTCTTTGCGACGCCGCCACTCATAAAAACTTCTTCTTTGATACCAACACGCTTTGCCAACCCCGCAACCCGGCTTGCCACCGAATTACAGATGCCAGCAATGACGTTTTCTACCGTTTCTCCGGAAGCCAACTGAGAAATAACCTCAGATTCCGCAAAAACTGTACAGGTACTGGATATTTTAGCCGCTTTTTCAGCTAATTCTGCCCTTTTTTCCAATTCATCGATGGGCATCTGGAGAATGTTTGCCATGACATCCAAAAACCGTCCGGTTCCGGCTGCACATTTATCATTCATCATGAAGTTTTCCATGACTCCTTTGTCGTTGATCCGCAACACCTTGGCATCCTGGCCGCCGATATCAATAATCGTGCGAACCTGGGGGTTTTTGAACAGCACCCCTTTGGCATGACAGCTCAGCTCACTTAACTCGCCGTGGGCCGGATCAAAATTTCGGCGCCCATATCCGGTAGCCATCACAAAGTCGATATCGTTTCGGGTCAACTGAGCCTTTTTCAGGACAGTCTCCATGATTTTTTCAGCTCCGATTGTCCCAATCCCGGCAACAAGAAGTTCCGTCCCGATGATGCGTTCGCCGTCTTCCAGCAGAACACATTTCGAGGTGGTTGATCCAATATCGATTCCCAGTGTTCGTATTATTGTATTTCACCATTTCCTCTCATTGAGTCAATATCTTCAGCGGTAAAGCCGATACTGCTCAAAATTTCGTTTGTATTGCCACCATAGGTTGGGCCTTTTTTATAATCTGGTAAACCAGCATTTTCAAACATAACCGGTGTTCGAGTCATCGCTTTTGGACCGGATGGATAATCTATTTTTTCAAAAATATCACTTTCCCACGCCTGTGGATCTTCGATAATCTGTTCCCATGTCTGACAAATTTCAAAACAGAGATCCGCTTCATCAAACATTTTTGTGCACTCTTCCAAAGTTTTTTCTTTGATTGCTGCAAAAATGATACGGTTCAGTTCCTGAGGATTTTTAGAAACGTGTGCCAGAGTATCGAACCGCTCGTCTTTCGCCAATTCAGGTTGACCGATGACTTCGCTGAATTTACCGATGGTGCGGTTATAATCCGGTAGCGCCAGTTGAACCCAGATCTCATCTTTGGTGATGTAGGTTGATTGCAATGGATTTAGCATATCTTCACGACTGATTGGATACTTGTTTCCATATTGTGCGGAATGGATGACGATGGCCAAACCATAAACTGCCGCATGGAATAAGCTGACGGTTACTTTCTCGCCTTTGCCAGTTTTTAAAGCATGGATATAGGCTGCCAACAGACCGTTTCCTAAATACATCCCACAAGCATGATCACCAAAACCAGGAACAATATTTACAGGTGAAGTTCCTTTTTCATATAAGGTACCGCTGTATCCGCCGCGAGCCGCAAAAGCTGTGAAGTCAAATCCGGGTTTGTCTTTTAATGGACCTTTGGCGCCATAACCTAAAACCTGTCCAAAGACCAGTTCCGGCTTTTTACTGGAAAGGGTTTCATAGTCAATACCAAGTTTGACTAATGCCTGGGTTCTCAGATTGGTGACGAAAATATCGGCCTCATCAAGGAGCTTCATGAAAATTTCCATTCCCTTTGCGCTTTTGAGATTCAAGGCAATTCCTTGTTTGTTGGCGTTTTCAAAATCAAATGCCAAACTTTCATCCTGATCCAAAGGCATTTTATTTCCTGGTCCAACAAATCGAATCGGATCTCCTCCGATGGATTCAATTTTTATAACTTGAGCACCCCAATCAGCCATCGCCCGTGTTGCAGCTGGTGCTGCAATGAACGTAGCCAGTTCCAAAACCTTTACACCTTCTAATAGTTTAAGTGTCATAATCTTCTCCTAGCCTTGTATTCTTGTCTCCTTGTTCTCTTGTATACTTGTCGACAAGTTTGAATTTGGTTTTATACTAGCATACTTTCACGCTAATGTAAACATTTAAATTAAAAAAATTTCACGCAGTCATTTGCCCTCTCAAATGTAATTTTGAAGTATTACCATCTGATTCCAAAAGTATGATTGCAAATCACGCCAACTCATATTATAATATAGGTTTAAAAAGCATCTCAAATGATTTACTTTTCTATAGATAGAAACTGAAGGAGGACGACTTGTGAATATAGGCAATAGAAAATTTTTAACAACAGAAGAGGTCTATCAGGATCTATTTCATAACATCGAAACGCTTGTTTATATGCCTGGTGAACGCATTAGTGAAAATGATCTCTGTGAAACATATGGGGTCTCCCGGCATATTGTGCGGAATGCCATCACCCAACTAAAAGCCCAGGGCTTGATTACGGTTTACCCCCAACGGGGCACCTATGTCAGTTTAATAGATATGAAACTGGTCGAGGACATTTTGTACGTTCGGGAGGCCGTGGAACAGGAAGCGTTATGTCGGGTTATGAATCTTTCCAACACGACGGAACTTCTTGATCATCTGGAAGCGAATATTACTGAACAAAAAAAAATCATCAACCGTGAAATAACGGTTGATGATTTTAATACCGCCGATACGGCCTTTCATCGTAATCTGCTGAATGCCGTCGGCAAAGGCAATGTGCTGGATCTTCTAAAAGAGGCATACGTTCATGTTAAACGCTGGAAAAATTTTGAACTGCGTGATGAAAAACGATATGAACAAATAATCCGTGATCATCAATCCATTGTTGATGCAATCAAAACACGAAGCTCAATTGATGGACGAAATGCTCTCCATCAGCATCTGGACACGGTCACCAATTTACGGGATGTTTTTACCACCGCAAACCCGGAATATTTTATCAGCCCCCAAGAATAAACCTCAATATGATTTTCCTTGTTTTTGTTGAAATTGACCTGGTATCAACGATAAACAGATACCGAGATGTGCTGGGATTATGGATCGGAGAAAAGTCTGGAACCAGATTCATTGCCAACTGGCAGTCTACTTTGATGAACGGTTGGATTAATATGGGCACTTTAAATAAAAAGGGACTAAAAAATAAATGTTAGCCCCTTTTCTATATTTTTTATATTTGAAAGGCTCAGGCGAGTCAAGTTGATATTTTCAACTTAATCTTTTATATCATTCAGATAGTCTACCCTATTTTTTTACCCAACATGTTCTGCAGGCTAAACAGGAACGTGTACCGTAATCATTGCATAAGCGAATCTTTTTATTATCTGGATTGCTTTCTACTTCACACGTAGCCAGCTCTTTTTGAAATCTTTTGTTCAAATTACTCTTGATACTTTTGATATTCATTTTAGTTCTCCCTAATATGTTTTATTTATGGCTTAAGTTTAACATATCAGAAGTGAATGCAATAGCAAGCTTCTCTTTCCAACTAGCAACAAATTACTTACAATAAAATTCAGTCGTCTTTTTAAATTCTCGTTATAATATATGACTCGAATTGCTGCCCAGCTGATGTAAGCATGGCATTTTTGTTATATAAAAAATAAATATCCCAGGAAAAGTCCGTATCCGCAAAAGGAATTGCTTTAACCGATTCCACCTTGAGATCATCTGCTATAAAATCAATTGACACCGCCAACCCTTTCTATTCATATTCTCTACTTTTTCCTAAATAAATTTTCTATTAAAAAAACAACTGCCTCAACTCTACTATTTCAATCTACTGAAACACAAACTGCATGCCTTTTGCAAGCAATATTAAGCATGTCGGCGACTAATTTTATTTTTTAGTTTTTCTATGTGACCTTCTATTTTTTCCATAAAAATAACCTTCTATGATTACTTATTTTACCATAGAAGGCAGATTTTCAAACTATTTTTCCTCAATCTTTATGCATACACCCATTTTGAGAAATCTATAAATGATACAAAGAATATTTTCGCCATCAGGGTTAAAACATACTCCTTGATATTGTGGCCTGCACACCTAATCATTATACTTTACAGGTTTTATTCCGGCACGGTTTCTGAACTTTCATTAGCTAACGCATCTTCTGTGACCGTATCTTCTAATCTCATTTCATTTATCACTAATACTATTTTATCCGCTTCAATTTCTGTTTCAATTCCTTTGGGATAATTAATATCGCCGACACATATTTTATCATTCAAATTAAGATTCGTTACATCGATTTCAAGAAAATCAGGTATATCCTGTGGTAATCCTGTCACATGGATCTTGTCCATTTGCTGCACAAAATTAAGTTCTCTTAATTCGATTGCTTCCTTGCCGATTATTTTAATATTAAGATCAAACTTAATGGGTTCGGTAATGGATACTTCCTGAAAAACGACATTTAAAATTTCGCCTTTAATTGGGGCATGTTGAATCTCTTTTATCATTGCAGCATATGATTCCTGCCCCTCAAGATCAAGAGTATATAAATAATTCTTCCCATACTTATGAATGTTTTTTACTAATTCATCTTTATTTATTTTTACTGAAACGGATTCCAGACCTTTTCGATTGATCGCACCTGGAATATAACCTATTTTTCTCAGTTTTTTTCCGGCACTGCCGCTCATCTTTTCTCTTTTTTCGATTGCAATTGTTACTTTTTCGTTCATATTATTTTCTCCTCTCTTGATAAACTCTCACATAATATTATGCGTGCGATTTTATTTTGCAAATTCCAATTAAAAAACTTAGTGAATTATTTTTTTTCAACTATGTTTTCTTTAATCATACCAAACAAATGAATCAATATCAAGTTTTTTAAGAAAAATGCAACAGAATGCCTGCGATGACCAGTATACGTACCTTCACAAAGATATCGCCGACCGCTAAATCAATTATTCCACTCACAACTGAAACAGGTGTTTCGAACACACCTTGTGTACGTGGAAACGCGCAAAAAAAACTGCAGGTATTATTGCAACAGCCGGTGAATCGCCGTCATACTGCCAGTCTGAGTGAGATGAATTTTTCATTCAGCTTTGAAATACCAAAAACAAGTCAGGACAAACTTGCAACCAATTACGAAAAAAAAGTTTGTATGTAGGGCCGCCTAAAGCTTGTCATGGCGTTTATATCGACGCCAATGGTGGCGTGGCGAAATCATTCAAATTACTTAAGAAAAAGTGTATGATCTTTAGTAATAATGGCCAATCAAAAACTTTCTCCATTTCTTAGGCGTTCCCGATAATTCATCAGCTTCTGATTTAACGCCTCAAGTTCATGGAGCTGTTCTTTTTCATTCCCGGAAGTTTCAATTATTTTTTCAATCCCACCATTCTTGATGACAATTCGCCTTTCGGCACTGAGGGCAAGAACGGGATCATGGGTTGCGATCAAAACAATTTTTTCATTCGTAACCAAAAGGGATATCGCTATTTTTCGATCAATTCCCGCATTTTCGATTTCATCAATCAGGACAATGGGCGATGAGCTCAAAAAAGCGGTGTCGGCAATCATCAGCGCTCGGGACTGCCCTCCAGAAAGTGCGGTTACAGGGGTATCAAGAGATATTTCTTCACCAGCAAGTTCATTTGCCTTTTTCAGAATCAACCGGGTCTTTTCTTCGGTATCGGAAATCATTCTGCTTTCACCGTGCATTTTTATAAATTCTTCCACCGTCAGATCCATGACGAAATTCATGTTCTGCGAAAGCTGGGCAACGAGTTTATGCTCAATGGAAAATCGCCAAGACTGAGGCGGGATTGTCTCATTTATCAATATCCGTCGTTTGGTTGGTGTATCACCCTGAGCAAGCCATTCAATATCTCCCAGTAAGCGACTTTTCCCAGAACCGGTTGGGCCAACGATCGACACAACATCACCCGGTTTGAGACAAATGCTGACATTTTCCTGTTCGCCATACTTGTTCTGACCCCCGATAATCGTCAGTGACTCAATATTCCACTGAACACTTTTTTGACGTTCTTCCATATTCTCCATAAATGACACAAACTGGCCGACAAGCGCTTCCTGTTCAACCCCTTTTATTTGGAGTTCATAGCTGTCGAGGCTCTCAAAATATTCTTTAACCGTTAGATGATATTTGTCTTCTGGAGGATAATCAACAACCATAGCGTCGAAAAAATCGTGACAATAAGGATAAGTTTTAAAAATGATCGCAATCGTTTCATCTGGTATTGAGTTAATCATGAAATTCAACCTTTCGCATATTACCTAATTGATACTCCTTGCCGATTTTTTTCTCTCCCAGGCAATAAGAGCAGACGGCGGCGGGCATGGAAAACCGCAGCTTTTCACCGGTAACCGCATCATGTTCCTGGGCTTGTGCTAAAATTGTTGCAAATTCACTACATCCTTGACCCGTTATCCCATTCACATTGAGAATCAGACATTTCGAGTTGGTCTGTCTTACCTTAAACGCAAAGACTTCTCTTTCAGCTTGAGAGACAATATCCCCTTTTGTAATGATCACGATATCTGCCATTTTAAGCATCGGTCCAATTTTTTTGGGCGTATTGACACCCATTAGATTATCAATCACACAAACAGCCATAACCCCGGAAATGTGCGGAGAGCAGCGATTGCAAAGACCGGCACTTTCGGTAATCAGATAGTCGACATTTTTTTTTATGCCCCACTTAAAACACGCTTCAATATTGGTGATAAAAAAGTGGTCCGGACAAAGATTGCCGGAAAGCCCGACCCCAACCGGGATGTTTTCTTTCTGATAGAGCTCCTTGTCATCGGAGGTAAGGCAATCCATTTTTACAACCGCTACGTCAGCGCCATTATTTTTAAGGGCCCTGATGGTGCTGATAATGACAGAGGTTTTTCCCGATGAAGGCGGCCCAGAAAAGGTAATGAGACGCATTCTATTTCGCCCTTTCCAGTGAGTGTGTATTAACCACCTGATTCAGTTCCTCATGGAGTTTTTTTACATCCGTCTGAAGGAGAAAATCCCACCCGATCCACTTATATTTTCCAAAGCGGGGCATTCTTGCCTCAAGCCCCGGACGAAGCGAGCAAAAACCGACCTCACTAAATAAATCGCCAACCTCTTCACTGATAAAATATCTTGAAACGACCTTTGCGTCTTCGCTGCAATTCTTTTTCGTCAACATCACAACCGGATTCATAACCGCACCATCTTCCGGCCAGACCACCCGGATCGTGTCGCTTTCCTTTACAAGATTTGCAAAGGATAGCGGAATCACGCTGATAAAGGGAGCTTCCGCTTTTTTGCTTCCGGCAAAAGCTACCATCTGTGATGGATGCAGCCTTGATTTTACATTTCGAGCCAACCGTTTTATTCCTTCAATGCCGTGGTTATGATAAATTTCAAATAATATGCCCTCACACAAATCCTCGTCAGTATGACCCCTAAAGGCAATTTTCTGCTCATATTGCGAGGACAGAAGATCAGCCCATTTTTGGGGCGGCTCAAGGTCGGGATAATTCGTTTGATCAACTAAAAAAACAAGCGGGTTGACAGCGACGATATCGTAGTAAGCATTGGGGTCAATAACGCCTGATTCCTGATAGGCCGCTGACACCTCAAAGTCAAGGGATGATTGAAAGGCACCCGTTTTTATAAATCGTTCAACAAATGAAGGAAAGAAAAAACGGCTGAATCCCGGAGCAATCATGACATCCGGAAGACTATCAATATCCTCAATGGTCTTAAGATCTTCAAAAAAATCAGCCTGGACGACGGCATTGGATAAGATCTCATATTTTAGGGAAAGATTTTTATTTTTAATGTAACCTGCAATCTTTGCTTCCATTGGCACTTTAACTGCACACGGCATCAATGCCATCACGTTGTTTTCAAAATAATTCATAGACTACTCCTTTTTAAAATAAACTTTAATCATCACGATTGCGATAACAATTATTAAACTAATAACAATTATAGATCCATTTTCTATAAATTTTCCATTTTCTTTCTTCTTTTCAGATCCTGATGCTGCAACTCGTGAAGCGTCTGGATCATATTCCAGTTCTTCTAATACCGTAAGCCCTGATGTGTCAATTTCCTTTTCGATTTTATTCCCACTAAGCTTTAGGTATCGGAGTGTATCATTTTTTGTTTCCGCACCCCATGAAGTAACTTTGTTATTGCTTAAATCTAATGTCGTTAATTTTGTAAAACTGTTTAAGTCCCCTACATTTGTAATGCGATTATCGGATAATAAAATATTTTTCAAGGTGGGCATTTGGTATAATCCGGTAATATCATCAATTTTATTGTGTGATAAATCCAGGTAAGTTATTTGTGGTGCTTTCAAAAGCGGAACCTTTCTCAAGTTATTTCCCGAAGCCGTTAGTTGCTCCAACCCGCTAAAATTATATTTACCAAGTTCATCCAAGCTGTCTAATTGCAGATCCGCCAAATATAGTTTTTTAATACCGTTTAAATCCCCAGCAGTAACCGTACCTTCAATGGTTTTGCCAAAATTATCGGCAATCGTTGCGGCGATTTTACCACTAAAAAGTTCGCCAATTTTACCGAGCACAACTTCATCTGAATTAATCGTTGCATTGCCTTTACTTTCCGGTTTCAAATAATAATTGCCGCCATGCCGGACATAAAATTCCACATATCCATCAGTTACGGTTAGCCCTGAAGCAACCGCTTCGGCGCCCGAACAGGTATAGATTTCTCCTGGTAAGATCAGCGGACTGTCGCCATGATCACTCGTTGAATTATAACCGCCATAATAATTCAACGCCAAAACGGTTCCATCCGCAAAATTATCTGAAACATTTAGTTTAATTTTGACGCCTCCGGGGAAATCCCGTTTTAGAGCAAACGAAAAATAGAGCGCTTCGTCACTGCTTCCCCCTGGCAAATTATCAGATTTGTTGATTAAATATTTGTTAATCCCCAGGAAATAGGGTCCGCTAATTGAAGGGTTTTTGCAAATTTCAGGCGAAAAATACCAACTATATTGCATCACCTCATTTTCAACAATTTGATAGATTTCATGAATCTGCTCATCACCAATTGTTTTCAGGTGTTTCCATGAAACTTTCGAGAGCGCATCAACGTCATATACATAAGGATCTTCCACTGTTCCCGTTCCTGAATCATGAATGGTATCATCCCCAATTGTTTCAGCAAAAACCTGGTATGTAGTCGTAAAACTGACAATCTGGATGATAATTATTGTAAACAAT